>JAFPYR010000004.1 GCA_017412115.1 Bacteroidales bacterium | reverse complement strand
TAAACCAATGTTTTCGGTAACGTCCCCAATAAAGGAACTGATTGTTGTAAATGCCTGAATATTGGTTTACTATGCAGTCGAGTTCGGTGCCTGTAACTGCCGACGTGCCAACTATTGCCGCGCCTTCGTCCAAGATGTTTTGACAAGATTCTATCGCTGATTTTGATATTGCGATGTAATCGTTGTTAAAACGCTGCAAATCATCGGTGTAAGGAATATCGCAGAAGCACAATGCACCGTTTTTGTCGTTGAAAATCGTGTTGAGGGCGAGATGATCGTAACGGAAAAGTTTCCCACCTTCGGGAAGGGTTAAAAACTCGGCAACCTTGCTTGCTGCCTTGCCAATGCACCACGATAGCAACATATTGAATTTCATACCTTTGCGCTTGCTCACACGGCAAAGATTGGTAACGTCAAAAGTTTTCACAACCGTTACCATCGGCATTGGCGATTTCATCCAATATTCAAACGCCTTTGCCCGCGAGGTTTCCGAAGGGTTGATTTCTGTTTTCATAGATGTTTGGATTATGCGGTTATTTTCCTCATTTTTACCACGCCGTCTTCTTCGCCGAGGTTTTCAAATCCTGAACGGGTGTAAAGTTGAAATGCAACGGGCATTACTGCGGGACGGGTGGTGAGGGTTGCCGTTGTGAAACCAAGTTTTTGGGCGCGTTGCAATGCTGCGTTGAGCATCTGCCGCGAATATCCTTTGCCACGGTGTTCAGGCTTGACATAGAGGCGTTTAATCTCGCAAGTGGAATCATCAATTTTTTTGATGGCAACACAAGCCACCGGGGTTTCGTCTTTATAACCCAAAAACAATGCTCCGCCATTGTAAAACGACTGTAAATCAGCCAATTCTTTTTCAAACGACACGAAGCACCCTTCCGCGCCTTTGATTTGCGAATAATCTATAAACAGCGACTTTATGGTGTCGTAATCGTTGCTTTCTGTTACTGTGAATGTACTCATTTTGTGATTTGTTTAATTTGATTTTTGAGGGCAAAGATAAGAAATTTTTGGCAATCACCCCTTCTTCACCGGATGCCTTACCACCGTCTTCAATTTTTCCGCTGCGGTTTTTCTTGGGTCGGAGAGGTAGATTTCGTGGTGGAGGCGGGTGGCGGAGAGGTCGTTGAAGTAGCCGGCGGTGGCGATGAAGTCGTCCATAAGTTTCACAGTTTCAGGCTCTTGGTCGCAGGTGCCGATGTGCATTATTTGAACGCAGAGACCTTCGTTGATGGTGAGAAACTCGGCTTGCGAACAGTCAATATTTTTCTTTTTGGTGGCTGTCGTTACCGCCCAATCAAAATCTTTGCGGGTGATGAAATCGGGCAGACGCAGCACCGAAATCCAATTGAAGGTGGATTTGTTGGAATAATCAACACCTACAACGCCGTCTTGCCACCAAAAGCCTTCGAGCGGCGGCACAACGTATTCATAAAAACCATTGATTTTGTAATCGGTTTTGTAACTCATTTTCAGCGTGTAAGCCACGGCGTAGAGAATGTTGATGGCGTGTTTGTATTCGCCATCCTCGTCGTTGGGATTGCCGCTGCCACGTATTGCGATGAAGTTGGCTGGGGGAATGTTTACAATCTCCGGCTTGCAGGGCGGAAGGTAATATTCTTTGAACTCTTTCTTGAAATCAAATGCCATAATGTTTTGTGTTTTAATAAAAAAAAATACCGTATTTAATTTTTGGGCGAGGGTTATGTTAATGCATTAAGAATCGTTTCGGGCGGCGTACCCATAAGCATTATTGCTGTAAGTTTTTTGCCCATATCCTTGATTGAATGTCCGCAATGAAAAAGATTGTCGTCGATAATTAGCCAACGATCGTGTGATGGGATTTTTTTCTAACAATACACGTGCTTCAAAAAACTGTCCGTTGAAGAAAACCTGTTCAATTGGCGGCAAATTGGTCTTGACGAAAAAGTCGATTTTCTGTTGATGTTCGGCGAGGGTGGATTCGATGGAATTGAGACGGCGGTCAATCCGTTCTTCCATATACACAAGGCGTTGATTAATGTTGTAACCTTTCAGAAGGTAGTCTTTGAGTACCGCGGTAGCCCATTGGCGGAATTGTGTGCCGCGTAGCGATTTTACACGGTATCCTACTGATATAATTACATCAAGATTGTAAAATGCAATGCGGTATTTCTTTCCGTCGGCGGCAGTTGTCAAGGATTCCTTGACAACTGAATCCTTATTCAATTCACCTTCTTTGAAGATGTTGTTGATGTGAAGACTAACATTCTGTTTGGTTGTGTTAAACAGCGTAGCCATCTGTTGTTGCGATAGCCAAACCGTTTCGTTCTCCAACTTCACCTCCAACGACAAACTGTTATCAGGCTGATACAGCACTATCTCACCGCTATTTTCTATATTTTTGAGTGTCTGAGGCATATTTGTAAAGTTTTCAGCAAAGATATTGAAAAAAACTCATCCAAAGTCATTTTCAAAATCAAAATAATCGGACCTCTGCACTTACAAAGTCCGCCGTGTGAAAGAGTTTTTGCAATAAAATTGTGGAATTGTCGTGGAGCCATTTTTTGAAACTGAAAATTTCAAAGCAAGCCAATATCTCACATTCCTTCTTGAAAAATAATGGTTTATCAACAAACTGAACCGTTTAATATTGATTGCAAAAGAGTTTACAGAGAATGATTGAATAATCGAACATTTTTACGGAAAAGTGATTACCGTTTTAAAAAAGAATGTTTATATTTGCGATAGCAAAAAATGTTGGCTACATCGATGAAAGTTTATTGTAATACTTATTAATGTATTATCAGACAGTACAGAACAATTAGTCTGTATCTATCCCGATGGCGATACGCGCAAAAAAAAGGAAATCGGTGGACTTTGCTCGAAAGGAAGTAAGAATATATTTCGTTTTTGGAATATAATTCGATACTCGTTGACAATTATTCTTCTTGATGTTCAAAACAGAAATGTGGTGGCAAAAATTAATTAAAAAATATGGCTAATTTATCAGATTATTTTACACTCAATAAATCGTTGTATCCTAGCAGCGGATTACAATTTTATGTCTTTGATAGTACTAAAGAAAGTGCTTTTATCAACGATTGCTTAATCCCTTTTAGAGAGGCTTATATTCCTGATGCAGATCTTAATGAGAGAATTAAGATTTTTGGAGGGAAAAGAGCCGATGAAATTATGGAACTATTACCAGACCCAGGTGATGTTATGTCAGGTGATTTTGGTGAGATTCTTACATTTTATCTCGCTTGTCAAATTTGGTCTCCAAATGTAAATGTATGTCCTATGAAGTGGAGATTCAAGGATAAGAAAAAAGCACCTAGTCATTATACGGATATTATTCTTTTTGAATTAGCAGATTTAAAAAATCCTTCTTCTAATGATGCTTTATTTACATATGAAGTAAAGACACGATCTACAAAATTAGGAAATAAAACTTACAAAACACACAAAAAAAAAGTTTTGTTACATATAAAGATGGAAAAGATGAATGTACAATATTAGAGGCTGTATTTGATGCTAATAAGGATGCCATTGAGCGTGCTGCGGAAACAATCCCTTATTTGAAAATTCGATGCAAAGACCTTAAACTAGTTGATTTATACAATCAAATTAACAGATTTAGTAATCCGTGTGTTACCACATATAGAAAAGAACACAATGCTGTGGCGATAATAGATACATCTACTATTAAGGAACAAATTGCGCGCATGCCCAGTGATTTACTTAGTGTACACCCTAAGGTTAGCAATGTCTATTGTGTACCAATAAATAACCTCAAAAAAATCTATCAACAGGTTTATCACGATATGCCAAATAAAGCGTAAATACAAATACTATGGAGCAGATTATTAATAAATGGTTACAAGAATCAGAAAAGTTTGAGTTCTGTAAAAGTTATGGTGTTGATAATATGCCGGAGGTCGAATTCGTTGAACGACAGGAAGATTTCTATATCTCTTTATTAGGTATTTTGCACGATAAATTTGTGCTGTATATTGAAAAAGAAGGTTTCGACGAACATCTTAAGCATGACTTGTTTCAAATAGTTAAGGGATTATTAGTGTATTCTCAAAAAGAAACTTATAATTCTTTTCATGGTGTTAGGACATTAAACAATCAATTATATGTTGCATCTATTTATTATCTTTGTGATTATCCAGCAATATCTACTTGGACAATGAGTAATGTTTCTATAGCCGACTATAATGAACAATCTTCTCAACTTTTGTCTTTTATTGTTACAGGAGGAAAATCATATTATTATATTGAAGAACAATATAGGTATCAGCCTGTTGTTGACCTTATAAAAAGATATATAGAAACCGGAGATGAACAATTTCTTTCTAAACAAATAGACATAATAGAAGAAAAATATAAAGAACGTAATTTTGAATCTTCAACTGATTTCTATATGACAACAGTTTTGAGGTGTGTTTTGCATAAGTTTAAAAGAAACAATATTTGGAAGTCTTTACTATCAATTAATCCATATTTTGATTGGAATGATTATGTGCGTTATTCATATAACCAACATTTTTTATCTTTTTTACCATCCCAACAAGATGCTATTGATAAGGGGTTACTTGTTTTTGAAGGGGCATTTAGTTTAAAAATGCCTACAAGTGCAGGCAAGTCTTATATAACTGAGTTGTTGATTTATCATGAATTACGTTCAAATCAGAACGCCAAAGTGTTGTATCTTGCTCCATTGCGTGCATTAAGTCGAGAATTGAAAGATAGGTTTCGTAAAATTCATAAACAACTTGGATTTTCTTATGCCACAAAATACGGTGGCAATGCAAGTGCTGTAAACGAAGAAGAACTATCTAATGCGCAATTATTGATATCCACTCCAGAATCATTTATGGGTATTGAGTCATCTGATGATGAAATACTGAATAGTTTTACTTTAATAATTTGTGACGAAGGTCAATTACTTGATGATTATTCGCGTGGAATTAACTATGAAATGCTGTTAACACGTTTAAGACGGCAGGAGAATGTTAGGTTTTTGTTTATATCAGCAGTTATTCCAAATATTGAAGTTATTAACAGGTGGCTCAACGGAACTGATGATCATATTGGTAATAGTATGTATCGTCCAAGCAATCTTTTATTAACAGAAGCCTTGGTTAATGATAAAAGTATAGATTTGAACATTTTTAACGAATCTTATTCCAATGTTTATTATAATATCCCTTCATTCATTACACAGGCAGAATCTATGGATAAAGAATTACGTCATAAAGTCAAAGGTGTATGGAAATTATGGGGAAAGCCAGTAGGATGTTTTCTTGCGCTTAAATCTCTTAAGGCAGGCTCTGTTCTCCTTTTTTCAACAGCAAAATCAACAGGATTAAGTTGTATTGGACTAACAAAATATATGATTGAAATATTAAGCGAAAATCCGTTTGATTCACCAACTAAATATGTGAAAGATAAAACAAAGTTGAATAAAATTATTGAGTATGCAAATTATCAGTTGGGGAATAAACATTTACTCTGTAATGCTTTGAGATTTGGTTTTGCCTATCATCACGGAGATATTCCACAAGATTTACGTGAAAAAATTGAACGTGCTTATGACGAAGGTTTATTTCGCCTTATCATTGGTAATACTACGTTGGCAGAAGGCGTTAATATGCCAATAAAAACTATTGTGTTAGCAAATGTGTATGATCAGTCTAATCAAGGTAAATTTTTGACAAGTAATCGTCTCAAAAATATTATTGGTCGAGTTGGTCGTGCAGGACGTGAACGCTATGGAACCATTACCGTTCCTGTTGCATATAGAAATGGTATGTTGATAAAATTATTAAAACAAGCATTAAATCCAAATGATAATGAGTTAGAGAAAATTAAAGGTACGTTATATGATTTGGTAGCAACACTTGTGAATAGACAATTTTTGGATAGTGATAATGATATAAATCAATTACTTTCCATTGCTACTTTCACTGATGCAATTGATGAAATGATATTACGAAGTTCTGTAAGCAACTCAAATTTAATAGATGTAGATAAGATCGTAACAAACTCATTGGCCTATGTTCTGTCCGATGATATGCATCGTGAAGTTCTTAATCGTGTTTTTAAAGTTAGACATGATGTTTTGAAGAATAATTTGGGGAAAGAAAAGACTAATTTAATGATGATGTCGGGTCTTAATGCAAGAGATTTTGTACATCTTGAAGAACTTATCAAAGAAGATTTCGTGTCATCATTAAATAATATAAAAAATGAGCATGATTTTTATTCTGTTACCAGTATTATGATAGAAACTATTATGAATATGCCTTCTATTAAAGACCAATTGGAACATGGTAGCAATAAGAATATGAAATTATTTAATGATATTCACAGACTTGTTGAAGTAGCAAATCATTGGATGAATGGATGTCAGTATTATGAAATATCGACTTTATTTAATTTAGATGTTGATACTGTGATTGAATTGATAAAATATATTCAAAGTGTAATTCATGACAAATCGATTTGTATTATTGCATATATAAAAGCGGTTTATGGACTTACAAATAGTATTGTAATATATTTCCCTGATTATTTGAGATTAGGGATAAATACTCGCCTAATGTATGAACTTCACAAAATTAGAATCCCTGAAAGAATCCAATTACATGCTTTAGATAGATTCTTCAATGATAAAAAAATAGTAATAATTGATTATGCTTCTTTGAAAAATATGCTTATAGTCAATCGTGAGGCTATTGTACTTTATATGAATCAGAATAATTATCCACAATTATCTATTGAGGGTTTTGTTGATATTATAAACTACTACACCCGAAATTAAGCAGTTTAATATGTTATTATTACAATCAAGCATTGCAAATCCTGCAAACGCAGAGATTTTTGCGCAGACCCGGTGGCTTGAAACAAAACTTGCCGATAATTTTGTCCCCCCTCAATCGTGATAATCCTCCTCACTCCACTGAAACTTCACCGTTTCGGGAACCATATATTTGCCGATTTTGTAGTCGATGTTGGCTTTGTGGGCTTGGCTGAGTTGGTAGCAACGGCGGATGCGGTACATCTTGCCATCTTTGATAAAACGCGCACCCGTCTGATGAAAACGGAAGGCAACATCGCGAGCCACGCATTGCGAGCGCACATCAAGAATCCAATCATAATTGCAGGGACGAGCATCCACACCCGATTCGCCACTTACGGCAACTTCCTCAATTTCAGGCGTTAAATAAGGCGTAAGGTCAACGGCAGAAAGCATCGGCGCCACCATTATGCTCTTGTGTTTGATGGGCATAGAGAGAAATATCGGCAGACGGTAATCCGCCATTTGTTGGTTTTCAACGGTGCAACCCACAAGCACATTGTCGTAACCATCGCCCCAATCGCTTGGAATGCAGTCCATAAAACGGTCGATGCGTTTGGTGAAGAAATAAAACCAAAGGTCGCTCCGTTGCTTAATCATCTGCCAACATTCGCCTCGCCACGGGTCGGCATCTTTCAATAGGAAATCCGATGTAAAACAAGTGAAAACAATTTTGCCGCTTTCGATTTTCCAACTTTTGTCGCGTCTGCGTTTGATTGGGAGGTTGAAATTGCCGGTTTTTCTACATTCTTGGCTTGAAATTTCGCTGCCGTACATTTCGTCTTGACGATAGACATAACAGTATTTGCATCCGGGGCTGATTTTGGTGCAACCATGCCACGGATTCCAATCGGCGTATATTTCCCAATGCTCAGACATAGAATTTTTGTGCAAATATATTGAAAAAAAATTATTAAAACACCATTTTTTACCCAAATTAGAGCACAAAAAGAGTATACCCGAGATAACAACACTTCATAATTAACCAATACCTTTTATTTTACCACTATCACGCTCAACTTTTTAAAAAAAATTCCGCGCCAAAATCCGTCAAATGACTTACATCGTTGAAATCGTCCGGCTTTATTCCACCAAGATTTCATTCCAAAAATTCTCCCATCGTTTCGTCATACACAGAACCATAGTTTAGTTGGTTGTAGATGCTTACGTGCGAACCTTTGGTTGTCTTGAAAAGTTCGCGGTAGAGGTCGTAGATGGCTATGTGAGGGTTTTGGTATATTTGACGGCGGAATGTGCGGGCAAAGGCATTGCTCAGATATACGCCGAGGGAACGATCGTACATGTCGGCCTTAGAAGTTTCGTAGGCCGTGGCGGCAGTAAGGGCGAGTACGTCAGGCAAACCTTCCAATGCTTCTCCCCATTTGCCGCTGTAACAGGTCTCTATCGCAAACATCATACGGCGATACATATCGAGGTTGTTCATTTCCGTTACAATATCTTTGATGCGCTGCTTGCCAAAATATTTAGAAGCATCTTCGTTGCCCCATAGCGGACCGTCAATACTGCCGCCGTGTCCGCTCCAGAAGAAGAATACGTCGCTGCTCGATGAAGGGTGGATTACTTGCGGCAGACGGTCGCTGCTGCGTCCAAGCATAATGTCGGCAAGGTCGTCGGGGGTGAGATCACTGAAATGGTAGTCCACCACAGCGTTTCCCCTTACATTATCGTTAACAAATATATCGCTTGTGGTGGTAGCATCGTTGCTGCGCTCCACGAAAATTTCTCCCGGGTACAAGTTGAGCGGGTCGTTGGCGAGATTGTCTTCCACAATGAGGATAATGTGGTCGTCGTCGTAGCCGCTGTGCCTAAGAGTCTGATACATGGCGAAAGCGTCGGCTTGGTGTCGGTAGTTGTTCCATGATGTCGACGGGCTGATGACAACCGCCCAGCGGTCGGTAAGGGCGGGCAGATTGTGCGATACCGTGACATCTTCGATGGTGGAATTCCACTTCTTGTCCATCTGCCAGAGGGTTGTGGTGGAGGCCTGCGTAGACGAGCCTTCGGTGCTGAGATAGACAAGCGGTTTCACCATGCGGTGGAAGTTGCCCGTACCATCGTCCACAAAGTCGCTATCCCATACAAGGTAGGTAGTGTTGAGAATTTTGGTACGGGTCTCGCCGTCAAAATTGAAAGTACCGGTGGCTCCAGTAATTGTTATTTCTCTCCCACCTGCAATCTCGGCAAAGGCACGTGTGAGACCGTTGAGATTCCAGCCCGTAGCCGCACCGTTTTCGCAAGCAACAATGCTGCGAATGTGGTCGGTGAGGCCGGGTGTAGTGGGACGCATGTCGTAAACAACTTGCTTACCGTCCACAAGACAATTCTCGCCATGCACAGCCTGATGCGCAGCGCCAAGTGCGGTGAGAGTGAGTGCGTCGTATATCTGCGCATATCCGCCCAAAGCCAGCGAGCCATAACGCGCCTCGTATGCCTGCGGAAATCCGTATGTAGGCGAACCGTATGGCGCAATGGCATAGGAGAATCCTATCTCCATATCGTCTATTACTAAGGGGTCGAAAGCCACGTCGGCAAATAGCGTATATAAAAACAGATTGTTGTCGTCTAAGATTACTTCCATTTGTAACTGGTTGATTTGTTTGCATACTTTGGCATAATCAGCAGCGTTGGAAAGGGCGCAACAAATCATTACTTTTTGATTGGTGCAGTCGTCACGAAAGGAGTTGAGAAATGGCGTTATGTCGTCGTTGTCCTTGAAGGCACATACACCATTGCCCGCCAGATGAAGCTGCTGTTCGGCGGCATAGTAGCCAAACCAATCACGGAACGACTGTCCGTATGTATCATCGCTGTATATAAGGGCGATATTTTGGAAATTATTGTTTGCTGCCAAGGCGATCATCATTTCACATTGCGTGATGTCGCTCTCGGTGAGAAACCATGCGTAGGTGCTGCGGGCGTTGGTTCGCTGCAATTCGGCACTCGTACAGGTGGGCATTATAACGGGCAGACGATTGCGCTCAGCGTAGCGGAGAATGGTGTTGGCGTTGGACGAATGGTAAGGCCCGATAATAGCGTGACACGTGTCGTCGCCCTCGGCGGGGTGCGTGAGGGCGTATGCCAATTGGTCGAGATCTTCGGCATCCTCGTCGTGGTAACGGAGGCGAAGGTTGATTTGGTTGGGCAGCATCTCCTGCGCCTTGCTAATATTAGACATTGCCCAGTCGATGGTGGGTTGCCACGAGTCGCGGATGTCAGTCGGCAGTATCACGTCCACATTAACGGTGATGGTGTGCTGCTCATTGGCGGGCAACTCGGCGGGCGTGATGTCGTCGTCTTTATGACAGCCATATATCAAGAGCGCGCAAAGTGCGGCGGTTGCTAATCTTGTGTTTTCCATGATGTCAATTCCCTTATTTTGAATTCAATTGCTATATCATCTATGTATTCGGTACAAAATCCGTCCCAGCCGCCATGCGTCTCGGCAAGGGGCATTTCTGACGGTTGAGAGCGAAGCCAACGCTCGATCCATTGACTGAGAGCGCGGTCGAAATGTCTAATGATGTTGAATCGTTGAAACCCGTTGGTGTATTCGCAGTCGAACATTATGGGCAAGATATTGCAATTGCTGTTTTTACCCATAAGGTAGAAGTCTGCGCCGCTGTTGGAGGAGCCAAAGTCTATGATACTAAACAAGTCGTAGGCATCTTTTTCGGCGCGGGCAAAGAGCGTCGAGGCGCAGGTTTCGTATACCTTTTCGAATAACGAACCCGCAATATCGGTGCTGTAAAGTTCGCCCTCTGTGTCGAGCATGTGGGAGAAAGCGGGCGGCGCGGCAAGTTGCAACGTCTCTTGCAGGGCTTCTACAAGACTATCACGATATAGACCGGTCTCTTGATTATATAAGCGGTAAACGCTAATGTTTCTTATGTGGGAAGATTGTCCGCACTGCTCGAGAAAATCAATGTATGTGCGGGCGTAGGTGCGTACTGACGATGCTGCCGATATGTTGAGGGCATAAACAGGAATTTTTGCGCCCAATATTTGTGCAGCCTTCTGAGCGTCGCTTTGAGTAGCTTTAAGCAGAAGGATTTCGTCACCGTCTCTAAGCGCGGAGGTCATCCCCGCAAACCATTTGGCCATATACAACTCGGTCATTACAAGCAAGCGGCGGCTGTATGGTGTGCCATCGGGCGAAGAGGTGGTGTTTTGCGCCCAGTCGAGTAGTGCTGTCTGCAACGTCTTGATGTCGTATGAAGTCATAAATTCTATGTCGGCGTGAATGGTGTTGTCTTGTTGAAGTGCATTGACACCTTTCATCACGCGGTCGGCATAACCACGGTCGCCGAGTTGCCCGGGTGCAAAGACGGTCATAATTTGGATTTTTGAAGCTTGAGGCTCGGGCGGTGTATATTCGTCGTCGTCCTTATGACAGGCGGCGAGTAGGCAGATGATTGCTGTTAATATGATAAGTCTTTTCATTTTTAGTGTTATTGTTTGTCGAGTTCGTGTGGATTGTAGATGTAGGTGTATTGGGACGTTTGCCGCCAACAGCCAAGTTCATTAACGTATTCCCAGCCAGCTACCAACTTTGCGCTCTGCGGTGCTTGACAGTAGAAGACATCGCCGTCACAAGTAACATCGTATACTTGAGACGAATAGCCGCCATCGGGCTGTACACCGCCGCTGATTTCCACAAAGGGCAGAGCGAATGATGGCTCGTATTTGACATCTTCGCGCTGAATGAGCGAGATACTGCCGGCGTTGATGTAGAATGTTGATGTCTGCGGCACTTGGTCTTGAGTCAGCAATGTGGAATATGCCTTACCGCCGTTCCATCTTACCTTGTATGCCTTGCCGTCGGAGGCGATGCCGAGTCCGCAGGCAAGATTTATTTTACCTTCGTATATCGGGTATGCTACAGTGAGGGTTTTGCCGCCGATTTGTTCACCGTAACATATAGTGGCTACGTAGCGACCGTTTGAGATGATGTTTTTGACGATATTGTCACCCGAGGCTGTGGCGGATTTCCATTGGTCGGTTTTATAACGGTAACGATAACCGAGCTCAGTGTTAGCAGCAGAGAACGAAGTGCTGAAAAAATTGTTGTCGCCCAATAACTTCTGCTGCAACGATGCGTCTTGAAGAATGGCACTCTTCACGCGGTCGCCAGTCTCCTCGTCGATGGGGTAGATAAAATCCCAGATGGGCGTTACCTGCATATCTATCAGTTCAACGTTGGAGGCGAGAGGATTGTCGGGATTGTATGTGAGCGACTTGCTCCACCTTGTAACTGCGTCGAGGTCTATCAGACGTGTGCCGTCGTACCGCTTTTCGCCGAGGATTGCGCTGATCGGTGATTGGTCGCCACCGGTGGCAGAAATATTAATTTGAGAATTTTCTACGAGTTGGAATGCAGCGGAGTTTTGGCGGAGACTCTCCTTGTCGGCTATTATTGCGAGGAAGTCTTGTTCCGACCATTGCTCCTCAGACACTTCGTCGGAGTATCGCCACATATCGTTCTTGATTTCCACAGACAAAGCACCGCCCAACAATGCGTTGGTGATTACGTGTGTACCATATACATTGATGAACGAATCCACTACGGCGAAGTTGTCTACGGGTGTATTGGCGATGTGCAACACAGCGTTCACAAAGCTATTGGTAAGCAACTGCAATTCACCGTTGTCCACGAGTGCGGCGATGTTGTCGTCCTCAATGTACTGCCGCGCCATAACGGAGGTCTCGGTGTGTGTGTAGTAAATTTTTTCCTTAACGCCGTTTTCGATGACGTATTGGCGGGTTCGTTTTGCGCCATTGTAAAGTCCGAGATTTATCTCTTGATCGGAGGCAAGGGTGATATTTGCCACGTAGTCGCGCAGGGAGTAGTCGAAACGCGAAGAAATCTGCACGGAGGAGGCATTGATATTGTGGTAAAAATCAATGCCGGATAATTGTTGATATTTTTGAAGATCTGCAAGACTGATTACTTGACAACGGATGTCCTCCCAATTACAAAAACTTCCTCTGACGGCATCATACGAGTATCCCACGCCAAAAGTCCTTACAAAGGTGTTGCGTGTGGCGAGGTCTTTGGAAAGTACCCAACAAAAACCGTCGCCGTTATCGCTGCCATCCGTCGCAGATTCTGCGGCAGATAGCGTCAGAGGGATTTCGTCGTCCACCTTTTGACAAGCAGCGGACGAAATCAGTAGTAATGCAATGTATGTTGTCAATTTTTTCATCATAATATACTGATTATCAGAATGCAAATACAGGGCGGACGTAAGCAGTAGTCTGTTTTTCCCGGAGTTCTAAATATGTGGTGGTATTTTTTTGCGTGAGCACTACACCGTCGTTGCCCTTGATATTGAATGTTGAACTCGTCCAATAACTATCCGTCAATGCAAAAGGCGAATAACCCTCAGGTGCAGACCTTTGCAGAGCGTTGTTAATGATGTTGTAGGCATTGTTCTGTTTGTCGCGTAAGTCAAATGGTATTCCAAACGCACCGCGATTTTGGACATTGCCAATGCCGGGCGAAAGCAATATTGCAAGCCACTGTCCCGCACTCGGAATAAACCATGATGAAGTTCCTTTAGGTGCTTTCGGGGTGTAATTTAGGGCATCTTCTGCTGCTGCAAAATGCTGAGAGGCAAGGGATTCTGTCTCATAGAGACCATCGCACTTGTCGTTGACGCGTGTGGAGGCGGTAATCGGTTCTTCTGCATTAAAAACCCAACGTTTTTGTGTTACCGACGAGCAATTGTTGTACGCCATTACAAGTCCGTGCCCGTAACCTTCTGTTATATCGCTACCTTCGTCGGAGCCGTCGCTGACGTACACCACCATTCCGAGTGGCGTGGTATTGTCGGCGATGGCGTCGGCGGCAGTCTTGTATAAGACGTTGTTGCTGGCGTAGCACCAGCCGAGTTGTTTTTTTGTAACATTTTCGGCGGCGTTTTCTTCGCGGTATTGTTCTTTTTCTGCGCGCTCGGCATCCTCCTTGGTGACGACTGTAGCTGTCTTAGCGTTTAATACGGTAGTAACTCCGCTGATTTTTTGATCGCCGTAAAAGTGGATGACGTTAATTGTGTAATTCCACATCTTGTTGCAATGTTCGTCCCAAGTGTCGTCTTCTATGTATCGGAATGAGTTTTGCGAGATGGAGCCAGGATTGGTACAGTCTTGCGGCACTACGAAGTAATGGGACACGCGCCAATCCCACCAGTAATAAGAAATCTCCTCCCAAGTGGCATTGAAACGGATGGCGGCGGCGCGGCTATCGCTACTATGCCATACCACGCCACGGTCGTTGCAGAAACCTTCGGGAAACAAATCGGATTTTCTGCCACTAAGGGGAGGTACATCCGTAAATTTGCCATCAAGGAAGTCTTTCGCCACTTGCATTGCTCGGGGGTTGTTGAGCATGAAGGCTGCGTAAGACCTTATATCAGAGAGGGTGGCGGTGTGTCCTTTGTCGTTGTTGTATGGATACCAGCAGCCTTCGTTGTCGCCGTCAAGGTTGATACTTTCGTCGCCGCCCGGCTCGTTGATACCTAAGTGCACAAGCACCCCTTCGCCCTCGTTGCACTGCCTTACGCAGAGATAAAAGCCGGGGCAATATCCGTAGTTAGAAGATACAAATACTATGTCGCCGAGGAGGTAGGCCGAAGAGCTGCCGTTGGTACCTATGGCGTCGGCGGTCTTGTATTCTATGCGCTCCAAGTGAGGAAGACATGGAATATCAACCTCCACGTATCCCAATAGCCTGCCACCGTCGCCGCGATGAAATGTGAGCGTGCCAAATTGAATAGTCTTACCGTCTTTCAATGGCAAGTCTTGTATGCTTACTGTGTATCCGTCGGACGTGGTGGTAAGAAGGGCGCTTTGTCCCACAATCAGAAGAAAATCTTCCTCAGCCTCGTCTACTGTGCTGAATATTTTGGTACGTACCATCTCCGAACCGTCCTCCGCTAAAATGCCATATACAGATTCGTAAGTCTTGGTCAGCGATTCGTCGTTGAAGATGCGCAGACCGGCAAGATTTTGGAGGATAGATGATGCTGCAAAAATTTTTTGGGCTTCAATCGATGATTCGTCTACCGAGGTTTGGTCGGGACTTGAGGACTTCTTGTCGTCGTCCTTGTGACACGATGCCGATAAGAGCAATGCCAATATTATGCAGAGAATTGAGGTTGTTTTCATTTTTTTATGTGCTTTTTAATAGTTGATAATAACGGATATTGATACATACGGCCTCTTGTGGGTCGCACGGGGTAGAAGTTGTTTCGCCATGCGTAGTTGTTGACGGTGTTGTATGTGTAGTCGTCTATGAGTTGCATAGAGTAGTTACGGTCGAGAACCATCAGACAGGCATCAGAATAGTCGTCGGTATTTTTAGAACAGATGACATTCAATTCACCGGCATAGCGGATTTCGCGTCTGCGGTTGCTGAAATCTTTGTTTTTGTTCTTGATGTCGCACCAACCGTAGTAACCGTTGAACTGTGCGTCCCAGCCCGACAATTCGCCCTTGAACAATGCCTTGGGGTTGAAACCAAGATATTCGTACAAACTCTTCACCTCCTTGGCTATAGGCATATACCATTTGGTGTTGGCATCGAAGTATGTGTTTGGCTTGTAGCCCCACGTCCAAGAGTTGTACGCGTTGAATTCGTAATTGGTAATGTATTGAAACATTGTGTATAGCACATTGTTTTTCAATTGGTCGAGGCTGCTATTGCTGTATTCATCGTCGTCGGTAACAAAGAGCATATAGTGATCAATGTCGTTGCGTGTCCAAAAATTGGAGCCTACTTTCACAATGGGGTGTTGGTGGTATATTGCACCTGCATTGTCTTCGGTAAATAGTATCAGTCGGTCTTCCTGAACCTCCCGTTTCCGCCTACTATCGGGGATTGGGGTGATGCCGTATGCCTCTTGCATCAGGTTGCCGCGAATGTAGTATATTTTGCTTAAGATTTCGCCCATCGCTGTTGTGCTGATGGGATATACGAAGCACGATGCGTCGGAGAAGCCCACGGTGGCGGGTTGGTTTTGTCCATCGCCGATAAAGATACCCTGCGACATTTTGATGATACCCTCACTGATGGGGTATATTACCGTTACGCGGCGGTCGCTTCGGATTTTTGGAACGTATTCGTTGCAGATTTCGAGTATCGGCTCGTCGTCGATGTAGAGAATTTTGCAGAGCGAGCCGTCGGCGTCGAAATCAGTAAGGTCTTTTTGAGTAAGGTCGATGGAATATAGGTCGAGGTGCATTTTTTCGGCCTCAAACTTATTGTCGCTATTCTCCACCATTGCGAGCACGGTACTGAGAAATATGTCGCGAAATTTTTTCGGCAAGAGTTCCCATATCGGTATCAGTTCAAAGTGCACGACATCGAGGCATTCGTTGATGCTGACATTTGCAGCGGGGTTTACAGAGCCTATCCACCGGTTAATATCGTCAATATTGAGTTGTCCGTCGTTGTCGAGTTTTTGGGCGGCGTTTAGAAGCGTTTCACGCTCTTGAGCACCGCCTCCGCGCACGGTAATCGACATTCCGTCGCTCTTGGCGGTGGATGTTTTTTGTTGAAATTCGGGCGTGCGGTCAGAAGCCTTGATGCGCCCGAGGGTGTAGTCTATCTCCTCTCGAAGTTCCTGAATGGAATTAACCGATGAAGACTTCGACATTGTGAATGAATAGTCGATTCTGCCGCCAAGATCTGCTTGTATCACTATGTGTGTGCCGTATTTGTTGATGATACTACGGACGGTTTTTTGAAGTGCCGTCTTTTTGTTGGCGTTAGTTATCAGTTGGGCAACGTAGTTGGCAAAGTCGTCGGTCCATGGCACAACGTATGGTGAGCCTTGTTCCTCACCTTGCCGATGGAGTTCGAGCAATGCGCCACGGTCTACGTATTTGGAGGCTACGGTTTTTAGAATGCAGCCGCGCCCGAAGTTGTTTTGGAACACGTCGCCTTGGCAACGCTGTTCGAGTTGCTTGCAGTCTTCGCGACAGCCATCGAGGGAGATCGTTGATTTGGTCTGCGAGGCAGTGAGTTCCTCCGCAAAGCCATATATACTTGCGTTGGTAAAGTATTTGTTTTCTGTTCTGGCGAGACGACAGTCTTGCACAGGATCGAATCCGAGTAATGCTGTTTGTTGTCTGAGTTTGTCGAGGTCGAGAACAGCTTTTGTCTTCTTGACTGACATCGGGCTTTCGTAAGCCTTGAAAATGTCGTATCCGTAACCGACATAGCATACGGATTCGGCATTGCCGCCGTTGCTGTCGGAGTCGGATGCGGAAAGTTGTGTGATTGACACTGTGGCGTTCTTTTCGGGCATTAGCGACGAGGCAAATTTGATGTCAGCAGTACGCCGCCTACCTTCGTTGTTGTCGGCCGTAACGATGCTCACAAGGCTATCACTGGGAAAAATGTCGGAGCGGAGAACGAGCCAAGGCACGCTACTTGTGATAACAATAGAACCGTCTGTGACGGCATTGTATCCGTTTATCTTTACTTTGATGCACTCGTATGAGGCTTGTCTAGAAAAAATGACATCGCCGTCCTCGTTCGCACCGAGAGTTACCTCAACCGTCCAGACGGTGATGTCCTCGCCGCCGTCAGGGACGGGTGTGGCGGTGACATCATCATCTTTGCGGCAGGAGTGGAGGGCAAGCGATGCCAAAAGTAATATGTAAAGAAAACGGTTCATTGGATTAAATGACAGTTTTTTTTGTTAATACACTTATTTTTCTTCGTCGAATCCGGCGAGGTTAAGTATATCTTCTACTGAAGGGGACTTCATGTCTCCTACTTCCGTGAAGCCGAGGTAATTGAGGATGCCGCGGCTCTTGTATCTGAGGATGAAGTACGCCCTTGCATACGACTGCACTTCCATATCGGCAAACAGAGTCCATATCGGTGTCATTGTAAACGAAATTGGCATTGCCTGACTCTTGTTGCCGTCGGTGGATTCCATCGACTTAACCCAATCCCTGATGATATCTCGCAAGGTTTCCAAGTCGTCTGGTTTTTCGCTTGTAAGCAGATTGAGGGTCGCGTCTGCCACTTTGTTGGCATCACCGCCAAACACCGACACGTCCAAATCTGAATTGCGGAAAATCGACGCACCTTTTTCATTGTATGAGAGTTCACCCGAAATATTGAGTAACCCACCCATTTCTGTCTCCAACGTTGCGCCTACCTCTACATCGCCATCGAGGTACATGGTGTTAAGAGTGCCGTGCATACAGATCGTGCCGCCGAGGTTGGCTCCACCTATGATGAATGGACCGTAGGCGTTATCAAGTTGTTCGAGCACCTTGTTGGCGGTGGTGTGATCTTCGTCGAGTATGGCTTCTGTGAGTTCGTAATACTTGTTGCTGAATCCAACGGAGAAAATGCCGCCGTATGAGGGCTTGTTGATTTTCTTCTTCATCTTATCGATTTGCTTCTGCTGCTTTGCAGTGAACGGCAGCGAATCTTTGCCGTCTCGTGCGTTAGCCACCTTGAACTCATGCTTTTTGGCTTCGAGCAACTTTATGTTTTCGCTGTTTGTCAGTTCAAAAGTACCTACGGAATCGGCAAAATTGCTGAGTTCGTCCTCAGAGAGGTATGCGTGGTACATTGGTGCAGAGCGAGCGATGAAATAGTCAACATGTTTACGATCTTCCGTTTTGTGGGATTTATAGTCGGCCTGCGCCGAGAGTTCCAAGAAACCAAAACTTACGTCCACCTTCATGTTTACCGACAACTCTTTCTCCTGTTGAAGACACGAATCAAGGAGTAAAGTATTCATATCAGCGATTTGTATAGAAGACTCCACGTAGGCAGATTTTGAGAGTTTGCTTTCGTTTTGAAGTTGCTGAATCCTGCTGATGTTGAATACGCTGTTGTTCTTGAACACCTTAGTAGGGTCGAACCGTGTGCGGTCTTCTTCTTTCATAGAGCCTTTGGTAATCATTTCGTCCTCTTTGATGGCGAGTTTGGCAAGCCCCTTGGTGTTGAGTACGTATTCGTATTCGGCACCGTGTCCGAGACCTTTTTTGGAAAATTCGTCGCCACTGAAATTGCCGTTGCTGTCGGAGCCGCGCTGCGTAATTAAGATGTCTATTTCCTCATTGCTGCCGTCCTCTTTGTAGATTGTGAGTATTGTGGAACGGGGGGCAGAGGAATTGTTTGGATCGCATACGATTACAACTTTCTTGCTGCCCTCGTATATGAGAGTGCAGTCGTCGATTGCCGCCCAGTCGCATTCGTCGTCAAGAAGAGCCATCCACTTGCCCGAGGCAGAGATAGGCAGTGTGTACGACGTGGTAGTAGCGGCTATGTCGATACCCTGATTTGCCACGTTGCCGTCGATGTTGATTTCCGTGGGCGTAGTGGAATTTTCGGGTGTGCTGTCATCGTCCTTACAGGCGGTGTAGCACAGCGCCGTGGCGGCAAATAGGGCTATGAACAGATATTTGTTAGCTTTCATATTGTTAACTTTTTATGCCGGTTAATAATGATGTTAGAATGCCATAAACGGGCGGACAGGCGGTTCGGCAGTTCTACTAATGTCGTATGAGAGTCCAACCGTTTTTACTTCCACGATAATAGGATAAAGTTCGTTGTCTTCTTCCTGCAAGGTACTTGTCCAAAATTCCATTCTACCCCCGTATTCTATTCCAGCGGCAGAGAACAAGTTGGTGAAGTATGTGTATAGAACCTTGGAGTCGGATGAATTTTTGTCAACATAAAATAAATGATCGTCGTCGATTGTGAGGTCGAATGTACTGAACACCTTGGCAACGTCGCTTACTGACGGTAGAAACCACTTAGTATCATCGGCAGCGAAAGCCTTGTAGTTTTTGGCGGCGATTGCGGCATTGTGTTCGTGGTTTTTATCGCATCCGTTGGCGAGTTTTACGCCGTCGATGGTACCAGAGTTGGCATTTCGGATGTTGGTGATCTTTGTTTCGTCGGTGATTACTGATACACCGCACTCAGATAGAACACCGTAGGAAGATGCCCATTTTGTGTTGAGTATTGCGTCTTTGAGCGCTATTGCTAAGTTGGTACCTTCTCTATCTCCGGTGTACACTACTATGCCGAGCGGAGAGTATTTAGCGTTGATGGCGTCTTTGACAGTTTTAAAGAATTTGGTATCATTGTTCTTGTCGCCTTTGGCGATAATGTAGCCTACTTTTGGAGTGGTTAGTTGGCTGGCGTTTGTAATCTCCGGCTCGTATTGCGAGAGGTCGATGTCTTCGCCCAAGTTAGCAACATCCTTGTTGTAACGGTAAACTACTTTTGTGCCATTGATAGGACCGTATACGTTGGTGTATTTGCCGGTTGTCGAGAGTTCTGCGCCTGTGGCATAACGTACAATCCAACGCGGTTGGTCGTCTTTGAAGAAGTCTCTGTGTACAAAGTAGGGTTTTTCGGCGGTACACTCCTTCTTGATATTAAACTGAAGATCGTGTTTATCTTTTGTTTTGGTCAGTTGTGTACTTATTGTCGATTCTGGTTTGCGGGTCTGCATGTTGCAGTATTTGGTAGCGGGGGTGTTCACGAATTTGGCTTGGTAGATGTTAGGCTTATTGGACATTGTAGTGTTCCAAGAGCCCTTGGTAATCAGATTGATACCTTCGTCTGGATTTGCCATCATACTTGCAAATTCATCAAGTGATTTTCCGAATACGAGTCTATCGATTCCTTTTTCCCTCCACGCTTGTGCAACGTTGGTCCAGAAGTAATTGTTGTGGTATTTGGCATTATCTCTTTCGAAATCGTGGAACATCGTCGGCTTGTAAGAGAGGAGGTTGGTGTACCACACGTCCGGATAACAGATTGCATATAGCATTTCTGCCATATCCTGCAACCGTTCAACGTCGTTTTTGAGTTTTTTAGGCAGGGCATATTCGTAATTGTTGCTGCCAGTGTAGTATAGGATGTCTTTGTCAGGCAGTGGGCTTACGCTAACCCAGTGGGTATTTTCTTTTTCTTCGGGGCCGAATGCGGGGCGCACGCACACCCAGTATTCTGTTACGCCGTCTTCCGCACGTACTTTGCTGATGACATCGCCAAAACGATAAAATGCCGTTCCTGTAAAATCGCCGTTTTCGCCCATTTGCATACCGTTGCGGTAGATGATTTGGGAGAGGTGCGGTATGGACGGGATGTTGACGTCTACTATGGCAAAGTCTTTGCCGTCGTTAACTTTGCGGTAAGTCATTGAGCCAACCTTTTCGTCATTCCATTCGTATGTAGCTGTGTTTTCGTCGATGTCGGCACCGGTGAGATTGGCAAAACGCTTTGCAGCTGCTTCCATCGTGTTGGTGGCAACAATTCGTATCTGCGGCGAGGCAGGATCTTCTAATCCGATAGAAGGCTCAAAGGTCTTGCCCTCGTAGTCGTCGGTGATGTCGTCGCCGCTTACAAGTTTCGACATTACGTCCCAAAAGGTATCGTCCTCGAAGTCTTCGTCTTCGTCAGAATTGTTGTCGGGGTCTTGACCGTTGTTTATATCTTCTTTGTCGTCCTTGCACGATGGCAGGATTACAAACATCGCCAATAAGATGGCGAGAATCGAGAGAAAGTGAATTTTTTTCATGATCTTTCGGTTTTTTATAGTGATTACTTTGTGTTAATTGTCAAAAAAAAATTAAGATATTTTAGGCTATAAGGCACAAAAAATCCCTTGCGGACAGTCGTCTACGTGATGCACCGACAGCCCACAAGGGATTGAAAGTATGTGGTTGGATAAACGATGTATAATTTACCCCCCCTGTATAGTATACTTTATATTTTGTATAGTTTGATATATTTTGTTATTTTCCATAACTACCTTTTTTTAGTTATACATAGTTTTGCTATTATTAACGAGTACAAAGGGCAAAATGTTTCGAGAAAATGGGATTTTTGCAGGCGTTTAGAGGGTTAAAAAACGTTAATAATGTCTTATCCTAAAAAAAATCAACTCAGTTTAACTCCATCACCTTTGCAACCAACAATTTAAATTTTTGTCAGAAAACAGATTATATTCTCACTCTTTCTTCAACCCTTCCACAGGATTGCCGTAAACTGTTTTTGCGGACTGAGCGGTTACGATTGCGCACGTTACCACCGTTACCGAGAGAACCACAACCGCAAACACCCACCACGGCAACGGTGCTTTTTCTACGAAATTCTGCTGCCAAAGCGTTATAACATAAAGTGTTACAGGCAAACTCAAAACAAATCCCGCAAATATCATAATCAAATATTTCAGGTTGATTTTCTTGATAATATCGTCCGTTGACGCGCCGAAAACCCGCCTGAGAGCAATCTCGTTGCGCCTGTATTCCGTATCAAAAGTTACCATGCCGAAAACCCCGATTATCGAAATCAAAACCGCCAAAACCGCCATAAAAACAGTTGTAGCCGAAGTGTTAATCTCTTTTTTGTAAAGGTTTTCAAAAATCTTGTCATAAAACGTAATCTCCAACGGCATTTCAGGAACTATCTCATTAACAACGTTTTCTATATGCTGCAAAGCGTTTTTGAGGTTGCAGCCTTTGGCAAGTTTTACGCAACAGAAGTTGAGATATTCGGCGTGCGAAAGACTCAGCGCAAGCGGCATCGTCTCCTTGCGGAAAGATGTTATTCTGATGCCTTTGTCAATTACGCCTTTTATTGCGCCGAACATTCCGTAAACCGTGTCGCCAAGGTTGTAATGGAATTTTGAAATTATATCCGCACTTACCACACAGTCGTTTTTGTAGTCAAAATTGCCCACGCCGCTGTCGCGTATACCTCTGAAACCCTCGCCGTCAATGAGCGGAATGTCAAAAACCTCCAAAATCTCGCTTGTGCAACTTATGTTGTTAAAAGTCAGCGTGTCGGAATTGAAAATATAAAAACGGGTGTTGAAAGCGTCGCCGCCGCCGATTAACTGCGAACTAAGGGCAGCGTTTTCTACCGCACTGTTTTCCTTGAATTTTTGCAACGCCAAATCAAACTTTTGTCCGAACTGACGGTTGGTTTTGAAAACGGCAATCTGATTGTCGCGGAGAATTAAATTATTATTTTCCATATATCTGATTTGCAGCCAGATACATACCGCTATTGAAATAAAACATACAGCCGAAAAATATTGAAAAACAAGCAAAGCGTTTCTTAATTTCTGTCCTGACTGCGAGCGTCCGTAAGAGCCTTTCAAGACCAGAGCCGGATTTACGGAAGTCAGTTTCAGAATCGGATAAATGCTTGACAAAACGTTGACAATCAGCGAAATTAATCCGTCCAAAAGACAAACGCCGATATTTTTTGAAACAGACAAATCGTCAGGCACAAGAAACGAGGTCAGCCACGTGTTATTCAGGAGTCTGACCATAAGCAACGCCGTAAGCCACGTCAAAAGTCCGATAATAATACTTTCGGCGAAAAGTTGAAGTCTGAGACGGCTGACACTGCTGCCGAGAACTTTTTGAGTGTTGATGCTCCGTATCCGCATCGGGATAAGGGCGGTGTTGAAATTTGTCTGGTTGACAGCCGATATTAAAAGCACTATCAAGGAAATGACAAAAAGCATTGCGGTGCTTTTTACGCTGCCGCTTTTCACGAACCCGGCGTCGTTTTCGTTGTTGTAATAAACGTCTTTGAGCGGTTCAAGATAATAAGGCTCTGACGGCATTCCCTGGATTTTAAACTCAGCGATTTTGCCGATAAGTTCTTCGATTTCCTCCTTGTCGTCAGGCGAAGAGAGCATCACCCAGCCTATGAAATTGCGGCTTCGGTCTTCGTCCTTCAACATGTCGTTAAGGGCGAAGAAGATGGCGTTTTTAGTCTGCGTGTTGGACGGAAAATCCTTGTAAACGCCTGTTATTGTGATTTCTCCGTTGTCAGTACCCCAGTCGTCGTTGATTTTTAAAGTTTTGCCCAAGACATCCAAGGTTCCGAACATTTTTTGGGCTGTTAATTCGCTAATCAATGCGTTTCCTGGTAAGCCGAGAGTTTTGATGTCGCCGCAAACAAGGTCAAAATCAAACATTTCAGCGTATCCCAAATCAATACCGATTGTGTATTCGTAAAATCCGTGCTTATTGCCGCTGATTTCAGTCTCGATGTAATTAAGGTCATAAAAATCCATTTCAGAGGCATACGCTTCTATTTTTGGAGAGATATGACCTATTGTCTCAATGACTTTGCGCGCGAGGATAACGTTGAACGGTGGTTCAACGTTCTGACTGATACGGAAAATTCTGCCGGCGTTTTTTTGGCAGTTGTCGAAACTGTGTTCGTAAGAGATTTGCATTCCGACAAACATCAGCGCGGTAAGAGCCGCTGCTATTCCCGCAAAATTCATCAGCCACGCCAATTTGAATTTACGGATTATGCTGACTAAATTTCTAAAAACGATTTTCATAATTATATGTTTTATAACTATTTGAACTCAACTTTTTCATTGTCGCCAAAATTTTCGTAGCCCGAAATTATGACTTTTTCACCATCCTGCAAACCTTCCAAGATTTCATAATGTTTGGGATTTTGACGACCTATTTTTATGGAGCGTTTAACTGCAAATTTTTCAGAAGAATCCAAAACATAAATCCAATTTCCGCCCGTATGCTGATAAAAAGTACCTTTAGGAATAATCACTGCATCGGTAGGGCTTCCGAGTTGAAGGTTTAAATAATAAGTCTGACCAGTGCGGATATTCTCGGGCTGAGAGCCTGTGAACTTTAAATCCGCTTTGAACTTTCCGCTACGAACCTCCGGGTAAACTTTTCTGATTGCAGCCGAAAATGTTTCGCTATTTTTCTCAAAACTTGCTGCAAGTCCAGCCGTTACCCTGTCAATGTAATGTTCGTCAATTTGAACCTCAATTTTGTAATTATCAAGATTGTTAATTTGACCGATTTTTGTTCCAGCCATAACGCTCTGACCACGAACCACGTCCAAGAGACCGAGTTCACCGTCAATCGGGGCTTTAATCGTCAGGTTTTCTTTTCTACGACGAATCATCTGCATATTAACACGCATATTTTCAAGACTTTCGTTCATTTGCTTGATTTCAACACTGCGGTACATACTGTCTTGTTTTGCGCGATTTTTCACCAAATCCAACTGCTGACACGCCAATTCATAATCCTCTTGCGCTATCAAAAAATCCTCTTTTGAACACATATTACTTTCAAAAAGTTGCTTTTTTTGTTCAAAAGCACGTTTTGTGCGGCGGACATCAAGAGTGTATTTCAAACGGTTTTGTTCCAAATCGAGTTTCTGCTGCTCCATCTGAATCATCGTGTTTCTAAGCATATTCTCTTTTTCAGCGAGTTCTGCTTCTGAATTAAGAATCTGTAAATCAAGATTTTCGTTGGAAAGTTTAACGATAACCTCACCGGCTTTTAAGTGAGAACCCTCTTCGCTGATGATTTCCTCTACAACGCCGCCTTCGAGGGGGCTCAACTGTATGGTAATCATCGGCAAAACCTGACCGCTAAGGCGGATATAATCATTGAACTCGCCTTGTTTTACGACGGCAGTGTTAAAGTTTTCTTTCCCGACGGCAATAGACTTAGTATCAGTTGTTAACAAAAAATATGCGATAACGGCAACCAAAACTGCGCCGATGTAATACGGAATGTACTTTTTGTCCGCATATTTTTTAATGCCTTTTTTCTTTTCAATTATAATATCCATGATAATTATAAATTATGAATTTTCAACTTTCAATTTTCAATTTGTTCCAAGTACGAAACGCCTTTATAATACTCCATGACGGCTGCTTTTATCCGACTGACAAACAGAGCGTTAAAGTACATTGCTTGTGCCTCAGCGTATTTATTTGCAGCGGTATTGAACTCCAAGTACGGAATCATTCCAGCTTGAAATTTTTTCGCTGCGATTTCGTAGTATTCTTTCTGAAAATCAGCGTTTTCCTGGGCTGAGGAGAGTTTTTTTCTGGCTGACAACACCTCATCAAAAGCCTCTAAAACTGCGTTTTCGATTTCTGCTTGTTTTTCTTGAAACTCGTATTGCGCGATTTTGAAGTCAGATTTTTTTCGCGAAAAATTAGAGAACTTTTGTAAACGATTGAAAATAGGAACGTTAAGCGATATACTGATATATTCACGACCGTTGTTTCTGATTTGGTCTCTGAAGGGTTGCGCCTGATAATTAACGCCGCTAATTTTTGAGTGCGAGGAATACCAGCCGGCGTTTAAATCTATTTTCGGCAAAAACTGCCATTTAGCGGTTTTAAACTCCAACTCCTTTATTTTCAACGAGTTTTGAAAAATCAAAATCTGCGAATTATTTTCTTTTGCAGAAGTTGCAATAGCCGTCGCATCTACAAGACTATCCGCTAAAAAAGGAGAAAAATTTATCGTCGTATCAATTTCCAAAACTTCGTTTGAAGGGAACATCATTGCTTTTTTCAAGGCTGACAAAGCGGCGTTACGTTTAGCCTCATAATCAGCGAGAGAGTATTCTGTTTCGGCAAGAAAACTCTGTTTTTCAAGGACTTGAACACGGCTTTTGTTTCCGAGCGAAAATTCTTTTTCGGTTTGTTGAAGTGATAAGAAAGCCTCTTGTTTTTCGTCTAAAAAAACTTTTGTCATTTTCAAGAAATACAGATAATTATAAAAATACTGCATGATTTCAAGACAGATTTCATCGGTTTTTACTTGCAAAGAGGTTTTGCCGCTCTCAAGAGCAATTTTACTGATTTTCATATTATTAACAGCCTCAAAACCATTAAAAATCGGCATTGAAGCAGAAATTTGATATTCATCTTGAAACATTTTTAAATCCGTATACAAATTAGTTTCGGGGTCGGTAGTACGGCCGTTTGTCAGGGCAAGGCCCGCATAAGCATTTATTTGCGGAGTAAAAACGTTTAAAACCGCATCTCTCCTATCAATTTTCTTCTGATAGCAAAGTTCTTTTTCTACAAGAATTTGCGCTGAATTATTTGAAGCAAATTCCATACAATCTTTCAGTGTCATCGGCTTTTGAGCAAAACCGATGAAAGAGAAAAAAATCAATGTTAATATGATATTTAGTTTTTTCATTTCTTTACACTTTTTGTTGTCGCAAAAAAAGAACAACATTCAACGTGCCAAAATTATTATGTACTTAAAATTCAAAAAGTTAGAATTTTTGTCAGCAAAAAAAGTGTAAAGAAATTTTACAGTAGTGTAAAGGTTTTTTACAACTCCTACCCTATTCCCCCAAAAAAAACTTTATGCAAATCTCAACACAAATGTTGTTTTTTCGTTATCGCTCTGAAGAAGGTCTATTGTGCCGTTATGAAGCCGCATTATTTGTCGTGAAAGACTAAGCCCTATGCCCGACCCACCTGATTTCGTAGTATAAAACGGTATAAAAATCTGCTCTTTGTTTTCGTGACTTATCGGCAGTCCGTCGTCGCTGACAGAAACCGAAACCGCACCCGAAGGAGCTGTTTCAACTGAAATTTCAATATTTTTAGACTGCGCTTGAACTGCATTTTTTATCAAATTTATAAAAATTTGCGAAATCTGCCCCTCATCAACATAAATTAAAATATCCCTATAAAATCCTTTCATTGTGCATTTTACGCCTGAGGTTTCCAAATATTTCTCGTTCAAGGAAATAACTTTTCTAATCATATCCGCTACAACAACGGGACGTTTTGCGGGTTTTGAAATTTTTGAAAGGCTGCGGTAAGAATCAATAAACTTTATCAAATCTTTTGACGAGGCGGAAATAGTTTCAAGACCGGCTTTCGTATCAAGCGAAGTATCTTGCGCAAGGGCTTCGCTAAGAGCGGCAATAGGAGTTACCGTGTTCATAATTTCATGGGTTAAAACACGGATTAATTTTGACCAAGATTCAGTTTCGTTTTCTTGACGGAATTTTTCGAGAATGTTTTTCAGACGATTCAAAGCACGGTTCAAAGCGTTTTTCCCGCTAAAACGGAAATTCATTTCACCAGCCTCCAATGCGTCCATCAAATAATTGACCTTAGAAGCTGATTTTCTAAATGTTACAACCGAACCTATAATTAATCCGAAAACAAAAATTAATATGTACAAGAAAATTTCCATTTCTCATATTCCGTATTTTTTGAGCTTATTATAAAGTGTCGGACGGCTGATGTTAAGTTGTTTTGCTGCCAAAGAAAGATTGCCGCCGCATTGATTAAGCGCATTTTGAATCAAAACTTTTTCTGCATCTTCAATACTGCCGCTAACGGGTTGATGTGTCGGCACGCTATTAGCACCGCCAAACTGAAAATCACCGCCTCTTAACAATTCCCCGTCAGAGAGAATCACGGCTTTTTCTATTGCATTTTGAAGTTCACGTATATTACCCGGCCATGAATATTTTCTTAAAATAACAACTCCTTCCGGGCTTATACCCTGAACGTTACGGTTATATTTTTTGTTGAAAATTTTTATAAATCTCTCTGACAAAGGCAAAATATCGTCAAGACGTTCTCTAAGCGGCGGCAACCATATACTTATCGTATTGATTCTATAATAAAGGTCTTCCCTAAAAGTGCCGTCGCTAACAAGTTTTTCCATATTCATATTCGTTGCACAAATAAGGCGAATATCAATCGGAATTTCTTTTGAATCACCGACTTTTGTGATTTTACGGTTTTGAATAGCCCGCAAAAGTTTGGCTTGAAGGTGAAGCGGAATATTTCCTATTTCGTCAAGAAAAAGCGTTGAAAGGTTTGCCGCCTCAAATTTGCCTTCATGATCGGTTTTTGCATCGGTGAACGCACCTTTAACGTAGCCAAAAAGTTCGCTTTCAAAAAGTGTCTCGGTGAGTGCGCCGGCATCAACGGCAATCATTTTGTTAGTTTTACGGGTTGAAAGTTTATGAATTTCGTTTGCCAAAACATCTTTACCCGTTCCGTTTTCGCCTGTGATTAAGACAGTTGCATCGGTCGGTGCAATTTTTTCGACGGTACGTTTTATGTTTTCCATCTGAGGCGAAGTTCCCCAAAACATTCCATCTTTTGATGACGAAAGAGAGGTTTTCGGTGCTTCGCTTTGCATGGCTTTGTCACGGGCAGAGGTCAAGGTCGAAATAAATTTAACATTATCCCAAGGCTTGGTAATAAAATCAAACGCACCTCTTTTCATACCCTCAACGGCAAGTTCGATGTCGCCGTAAGCCGTGAAAAGAACAACTTCGGTTTTCGGAGCAGCGGTTTTAATTTGAGTTATCCAATACAAACCTTCGTTTCCCGTATCAGCATCGGAGGAAAAATTCATATCCAAAAGTACAACGTGAGGCGAAAATTTCTCTAAAACAGAAATCAAAGTTACCGGATTAGGCAAAGTTTCAACTGCCTCAAAATGAGCCGGTAACAAAATTTTTAACGTGTTTCGTATTCCCAAATTGTCATCAACAACCAAAATCCTGCCTTTTTTCATCTTTTTTAGTTTTTTATTATATTTTAATGCAAATTTAGGGCAAAATTCTTGATATACAAAAAAAATCTCTAAGATAAAAACAGTCTTAAAAAAATGACTGTGCTTTTTTAGCGGAAACTTGGCACTTTTTTTGAAATGTAAACTTAAAACTACAAAATTCAAAGAAAAATGTTTTTAACCGTATTTAGCCAAAACATAAAAGTTTTTTTAGCGGAGGTTACTTCCGATGCGTCGGAGGCAAGGGAAAATTTAAAAGAAGTGTTAATAAAAGCCGGTATTGAAGTCGTTGAACCTCAAGAAAATTTATCAGACGAGGAACTTGAAAAAACTATTTCCGAAACTGATTGCGCCGTTTATATTTTAGGAACGCTCAACTTTTATTCTCCTGAAGGGTCGTGTTATGACTCTCAAACGGGAAGACATTACAGAATAGCAAGAAAAATCCGAAAAGAAGGTTTCAAAATGTTTTTTTGGAACCCCGCCGGAATTATCAACTTGAGAAACAATTATATCAACAGTATCAGAAGAGATATTGTTGAAAATACCATTTATTCGGCAACCACCTCTCCCATAGTCTTCGTTGAAGATTTGAGAGCAATAATGAATGTAAAACCCAAAGCCTCAAGCGATTTGTCAAAGGCTGACATTTATTTTATTTACAACGATTTGGACAAAGATTCAGCAGAGGAAATTTTATCGCTTTTAACTGATATTCAGTCAGTTAAAAAACTCTGTATCAACATGAGTTCAAGGACTGATTACAGCGAAAAAATAGCAAACGAACTTCCGCAATGCAAAATCGGTGTCATATACGTTGATTATGCCAAAGAATGGGCTCTCAGCTTTGCGCGTCAGGTTTGGAAAGATAACGGAGGACAAGGTGGCAAAGTACCTCTCTTTGTTGCAGGAAATCAAGAACATATCAGTTATGAAGATTTAAAAGTTTTAAAAGGCGTTATGGAATGTTCCGTAAACGACAAATCCATCATTCCACTCGATTTGAAAATCTTCTACGATAACAAAACCAGCGGAAACTAACTTTTTTTTACTTTCAGCTAAACAAGGAAATATTTCAATAAAATTTTTCCACTATATAAGGAAATAAAAAAAGTTTTGAAATTCTGATATAATTTCTTTATTTTTGTCCATGAATAAAATGTTTTATGATTTCATTTAACGGTTTAACCACAGTGATAATCAAGTAATTAAGAAAACATTTTAGTCTTTGGTTAATTTTTTAGTTGCGAAACTTGGATAAAAATAATTATGGACGTCGAACTTCCCGAAAGAATCACCAAACGCATTGCCAATCAGGCTCGATTGACTGTTGCTTCATACTTTAATTATTGTTACAGAGGCGACAAACCTACTGACAGCGAGGCGGAGATAGCGTGTTATGAATCAATTGTTCACGATTTTGTGGAGCAATTTCGCCGACCATACAGAGGTGATGACACGCGGACGCCAAACCGCGAACAGGAAATCCTCAAACGTTTGAAAATGCGTTACGGCCATGATGTTTCGTATGAAGCAAAAGATAGTTACAATTCCCGCAAGATAATTTGGGTGCAACTCGGTATGGGCGCACTAATCGGTCTTAATTGGCAGGAATACCAAGGTTGTATGGACGTGGTATTTTCCTCGCGCGGCATTTATGATATTTATGTGCAATATTCTGATTATGACAATGTTGTAGAGATTATCGACTTTGCAAGAGCCAATATTACCAAGTGGCAACCGTTGGCGCAGGAGTGCATCCGCGATTACCGCAAAAAACAGAAACTCCAAGAGATAAAGGCGACCGCCGTCAAATCGTTTGCCACACAAAAACTTGACGTCTGCGGCATTCCTTACAAGTTGGAACAAGGCAAACTTCGCGACAAGATTTTTTTCAAGATTTCAGACAAGCACAAGGCGATGTTTTATCTTTCGCACAAGGATTTTGACACCGCCATCGACAAAATCATCGCCGCGGCCGCTCAACTCAAAGATTTGGTTACTAAGGCTGGGTTGCAAATCGAAATCAAAAAAATCTCAGATTACGACAATTTTACTAACGACATAACACCACATTAATTATGACTAAAAAAGCAATCATCGCCGCAATTTTGGCATTGGGCTGCGCTACCACAAACGCCCAAGAAAAACTCTTCAACAGACCAAACGTAGAATCGCCCGTTATCAACAACGACGGCACTGTAACATTCAATCTCTATGCGCCCAAAGCCGTAAAGGTGGAAGTTTCAGGCGATTTTGCTAATGCTCCCGCACCGCTCACCGAGGGCGAGAATGGCGTTTGGAGTTTCACCACAGGTAAACTCGAACCCGAATTGTATAGTTACACTTTTAATATTGATGGTCTTAGCGACGTAAAAGACCCCGCCAATATCTACGTTAACCGCGACATCACATCATACACCAACATTTTTATAATCTCCTCTGCCAAAGGCGATAAGGGCGACCTCTACAGGGTAAACGAAGTGCCCCACGGCAATCTCGCCAAGGTGTGGTACGATAGTCCGACGCTCAACATGCAACGCCGTATGACCGTTTACACCCCGGCGGGATACGACAAGGGCAAATCGTACCCCGTGATGTACCTCCTGCACGGTGCCGGCGGCGACGAAAACGCTTGGAGCGAACTCGGACGCGCTGCACAAATCCTCGACAACCTCATCGCTCAGGGCAAGGCAAAACCGATGATTGTGGTAATGCCAAACGGAAACACCAACTGTCAGGCGGCTCCGGGCGAATGGTCGAAGGGTATGTACCAACCGTCGTTCCGCGGCACAGGCGAACAGCCCATAGCATCTATGGAAGAGAGTTTTATGGACATCGTCAACTACGTTGAGAGCCATTACAAAGTGGCAAAAGGTCAAAAATTCCGCGCCATCTGCGGACTTTCGATGGGCGGCGGACATTCGTTTATGACCTCAAAACTCTATCCGTCAACATTTGGCTACATTGGTCTTTTCTCTGCCGCAATCCACGTAAACGGCGAAGGCAACGACACTTACGCCAAATTTCAGAAAGACACCAAGACCCAAAACCAACTTGCAAGTCTCTTTGCCGCCAAGCCGAATCTCTACTACATCGCCATCGGCAAAACTGATTTTCTCTACGAACAAAACGCCGGTCTCCGCCACTTTCTCGACGACAAAAGTTACAAATACGAATACATCGAAACCGAAGGCGGACACATTTGGCGCAATTGGAGAATATATCTGACGGATTTTGCACAGAGGGTGTTTAAATAAAAATCTGATTTATTAACAAATCGACCACATTATGCCAACTCCCATCGCACTCCGACTCCTGAATCAACACCTCGCCGCGCCTCAGCACACGAGGCCGGAGGATGTTGTGAAATATATGTGCGCTATGCAGGCGCAGGAATACCGTATGATGCGCTGGGCGGTGGCAATGCGTACGCGCAGACCGTCTCTCAAGGCGTTCAAAAAGGCGTTTGACAGCGGGAAAATTGTCCGTTTGCATTTGATGCGAGGAACTTGGCAATTGGTTGCAGCCGAGGATTATTGGGCGTTGATAGACCTCTGCGCACCCAAGGCAATCGCTGCCACAAAGGGTTGGATGCACAGCAACAAAATCGACATCCCCGACGACGAACTCCACGAAATCCGCGAAATCATCATAAAAATCATCGCTGAAAAACGCAGCGCAACCAAGGAAGATATTGTCAACGGCTTGAAAGAAAACGGCATACAACTCGACGAACACCGCCTTTCATATCATATCAGGATTGCGGAGATGTCGAGCGTGATTTGCAGCGGCGACTTATTACCAATGAAAGCCTCTTACGCCCTGACCTCCAACAAGTTGCCACCGAGAACCATTACCAACCACGACGAAACACTTGCAATGCTTACACGTAAATATTTCCGCAGCCGCCAACCCGCCACTTTTGAAGATTTTGTATGGTGGTCGGGACTAAACGTGGGCGAGTGCCGCCGTGGCATCGAAATTTTGGGCAATTATATCCGCAAAGAGATTATCAACGGCAACACATTTTACCTTACCGAAGACTGCCGCACCCGTGGTTTCCGCACCACGCAATGCCTTCTGATACCGCCTTACGACGAATACCTCATCAGTTACAAAAGTCGCGACATTGTTCTCGATACCACACACAGACACCATGCGCACAGCAACAACGGAATTTTTCAACCGATAATCACCGTCGGCGGCGTTGTCTGCGGCAATTGGTCGCCGTATAAAAAGGACTGTCAAGCGGAATATTTTATGGAAGGCTATGACGGCGATTTGCAAGTGGAATGGGAAAAGTATCAAGCGTTTTTGGAGGGGTGAAATTACTTTTTTAGCAAAAACAGGAAATAAATTGGAAATGTGCAAAAAATGTTTAATTTTGCAACATATTTTTTTTAAAAATCCAAAACTCAATGTTAGAACTCGACCCAAAAAAACTACGCGAAATAGAATCCGATTGCTTCAAGGAGGCCAAGCGAAACACACCGACCAAGGATATGGATCAGTATGCTAATATACTGTTGAAATATGCTGTGCAGGTGTTTGTTTCACATTTTTTCCCTCGTCTGAATCGCAACAGGAAAATTGCAGACAATGCAAAAAAAATGGATTTTGAGACCGTTTACGCCACGCTTTCAGAGCGACACGGCAAATATGCTGATGTGGCAAAAGACTCCCGAGGGTTCGATTACCTGTATATAAAATTCCACGAAGGAGGAGTGATTTGCCTTGAACCATTCCGTTCAGGATATTACAGCACAGGCTTTACCGGATGCGAAAGTCTAATCACCGGCGATGATATTCCGCGTTTTTGCGACGTGGTGGATTTTATCGCTACCCGCATTCCGATTTGGAAACCTATTGTAGAGCGCATAACATTTGCGGTTAAGAAAGAATTGATGAAGAACAAAATCTCCGCTTCCGCAGTGGAGGCTCTTCTTAAAGAAAAACTTAACCCTTTGGGGCTGCAATACAACACAGTAGTAAAATCTCAAAGTTGCAACATAAGGGTAATACTCAGCGACAAGAAAGAAGTGAAATTTTATCTCAAAAACGCACAGTTTTTGGCCAATCCTGATGATTTTATCAATTTTGTTAAAACACTTGATGGTTTTGTAGCCAAAGGCAACGACATCAGACTAAAAAAATATTACAAAAACAACGATGATCATTTTTGGATATAAGAACATAACCGTAACCAATTATGAATCAAAAAATAGAAAAGCCTCATTTCGCCAATATCGAAAATCCCGACATTGATTGGGCGGTAAGGTATTATACTGAAAATTATTTTGAACATCCCGCTTGTCCGCCAGAAGTTTTGATAGAACAAATTTTGGGGCACATCATAACTTCTGCGGCGGGTGAATATGCCGAATTTAAAAAATATTCGAGCAACAAAAATACCAATAGACTTGTGGAAATTGCTGATTTTCTGCAATCTGAATTGCCAAACGTGTCAGCAAAAATGTTAGAAACCTACAAAATGATGCTAACATTAAAATGCGGACTGCAATTTGAATTCTCACATTATTCGCGCACTGAGATTCGTTTTGTGCTTACTCATGCCGACGCATTTATGCAATGTGGGTCGCTCTCGTGGCAGAAAAGGCAGTCGATGATAACATTTTTTACTTTTATTGAAGATAATTATTCACAGTGGAACGCAGAATTGCAGCGTTATGCGTTTGAACTATCGAAAGCGCGTATGACAGCAAAGATTGAGCGCACAGCCATTGACAGCCTTGTACTTCAAAAACTTAGGGACGAGGGTTTTGAATTTTATGTTACTCCGATGAAAGCCAACGACAAAATCACCGTAAAAATCAGCAAAAGTCAGAAAACAACTTTTTATCTTCCTCACAAAACCTTTGTAGAAAAAATCGACAAAGTGATTGCCGGAATCAAGGCTATAAAAGCATTTGCCGAAGAAAACGGACGTTTTTATGTAGAAAATATTGTAAAAATGGACAACGAACTTTGGGAAAAATAATCTAAGTTAGTGCTTGTTGCGTTTTAATTCTTTGAATGTTATTGCAACTCCGTTATTTTAGTTAATTCTGAATAAAGTACCGTTGTTACAAGTATTTTTAGAGGAATTGCTACGATTATTCCTACAACAGTACTCCACAAAAAAATATTTATTAAATTACATATCAACATACTAAGAAACACAATTTTTAAATTATTCCATACAAGTTTTCGAGATAAATTAAAACTATCAATAAAATTCGTTTTATTTATCATAAAATATGGAACAAACATACTAAAAAATGAAAGAATAGCACACAAAATCGTAGCTAACAAAACCAAGCAAGGATATAATCCGCTATTGAATTGCAACTGTGTATGTATCAATATTCTAAAAATAAACGAACACAAAATATTAACACCATAATATATAAATTCTTCCGAACTTAAAAAACTACCTAAATAGAAATTAGTTTTTGAAATATTGTTGGTTTTAAGTATTTGATTTATACTGCATAATCGAATTTTTGCTTTTACAAAAATTGATGCCCATACCAAAATCATCATCACAAAACTTAATATAAGTATGAAAAATATTGCTGCTAAAATAACGAGTTCGCCGCCACCTTCACCATAGTCGATAGGAGTTGTAACCGCATAATATGCCACACCTACAATTATCATCAAAGGCAAAAAATATCCCAAAAATGATATTGACAATAGTTTCAACCAGTTGGTTTTCAACTGATTCCATACTATGTTAAATATATTTCCTATCATCTTGAATGCTTTGTTGTTTTTTTATAAATGCAAAGGTACAAAATAAATACAGAAAAAATCAAAAAAATACTATCATTGCAATTGAATCAAATAAATTTCAATGATTTTACTTCCTATAAAAATGATGATTTCCAAATTGCAATTTTTTTATATAATTTTGCGGCACTGAATGTATGGATAAAGATGGTCTAACTTTCAGTAATTTCAATAAAAAACAACTAAAACATCTGCAATCAAAATGAAAAAACTAAACTTTGAACTTATACGAAAAATCGACTACATTTTGGTCTTTGTAGCAGCAATGGTTGCTATTGTAAGTTTTCTCGTATTTTTGATAGCATTAATTATCGACAATTTTAATCGAAACCGATACGAAATTGATGAAATGCCTGTTGTGGAATCGCCAGAAACCGAAATAAAACAATACATACATTTTGAAGAAAAAATCGACGATGTGTTTATTTTCAGCGTAAAGAGTTCCGGCATACGTGCCGACGAAATAATTGGAAGCGGCGATAATATGAAACAATCTTCATCGTTTTCAAATTCGGCGGGCAGATACTATAGCGGTGATGGCATTGTAAATCTGCTGTTTGTGAAAGACGAAAACCATGAGAAAAAACTTTTTGACTCCAACGTTTTTATCTACAAATACATCTTGAAAAATACTAACGAATATGAAACAACTTGTCGCAATGTATATGCCGTTGTTACCAAAGATACCAACAACGACAAAACTCTCAGCAGTAGCGACAATATTTCGCTTTTCATCTCAGAATACGATGGCAGCCAACTCACTGAAATTTCAAAGTCGATAACCTCGTTTAGAATTGTTGACAAAAACCAATTTCTCTACACCGAATACGACGGCAAAAAACTATCGTATTATTCGTTTGACGCCGAGAAAAAAGAAAAGAAACTAATAAAAACCGTAGAACAAGAAATCGACGAAAAATGGATTTTTATGTAAATTTTTAAAACCTAAAAATATGGAAGAATTACAACAAGAAAAGAAATTGAAAAATTTGCCCAAAATCCCCACCGAAATTATAACAATCATTGGGAATTGGTGCGTAATTATTTCGTTAATAATAAGTTATGTACCGATGCACGGTATGTTGCTCAGCAAATATTTTTGGCCAATATGGCTTTTAGGCACAGCACTTTCGGGCGTTCAAATTGCGCTGACTAAAAACAAAATTTCAGGCGCAGTTGGATTAGCCGTAACGATTTTTGCGCTGATAAAATATTTGTAAATATTGTTGTCTAAAAAACAAAAAAAATAGAGGAAGCCGATTGACTTCCTCTATTTTTTTTGATAAAATTTCACTTTTCGGACAGCAAAAATTTTAATTATTTTTCTCAAATCTTTCGCCGTTCCATTTGTACCAAACGACTTCTTCTGCTTCATCGGTGTCGCGGACTACTGAAAATTCATCGGCTTCGATTGTGCCGAGGTATCTGCCGCCGCTTAGAAAATCATCAGGATAATATTTGTCAAGCAGAGAGAGTTTGCCGTTTTTGAATTCTAAAAATTTCAATTTTTTGTTTGGACTATCAAGCGATTGCCAGTAATCGAGTACAAGCCATGAGCCGTTATTGTGTTTGTAACAAGACAAAGTTTCCGAAAAACCTTCTACCTCGGCTTCTGTTTTGAAAACTGCAATTGTCGGACTTGTTTCTGTGATACGTTTTAGATTTTCGATAAGTATTTCTACGGGCGGTTCTTTACCTTCGTCCACCATTCCGAACGGGTCGTAACTTTTCAGCAAAATGTTCCAAATTTGCATTGCAATATTTGACTCGTCGATGTTTTCAGCCGGAGTTTCAGCAGAAGATTCAGCCGGAGTTTCAGCAGAAGATTCAGCCGGAGTTTCAGCAGAAGATTCAGCCGGTTTTTCAATTGTTTTTGCGGTATCCTTTATTTCCGTGGGTTTAGTGTTTTCCGCCGCAAGATTTTGATTCTGCTTCTGACTTCCACCACACGAAAATAATGTCAATGCCGAAAGCGATAAAAATAATAAATGTCTTTTCATGGTATTATAAAACTTTGAATTAATAATTTTTACAAATATAATTATTAAACTTTCGCAAGTGATTAAAAATCAATAAAAAAGGCAGCAAAAATTTTGTAAATACACTGAAAATCAGTATATTTAAGTGTCAAAAAAAAATCATGCTGCCGAACAAAATTACAAAAAATTTCAAAGAAATATCAAAATCTTTTGTCGAAAATTTCGATAATTCAGCCAGTGCCATTTTCACGGTACTTGACATGCTGAAACTTAGCGACAAAAACCTCTGTTTTTCAACCAATTACAATGCGAAATACAGTCAGACTGTTAAATTCATATTAATCCTCCTGATGCCGTTTTTCCGCATCAGAAATGTGTTAAATTATTGCAAGTCAATTTTTTACAGCAAAATTAACTGTGGTAAAGATACCTTGTATCGTTTCAAAAGGGATAATTCTATCTGCATCAGGCTCACCAAAAAAAGCAAGTGGCGCACAATCATCACCACAGACGTGGATTTGGACTTTGAAAGGGCTATGGAAATATATGCCATGCGTTGGTCCATAGAAGTTTTCTTCAAGGAATGTAAGCAGCACCTACTACTAAACAGCTGTCAATCAGTGGATTTTGACGCTCAGATAGCTGAGATAACCTTTTCTTTCGTAAGGTTCAACATCCTCTCCACTATACTTAGAAAACAAAAGTATGATACAATGGGCGGATTGTTTGAAGAAATAAACAAAGACACTCTCGAACTAACGATAAATGAACGTATTATTCTATTTATCATTAAAAGGTTGCAAATATTTTCAAATTTTTGTAACCTTTTGATGTTTTCTAACACTAATAACAAAATCATTAACAATTTAAAACTTTAATACCATGAAAAAAATAATAACATTAATAGCAATAATTGCATCTTTTTGTGTAAATTGCAACGGACAAAGTCATATCTATAATAACCTTTTTACACATCAAGACGGAGATTCTATAATATACAAAATCTTTGGTAAAAATGACACTTTACCTGTGATTTTGTTACGAGATACGATAAACGAAGATGAATATGTTCAGTATATTATATATGACAGATATACTACAAACAATGACGATTTTTTCATTTTCGCAAAGGAACGTGTATATAATATTTATATAGATTATAAACCAATAACTTGTAGTGAATTAAAATTATACACTACAGAACCTTATACTACTGTAGAAATGAAATACTATGATAAAATACATGGTATCAAATACATATTCTATACAGATTACAGAAGTAAATTAACCGAAAAGGAACTTGAACTTTTTCAAAAAAGAGGGTTAATAGATGTTAGATATTATTAAATTAATAATTTTAAAAGCCGTCAGGGACTTCCCTTGACGGCTTTTTTTCGTAGTTAACTTGTCATTATTAACAAATAACATCTACCATTTTTGTTTTCTCACGAAAATTGCTTATTATCAACTATTTGTTTATGTAACTGATATGTGATTTTTAAATATAGTATCATGCAAATGATGCCACAAAATCAATAGGCACATACTTTTGAAAATATGACAGGTATTGTGCCTTGCGCAACCAATAGGAAGCAAATATCTCGTTGACACCATGCTTGTTCGCGAGTGATTTTGCGGTCATGTCAACACCACGGCGCACATTGTTAAATATTTCTTTGCGTAGTTCGTCTCCATGAAACAGATATTTGTTGGCAAACTTGTTAGCCTCCCTTTCCTGTATGGAAACTTCCGTGCCACTATCATTTATCTTGCCCTCCAAAATATCCTCTTTATTATGCAATATCACATGCCCTACCTCATGGAACAAAGTAAACCAACACGATGCCAAGTCCTTGTTCCTGTCCGATATTTCTATCAGGGGCTTCCCTTCAATCCACCGCACCGCGCCATAAACAGTATGCGGCAAAAATGGTACAAAAACCAAAGCGACACCAAATTTTTTGAATATATTGGGCAACGTCATAAAATATTCAGCATCGGCAAGATGCGCTTCCCAAGACCGACTGTCTATCCAAGCTTTGAGTGCATTTTCATCATATTCTGCTATCTCCATTTTGGCAAAATCAAGTTCACCTCGCCTGAGCCATGCCCTGAGATTAATCGGGTCAACTTTCACATTATTCTGTTTCCTGAAAAGAGCGGCAGTTGCTTCCGATTCCGCGAATATCTCATCCTCAGAATCGACACCAAAATAATCCAACAAGTCGTCCATCTTGTCCTCGCCATCGTTGAACTCGTCACGCATCAACGGTATCACATTGCGAAGTTTCTTGAAATTTCTTATGGATTTCTTGTAAGCCTCAGTGCATTTCCTCTTGTCTGCATTGTAATTACTCTGGAACTTGGTTACAAACGATGTAAACTCATCCTTGTCACAACCAAGGATGAAGGCAATCTTTACAATCTGGCGCATAGTCAGAGACTCCTTGTCAGAAAGGTTTTTCACCGACAGCAACTCGTTCCCATTGTAGATGCCCTTGGAACGAAGCATAGCATCTATTTCCCCTCCAATTTTTGGAAGGCTGTAGGCATAGTTTATGACATTCTTTTTCATCATCTGTAATCGTGTTTGTTTACCTCATCTACTAATATTGACGTTATTGCATCAAAGTCGCCAGACCAATCTTTTGATAACAACAAACCTCCACATTCCAAAACAATCAAAAAAAAACTTTCTGTAACTAACTGTCACTCTGACTTTGAAAATCTGAGGGTCTTTTTGCTTGCAACCTGTTTTAAGTTCTATCCTGTTGTCTGTCGAGCCATACATACGGTTGTAAGCACCAGCATTGTCAAAACTCTTTAGTCGAGTATGTACTTTCAGGGCTTCATCAGCAATCGTGCCGTATGTTTTCTGAAACATACGGCGGCATTTCCTGTCGTCAGGATTCTCAACAAAATCTTGATAAACTTTGTTCTCTTTTGATTTCTTGAATGTTATATCCATTATTGATTTTGTTTTATGCGCAAATATCTAATGTTTTTGCAAGAGTACAAAATTATTTTACTAAACTTTCGCAAGTTATTTAATTGATTAAAAATCAAAAAAAGGCAGCAATAATTTTGTAAATACACTGAAAATCAGTATATTTAAGTGTCAAAAAAAAAATCATGCTGCCGAACAAAATTACAAAAAATTTCAAAGAAATATCAAAATTTTTTGTCGAAAATTTCGATAATTCAGCTAATGCCATTTTCACGGTACTTGACATGCTGAAACTTAGCGACAAAAGCCTCTGTTTTTCAACCAATTACAATGCGAAATACAGTCAGACTGTTAAATTCATATTAATCCTCCTGATGCCGTTTTTTCGCATCAGAAATGTGTTAAATTATTGCAAGTCAATTTTTTACAGAAAAATTGACTGTGGCAAAGATACCTTGTATCGTTTCAAAAGGGATAATTCTATCTGCATCAGGCTCACCAAAAAAAGCAAGTGGCGCACAATCATCACCACAGACGTGGATTTGGACTATGAAAGGGCTATGGAAATATATGCCATGCGTTGGTCCATAGAAGTTTTCTTCAAGGAATGTAAGCAGCACCTACTACTAAACAGCTGTCAATCTGTGGATTTTGAGGCTCAGATAGCTGAGATAACCTTTTCTTTCATAAGGTTCAACATCCTCTCTACGATACTTAGAAAACAAAAGTATGATACATTGGGCGGATTGTTTGAAGAAATAACCAAAGACACTCTCGAACTAACGATAAATGAACGTATTATTCTATTTATCATAAATTTAATTGAAAATGTTAAGAAACAATTATACGATTATAAGAACACTTTATTTGTTGATTTAAACATTGATAATCAATCAGTTAGAAAAATGATAAAATTGGAATAATATGATTGTCAGCGTGTTATAGCACTTGCGAAAGTTTAGTTTAATTATTATGATGAAAATCAGCAAAAGAATTTAAAATCCTTTGCTGAAATTCACAACAATAGCTTATTTTTTCTTGAATTCTTTTCCGTTCCATAGGTAAAGTTCATCTTTATTTTTGCAATTATATATGACACCTTCGTCGGAAAAACTATACTGAGAATTTCGGATATTCGGTAACGCAAATTCCGTTGGCGTGAGTTTGCCTTTTTCGTAATACCAAAATTTGTTGTCAAAATTTCCGTTCATATTTTTAGCTGCCAATACTACTAAATATTTGCTACCCGCTGGATAAATATGAAACATAATTGTTAAATCGTGGTCGTAAAAACTATCTTCTGGGTGTTTGTCTGATGCCATTTCGATATTAAAACCGTTTTTGTTATCATAATAACAAATTGATAATCGGACAAATTTGCCGTATTCTTTTTCGTTGAAATTCAGGGCTTTGAAAATAGTTTTTGCCTCTTCCGACAAATCCGTTTCATCTTCAACCTCGCTCATTAAAGTAACAGTAAGCGGCTTTGAATATATTCTGATTGTTTCAATCGGTGAATTTTCGTTCAAAGAAGTAAATTCGATGAACAGGTCTTGTTTTTTGAATCTGGTATCGTGTACTGTATTTAGTGTTACAACAAATTTACCGTTCTTATATTCTTTTGTACAAGAATTTGCAGCTAAACGATTAATTACCTCTTGCATCGAACTTCCTATTGATACCGGAGTTGAGGATATGTAATCGTCTTCGGTATTCTCCAACGCAACTCCGCATGCGGGATTCAAAAGTGTGTAACCATTTATTATTCCGTCTTTTATGTCAAATTTCACGATTGCATTTTGGTTGTTGTCATAAAAAATGCTGTCGGTTTCGTCGTTCCATTCATCTCCGATAATATACTCATCGCTGTTTTCTACAAAATCGCATTGAAATTTACATTCAAAATCGCAGCAACAATAAATTAATTTTGATGAAGTTTCAAATGTTTTGCCGTTCCAAACAAAATTCAAAGGTCCAAATTCAAAGCTGGAAAATTTAACTTCTGTATCGCTAAAATCAATTTTTGAAAAATTAGCCAAATTATATTCTTTCGGAAAAAAACTGTTGAGATTTAGATATTCCAATTTTTCTCCTTTTCGGTATTTTAAAATTTTGATTCCGTTGCTGTTAGAAAATTCGACTTTGTATTTTTTTACATCGAATATTAATTGCTTGAGTACGGCAATCCACGAGCTGTCTTTTGTTTGGTAACATTGTAATTGATATTTAGCCAAAAAATCTTCATGCTCGTCTTGACTATCAGGCACACAGAATTCAAAATCCATTGAAGTTTTGGATTTGTATTTCTCTGCCTTGGCTAACTTTTCTTTGTTAATTTTTTTTAGTTTACTGATATTCTCCGAAATACTGTCATCTTCAGTTTTAAGTTTTTCCCAAATGATTTTTGCTACAGAATCTGTCTGTTCTGCATTTTGAGCTTGACAATTACCATTAACAAATGCTGTTAATGCAGTAAAAAAAATAAATAATAGTTTTTTCATACTTATTATTTCAATAATTTCAACAACGAATTAAACTCTAAATTTTCGTTTAATTCGTTGTCAAAAAAAGTGTTTTTAATAGTACGTGATAGTTCGCTGTTGAAGTTCGTAACGGTTTTCTTCCTTTTGAAATTCTCCGTAATCTTGTTTGTTGGAATCCCAAGCAGCGGTTTCTGTTTCAAAAGTTGCAAAACGCTCCGTCCAATTGCCTTGTTCATCACGCTTTAAGATTTGATATGAAGTCTTAATTTTGTAATTTTGACCTTCGGCAGACGAGCGTTCTAAGGTTTGAATCAGTTCGCAGTCCTCGTTGTACGAATACTCATATTCAGCCTCGCTTTCAACACCCTTAGCAACATATTTTTGAACGAGGTTGTCATCATTATAAGTCCAAACACCGGAGATTTCCATGCCGGGAAAATCCTCTACCGGAGATGAAGCCTCGATAATTTTGTCACCATCACGTTTTTTAACGCCGCTTACGTTGATTGCCATATCTGTAATATCGCCCGTGAAATGACCGTCGGCATCGTATTGCAACGAGAAATAGTCCTCGTAAGGCTCTGAGGAAGGGTTAAGCGGTTTTTTGTCTGCACCACAATCAGTAATCATGGTCTTAAACGTCTTCACCTTGCCAAAAAGGTTGGCATCCTCAAATCCTGTGTCAAGAATTGCTCGGTCTTTTTGGGCTTAGGTGTGGAAACTTGTTGTGAAGTATTTTCTGAAGCAACAGTCTGATTTTGTTGCGCTACTCCACCGCCGCAGGAATTCAATATTGCTGCAATAGGAAGAATTAATAAAAGTTTTTTCATAATGATATTTTTTGTGATATTATTTCTTCTCGCAAAAATATAACTAAACTTTCGCAAGTGATTAAAAAGGCAGCAAAATTTTGTAAATACACTGAAAATCAGTATATTTAAGCGTCAAAAAAATCATTCTGCCGAACAAAATTACAAAAAAATTCAAAGAAATATCAATTTTTTTGTACTTTCATTCTCGAAACGGATTCTAATGATTGAACATAAAACATTAATACCCATAAACTAAGCCGTATTTCTCGTGAATTTTTTTTAACGAACCGTCAGCCTTCATTTGTGAAATTATCGAATTGATTTTTGTTAAAAGTTCAGTTTTGTTTTTTTGCAACAAGATACCGATTTCGCCATGAGTGAACGGACGGTTTATAAGCGGAGCAGCAAGCCGAGAATCGGTTTCAACATAATATGGTGCTTCGGTGATTTCTGTAATCATCACATCTGCATTGTTTTCTGATATTTGCGATGGAATTTCTTCGTTTTTGTCATAAACAATCAATGTGGCTTGCGGTAAGTTTTCGCGGGCAAATTTTTCGTTTAGACCACCGGGATTTATCATCACACGCACTTCGGGGTGATTTAAGTCGTCAAGAGTTTGATATTTTAGAATATCTTCTTTGCGACAAAGAATTGTTTTTCCGTTACGAAGATAGCCTTCTGACATATCCATTTGAGCCTTTCGCGCATCTGTGATTGTAATACCGCCGATTGCAAAATCAAAAATTGGTGGAGTTGTCAAAACGTCAGCAGTGAGCCTCGGCCATGAAGTCTTAACAAATTGAATGTCTACTCCGAGATTTTCGGCTATTTTTTGCGCCACTTCAATTCCGAATCCCCAATATTCACCCGTGGAAGCCTCAAGGTAACTAAGCGGACGATAATCACCTGTTGTCCCGATAATTACATAGCCCCGCTGACGGATTTTTTCAAGTGAATCGTCAGAAGTAGTATTGCTATGTTCTGAACAAAAAATTAACGTTAAAGCAGCACATATAATAAAAAGTGCAACAATGGATTTTTTCTCAAATATTTTTTTTAGCATTGTTTCCTATTTTGATAAAAGTTTAATTTGTCCGCTCTTTTCATAATGACTAAGTTTGATATAATTTCTGTCCGCAAATATATAATATTTTTAATTGAAGAAAAAATAAACTAATTTTGCGCCCGTAAAATTTACAAAAAATGAGCAGAGAGAAAGCAATTTTCAATCGTCAGACATTACTTTTGGGTGACGAGGCGATGGACAACATACAAAACAAAAGTGTTATAATTTTTGGCGTCGGCGGTGTTGGCAGTTGGTGCGCTGAAAGTCTTATTCGTAGCGGCATAAAGCATTTAACCATTGTTGATAGCGACAGAGTTTGTATCACAAATGTCAACCGTCAGTTGCAGGCCACAACAAAAACTGTTGGACTTGTAAAAGTGGACGTATTAAAAGAGCGTCTTTTGGAAATCAATCCTGAGGCAGAAATTAACGCAATTCAGGAGATTTATTCCGCAGAAAACGATTCTTTGTTTCATCTTGAAAGTTACGATTATATTATTGATGCAATTGATAGTCTTGAACACAAAGTAAATCTGATACTTAGAGCCACGGAATGTAATGGAAAATTGTTTTCGGCAATGGGAGCCGCCCTCAAAATGGATCCTACAAAGGTTGAAGTTTCGGAGTTTTGGAAGGTTCAAGGTTGTCCCTTGGCGCGTGCGGTGCGCAATAGGTTTAAGCGTAACAAAACGTTCCCAAAAAAGAAATTTCTCTGTGTCTATTCGCCTGAATTGCTGTGCAATAAGGGAAAAGCATCCACTTGCGGCACGAGTGCGTGTATGTGTCCGAAAGCGATAATTGCTGCCGGCAATCCCGAACTTATCAATCATGAATGGTGTTCGTCGAAAGCGCAAATCAACGGAACAGTAGCGCATATAACGGCGATTTTTGGTTTTACTATTGCCGGATTGGTGATTCAAGATATTGTGTCGGGAAATTCTAATTAAAGATTTTATGGATACAGACTCTCGCATATCTAAATTTATTTACGACGCATGGTTTCTCTCTGAACCTGCGTTGCATGGCGTTTTGTGCGGACACGAATTAAAAGAAAACCGCTCAATGCCGATTGCCGTGCGCTGCGGACGTGGCAGAATTGAGTACAATCCTAAAATCATTAACACTATAAGCGACAATGAGTTAGAAGAATATTTCCGCGCTGAGGTAATCCGCATAATGCTAAAACACCCTTATCAACGTCAGCCCGACTGTCCCGCCTTGATTCGCACTATTGCGAGCAACATTGTTTTGACCAATAATTATAAATTCAAGAGGTTGCAACTTGATAGTGCAAATAATTTTCAACTGCCTGAAACAGAATATTTTGAATGGTATTGCGCAAAACTGATGACGCCATCTTCACAGCAAGATTCATCGCAATCTTCTTCTAATGATGATCAGTCATTAGATGGTCAAGAACAAAACAAATCTTCCAATGGAATGCAAAAAACAGCGCAGAGCGAACTTTGGGAAGAGAACGAATTTGAGTGCAGCCGCATAAACGAAATAATCGAAAGCACAACATCTTGGGGAACATTGCCGGGCGATTTGGTGGAAAAAATTAAGGCTACTTTAAAGGCGCAAATCGACTACCGAAAAGTGCTTTCAGGTTTTAGGGCGAGTGTGATAAGTAGCCGTAGAAACCTCACCCGTATGCGTCCAAACCGTCGGACAGATTTTCAGAATCTTGGCAGCGTTTATAAAATGCGCACCAACCTTTTGGTGGCGGTAGATGTTAGCGGTTCAATATCAACACAAATGCTAAAAAAATTTTATTCGGTAATCAACCGTTTTTTCAAATACGGTATTGAAAGTGTTGATACAGTGCAGTTTGACACCGTGTTAGGAGAAATTATCCCGCTAAAAAAAGCCAAGACTGACATTGAAATTAAAGGTCGCGGAGGCACAGATTTTCAGCCTGTTTTCAACTATTTTCGTGAAAGTAAATCGCATTACGACGGCATAATAATTTTCACCGACGGCTGCGCACCCGAACCCGAAATTATCGGTCGTAAGCCCAAAGTTCTTTGGATTTTTCCCGACAAAAAATACGAAAAATTAAGCGCAGATTCATTAAGCAAATTCGGACGGTGTTGTACGATAGAGTGTTGAAAGAGAAAAAAAATGCTCGGGAAAAAATATAAACAATTTTTTTCAAAAAAACTCTGCCGATAAATTCAAAAAAAATCAATCTATCAAAAATTTTTTTGCAATTTTTCTTTCTTTGAATTAATTTTGCAAAAAATTAATTTCATATAAAACGATGAGTAAGAAATTTGCAGAATACAAACAGTTTAACCTCTCGGAAATCAACAAGGAAGTCTTGAGTTTGTGGCAGAGGGAACATACGTTTGAACAGAGTCTCAAAACCCGTGAAGGCTCACCCGCTTTTATTTTCTACGAAGGTCCGCCCTCCGCTAACGGTAAACCCGGAATCCATCACGTTTTGGCACGTACTATAAAAGATTCAGTTTTAAGATATTTTTCGGCAAAAGGTTATCGTGTTGACCGTAAAGCCGGCTGGGATACTCACGGATTACCCGTTGAACTCGGCGTTGAACAATCTCTGGGTATCACAAAAGAGGACATCGGCAAAAAAATCTCTGTCGAAGAATACAACAAAACTTGTCGCAAAGCCGTAATGAAATTCACCTCCGAATGGGAGGACATCACCGAAAAAATCGGTTATTGGGTGGATATGCAACACCCTTACATCACTTACACAAGCGATTACATCGAAACCCTTTGGTGGCTGTTGAAACAACTTTACAACAAAGGACTTTTATACAAAGGTTACACCGTTCAACCGTATTCGCCCGCAGCAGGTACGGGTCTTAGTTCGCACGAACTTAATATGCCCGGCTGTTATCGCGATACAAAAGATACAACGGCAACCGTACTTTTCAAGGCAATTAACAACACTGACGAGGCCAAAAAAATCTTCTCTTCTGATGACGAAGACGTTCGTTTTATGGCTTGGACAACAACGCCTTGGACACTTTTCTCTAACACTGCTTTGGCTGTCGGACCAAAAATCGTTTACGTTAAAGTTAAGACAATCAATCAGTTTACGGGCAAAAAAGTGTCAATCATTTTAGCGAAAGACCTTTTGCACAGTTATTTCCCCGAAAAAAACAAAGACCTTAAATTCGAGGACTACAAAGAAGGAAAAGACGTTCCTTACGAAGTGGTTAAAGAGTTCTTAGGCAGCGAGTTATGCGGCATACGTTACGAGCAACTTTTGCCTTACGTTCAGCCGAAGGACGGCGATGCTTTCCGCGTAATTCCGGGTGACTACGTTACGACTTCCGACGGTGCGGGTATCGTTCACATTGCGCCGAGTTTTGGTGCTGACGACTTCCGCGTTGCAAAACAAGCGGGAATCGGTTCGCTCACTTTGGTTGACAAACAAGGAAAACTCGTTGAGGGCTTAGGCGAATTTTCGGGCAAAGTTGTTAAAAAAGCATACGACGAAACCGGCAACACGGACGTTGATGTTGACATCGTCGTAAAACTCAAATACGAAGGCAAATTATTCAAATCCGAAAAGGTAACTCACTCATATCCGCACTGTTGGAGAACCAACAAGCCGATTCTTTATTATCCGCTTGACTCGTGGTTTATCCGCACGACGGCTGTTAAAGACAGGTTAATCGAACTTAACAAAACGATTAACTGGCAACCGCCTTCAACGGGTTCGGGCAGATTCGGTCAATGGCTCGAAAACCTTATCGACTGGAACCTTTCGCGTTCGCGTTATTGGGGAACTCCGCTTCCGATTTGGCGCACTGAAGACGGCAAAGAAGAAGTTTGTATCGGCTCTTTTGAGGAGTTGATTAACGGCATTAACGAGTCCGTTAAAAAAGGCTTTATGAAAGAGAATCCTTACAAAGATTTCGTTGTCGGCGATTTTTCAAAAGAAAATTATGACAAGATTGACCCGCACAAACCGTATATCGACCAAGTGATTTTGGTTTCACCGTCAGGAAAACCGATGAAACGCGAAAGCGATTTGATTGACGTTTGGTTCGATTCGGGTGCAATGCCGTACGCTCAACTTCACTACCCGTTTGAAAACAAAGAAAAGTTTGAAAAAGTTTATCCGGCAGATTTTATTGCTGAGGGTGTTGACCAGACACGCGGTTGGTTCTTTACGCTTCACGCCATTTCGACTATGGTTTTTGACAAGATTTGTTTCAAGAACGTTGTTTCAAACGGTTTGGTTCTTGACAAGAAAGGCGAAAAAATGTCAAAATCTCGCGGCAACAGCGTTGAACCGTTCTCAACAATCGAAAAATTCGGTGCTGACCCCGTACGTTGGTATATGCTGACAAATGCTTCGCCGTGGGAAAACCTCAAATTCGATATTGACGGCGTAGACGAAATCAAACGCAAATTTTTTGGTACGCTTTATAATACGTATTCATTCTTTGCTCTTTACGCTAATGTCGATGGCTTTACGTACAAAGAGAAGGAAATAGCGGTCTGCGACCGTCCGGAAATTGACCGTTGGATTCTTTCGCTTTTAAATTCGTTGATAAAAGACGTTGATAATTGTTTCAAGACGTTTGACATGACCAAAGCGGGAAGAATGATTCAGGATTTTGTAACGGAGAATCTTTCTAACTGGTATGTCCGTCTTAACAGAAAACGTTTCTGGGGCGGCGAATATAACGACGATAAAATCTCTGCATACCAAACGCTTTATACATGTTTGGAAAAAATATCGCAACTTATGGCTCCGATTGCGCCGTTCTATGCTGATAGAATTTTCAGAGATTTGAATGCGGTAACGGGACGTTTTGAAGGCTCTGTTCACATTGCTAACTATCCGGTTTACAACGATAAAGCGATAGATAAAGAGTTAGAAGAGAGAATGGACGTGGCTCAAAAAGTATCTTCAATGGTCTTGGCACTCCGCCGCAAAGCGAATATAAAAGTTCGTCAGCCGTTGCAGAAGATTATGATTCCGATTTTGAATGATAAAGCGGAAGTTCAATTGAATGCTGTTAAAAATCTGATTCTCACCGAAGTAAATGTTAAAGAATTAGAATATTTGCATCAGACGGCAGGTATTTTGACCAAGAAGGTAAAGGCTGATTTTAAGCAACTTGGCAAAAAACTCGGCAAGAATATGAAAGCCGTTGCTGATTTCCTTGCAAACCTTAGTCAAGAGGAAATAGCAAGTTTTGAAGACAAGGGTAGTATTGATATTGACATAAATAATACAACTGTAAACATTTTGACAAGTGAAACGGAAATCACATCGGAAGATATTCCGGGACGTTTGGTAGCGAGCGAAGGCCGTCTGACGGTTGCGCTTGACATCAACATAACCTCCGAACTCAAAAATGAGGGCTATGCACGCGAGTTAATCAACCGCATACAAAATATCCGCAAGGATTCGGGTTTTGACGTTACGGACAAAATCAAAGTTGAAATCATCGAAACGCCTGAAATTCAGGGAGCGTTGAGTGATTTCAAAGATTACATTTGTACACAAACTTTGACAAAAGTTTTAGAAAAAGTTACTTCGTTGGAAGGCGAAAATGTTCAGGATTTAGATCTCGACGAGACTATTAAAACAAAAGTCAGAGTAATAAAATTATAATTTTGTACGGTTTTTGCTGATGTATTTTTAAATGTTCCGAAACGGTTCGGACTAAAGTTTCGGAACATTTTTATTTAACTTTAATCAACTTTAATTAACTTTGCTTATATAACTGAATAACAACGAATAAAAAGATTGCTATTATTTTTATTAAAACAACTAAACTAATATTATTTTTTTTAAAAAGATGGATACTAAAAAGAGATACTCCGACGAAGAGTTGGAAGAATTTAAAGAATTGATACTTTCCAAATTGGAGCAGGCGAAGAAAACTCACAGCGAGTACACTTCGCAATTGAAAGACACTGACGGCAATCAGAATATCTCCAATACTGCCGATCCGGAAGACGGTCAGCAAAACGAGGCTACCGAGAGTGCTTCGATTATGGCTTCACGCATGGAAAAATACATCAAAAATCTTGAAAATGCATTAATCCGTATCGAAAACAAAACATACGGCATTGACCGCAAAACAGGCGAACTGATTCCGAAAGAGCGTCTTAAAGCCGTGCCGCATGCAACGCTGACCGTAGACAGCAAAAAAAATGAAAACAAATGAACAAATTAGTAAAAGAATCTGTTATAGTAGTATTTTTAGTGGTGCTGATTGACCAAATTGTAAAAATTTGGGTCAAAACGCACATGTTTATAGGCGAAAGCAGTTTCCATCATTGGGGCTGGAGCATAGAATGGTTTCAGCTGGCTTTTACTGAAAATCCGGGAATGGCATTCGGCTGGGGGCTGCCCGGTGCATGGGGCAAAATATTTTTGTCTGTTTTCAGGATTATTGCAATCGGCGGCATGATATGGTTTTTGAAGTGGCTGATCAAAAACAAAGACCCGAAACCGGGGTTAGTAATATGCGTATCGCTGATTTTAGCCGGTGCTATCGGAAATATGATAGATTGTATGTTTTACGGTCTGATATTCTCCAATACGGGTTATGCTGCAAATACAATAGCGGAATTTTTACCCGCAGGAGGAGGTTACGCTCCATTTTTGCAAGGCAAAGTCGTTGATATGCTGTATTTTCCGATGATTGACACTGTTTTACCCGAATGGGTACCGTTTTGGGGCGGGAAAAATTTCGTATTCTTCTCTCCTATTTTCAACATTGCGGACTCTGCCGTTACAATAGGCGTTGCACTGCTACTAATATTTCAAAAACGTTTCAACATAAAAGAAATAGTGAAGGAAGAGTAATTTTTTTCTGCTCTTCCTCCTTTTTTTCTAAACAATTTTGATATTTTTATTTTTTCGGCATTGAATTTCCGTCCACTTTAGCAATTTCGCCTTGAGAATATTCGATTTCGGTTTCCAAAAGTCCTTCCTCATCATAATATTTCCAAGAGCCGTTTTCTTTACCGCCGGCATATTGTCCTGAAACTCTTATTTTGCCGCTTTCGTAAAACTCCTTGTAAGTTCCGTGCAAATTGCCTTGAAGATATTTTGCCTCAACTTTCATTTTTTTGGAAGGCAGATAATAAACCGCATAATCGCCGTGAAATTCTCCGTCCGAAAAGTTTTCAACAACAAGGGCATCACCGCTATTTGTTGTCCACGTGCCGTGTTTATAACCTTCAACAAATTCACCTTTTTGCAAAGTGTCGCCAATGGGTGAGAGTTCGTAATAATCACCCTCTTCTTTTCCTTTCAAAAAATTCTCTTCACGGCGAAGTTTACCATCAGGATAATACCAAAGCCATTTTCCTTCGGGTTTACCGTCCTTGTAAACGCCTTTTTGTTCGATTTGTCCGCCGCTGAAATAAAACAACCATTCGCCTTCTCTTTTGCCGTTTTTGTACGAGCCTTTGCCGCTAATGATTCCTAACGTATCGTATAACGTCCATTTGCCTTGTTCTCTGCCTTTTCCGTCTACGATACCGTCAGCAATCTTTTTGCCGTCGTCGTTATAAGTTTCAGATGATTTTATTTTGCCTTTCTCGTTGTAAGTTCTATGAACGCCAACAGGCAATGAATCTTTGTAACCACCTGATTTCTTTAATGTTCCGTCCGGGAAAAACTCATTTTTAACCTTTACCGCATCTTTTGTCTGAGCCAAAGAATTTTTGTTTTCCTCTTGTTTTTCGCCGTTAATGTAACGGGTTATGGAAATTTCTTTTCCCTTTTGGTCAAATTCTCTGAAATAACCGTTCAATTTATCATCCTTGTAATAACATTCGGTTTTGAGTTTCTTGTCAGGATAAAAAGTTTTGAAAACACCCTGTTTCATACCTTTTTCGTCCACACGGTTGATAATATTCTTATCTATAAGGCTTCCGTATTTATAGGTCAAAATTGCAACAATTTCGCCATCTTTGTTGTATTGCCAACCTTCGCCGTGTTTGCGGTCGTCTTTGAAGGGAATTTCTTCCTTGAGAACGCCTTTGTCGTAATAAAAAGCAAAACCTTGTTTCTTATCATCACGGTACAATTCCTTTGACTTAATAACATTATGTTTCAAAGAATCTTGAAAAACCGTATATTCGATTGTATAACCGTTGCGTTTGCCGTAATTATAATTTATCGCCCTAAGAGTATCACCGCTCTGATCAAAAAAAAGCCAAAGACTATCCAAAAGAAAATTTGTACGTCTTCCGGCCGATTTCAATACGCCGTCAGGATAATATGTTTTCCAAAAGCCGTCAGGTTTGCCGTCCTTTAACGTACCCTCGCTCGATAGACTGCCGTCAGGATAATAAAATTTATTATAACCGTTGGGATTTACAGAATTTTGCTGCGAAAACCCAAAACTGAAAATTCCGCTAAAAAATAATGATAATAAAATTTTTTTCATGGTATTATTTCCTTGATTTGCTTTGCATTTACAAAAGTAACAACTTTATTAATACGCACAAAAAAAATTAGCAAAGCAAAAAATACAAAAAAATTTAGTTTTTTTATTAGGGTTTGGTGCGTTTTGTGTGTTATATATAATGTAAATGAATCTTATTATTATATGAAAAGAAGTATGACTTTGTTGTTGTCAATTATATTGGCAACAACTTTTTTTGCTTGTGATTCTTCCGAAGAAGGAAATGCACAATTTGACAATTGGTATCCTATTGAATTGTTAATCTACATTCAAGACGAAAATGCCGTAGATTTACTCAATTACGATTCAAGTTATTATATCGGCAATGATTTTTCTTTTGAATACGAAGGAAAAAAATACAACGTAGAACGTAACATCTCCGATGATAAAGGCTATAACTTATTGTTAATCAAAGACGATGACAACGATAAATATTGTGTTTACTTCGGTAAATTAAACGGTTACAAAGATTACGACGATACGTTTACAATCCGCTGGAAAGACGGTAAAGAAGATAAAATACGTTTTTACCGTAAAATAACAGGCTCTTTGCAATCCGACGACAAATGGTTTCTAAACGATGTCGATACAAAGCAAAGTAGCCCGTATGGAATTTTTACGCTGACACGATAGATAAAAAATATTCATGAACCCTCGTATCTTCGTTGAGTTCTGGATGAAAAGCGGTAACTAATTGTTTGCCCTGCAAGGCAGCAACAATTTTTCCGTCCACTACCGATAAAACTTTGACATTTTCCTTAGCGCTGACGATGTACGGCGCACGGATAAATGTCATCGGGATTTTATTGTCGATACCTAAAAATTCGCCCTCACAATAGAAACTGCCGAGCTGACGACCGTAAGCATTACGCTTAACAACAATATCCATTGTGTCTAAATGATTGGAATCCAACATTATAAGCCCCGCACATGTTCCGAAAACAGGTAAACCGTTTTCAATATCTTTTTTCAAAAGATCATAAATCGAAAGATCTTTCAAAAGTTTCAAAATTGTTGTGCTCTCACCGCCGGGGATTATCAAACCGTCTTTAGGCTGCTGATAATCAGATAGATTACGAATCAAAAAACTTTCAACGCCAAGTTTAAGGAGCATTTGACGGTGTTCCTCAAATGCTCCCTGAAGCGCAAGAATTGCAATTTTCATTTTCCTCGTTCAGCCATTAAAAGTTTAATTTCCTCTTCGTTGATACCAACCATTGCGCCGCCTAAATCCTCTGACAATTCAGCGATAATTTTAGGATTGTCATAATTCGTAACGGCTTTAACGATAGCTTGTGCGCGTTTTTCGGGGTTGCCGGATTTGAAAATACCTGAGCCTACAAAAACGCCTTCTGCTCCGAGCTGCATCATCAAAGCTGCATCCGCAGGTGTTGCAACACCGCCCGCTGCAAAGTTTACAACCGGAAGTTTACCGTTTTGATGTACAAAATTTATCAAATCAAAAGGCACTTTCAATGCTTTTGCTGCCTCATAAAGTTCATCTTCAGAAAGACTTGTAATACGGCGTATTTCACTCTGAATCAATCTCATGTGTCTTACAGCCTGAATAATATCACCCGTTCCTGGTTCGCCTTTTGTACGAATCATCGAGGCTCCCTCGTTAATTCTTCTTAATGCCTCTCCCAAATCTTTTGCACCGCAAACAAAAGGCACTTTGAATTTGCGTTTGTCAATATGATAAATATCGTCTGCCGGGGTTAAAACCTCAGACTCGTCTATATAGTCAATTTCGATAGCCTCAAGTATCTGAGCCTCAACAAAATGTCCGATTCTACATTTTGCCATTACGGGAATAGAAACCGCATTCTGAATTGATTTAATCATTTTCGGGTCGCTCATTCTCGCAACGCCGCCCGCACCTCTGATATCAGCAGGAATTTTTTCCAAAGCCATAACTGCACACGCTCCCGCTTGTTCTGCAATTTTAGCTTGTTCGGGAGTCGTAACGTCCATAATAACACCGCCCTTCAACATTTGAGCGAGATTTTTGTTCAAAGTAAATCTGTCTTCCATTTTGTTATATTTTTTTTAATGTTCTAAATTCTTTCGGAGAAATACCTTTTTGCGCCTTAAAAAACTTGCAAAAGGCTGCCTGCGAGGAAAAACCGAATTTATAGGCCGCCTCTTGAACCGTCAATGAGGTAGAAAGCAAGGTATCCTCAATTTCTTTCATCATATAATCACCGATGAGTTTTTTGGGAGATTTATCAACGATTTTTTGCGTTATCTGCGATAAATATCTCGGGGTGATATTGAGTTTTTCGGCGTAAAAATTTACGTCCTTCGCTTTCATATAATATTCAGCAACAAGGGACATCAATTTGTTATAAATTTCCACCTGACGGCTGCTGACATTATGATCATGAATGTGCCGGATAATATTAGCAGAGTCCAAGGCCACAGAATAAACTATAAGACTGCGGATATATTCATGGGCTTTAACAACGGCATTTTTCAATGTTTCGCCTTTTGCCAAAAACGTAGCCGTTGCCGATGAAAGATTGCCCGCAACACCGTGAAAATTCCAGCCTGCAGTATCAGGCGAGGTGAAAAACAACGGTGATTTTTTTTCGTCATTGCTGACAAAAATATCCGTTACGATACCCTCAGCAGAATGTCCGCCTTGCAAAAGCACCGCACCGACCCCCGTTTCAAGAATTTCCAAAGCCGCAGACTGCATATCCTGAACGGAGATAATATTTCTGCTTGTCAAAATTTCGGCATCTTTGATTTTTATAATCAAAATTTCCGTATTATGAAAAATATATTCCTTAAAAGCATTGATAACCTCCTGACCGATAAGCCTTTCGCCGCGAGAATCAAAAAACCCGGCATCAACGACAATATGTCTTAATCCGATGATTTCATCAGAAAGTGCTTTAACGGTTTTATAATCGCGTACAAGTCCGATTTTTACGGCTTTAGGTCTGATTTCTTCAAGTACAGCTTTAACTTGCGAGGCTACCAAATCCGCCGAAACATTCTCAAAAGAAAGAATATGTTTTGAATTTTGAGCGGTGATAGTAGTCAGAGCGGTAACGGCATATCCGCCGAGTGAAAAAATAGTTTTCACGTCTGCCTGAATACCTGAACCGCCGGTTGAATCCGAGCCCGTAATGCTTAATATGGGAACAATGTTTTTCATGCCGCAAAAATACTCAGACTTTTACCTATTATCCAAAAAACACTTCCCGTTTAGGAAAATTTTAAACTAATTTTTATAAATAGAAGGGAAAAAAGAATTCTTAAAAAAAATAGGGACGAAAAAAAGTTTCGTCCCTAAATTCTATTATTTCAGCACTTTACTTGCCTCGTTTTTGATTGTAGACTCTATCAGAGATTCAAAAGGTTTCAACAAAAACGGTACTTTGCCGTTAACAGTAACTTTTCCGTTTTCAACTTTAATATGTCCGGAAAGTTTCATTCCGTTGAAAGTGCAGGAATAATCTCCTTCGTTTCCCTGCCAATCCTCCTGAATACCGCCTACTTTGTCCTGATGCTCGGTTTTGAGCTTGGTCAAAAAACTTTTCATCTTTTCAAGTGCCTCTGACTCAGAATATTTGTGGTCAATTTGTACTTCCATAATTATTTGATTTTGTTAATGATTTTTTTTATTTAAAATTCAAAGGGAATTTTACGTTTTGATATTTTATTAAATCCACTTTTGCACTGCCCACCATAAGCGACATTTGTGCACGGATAGGAATTTTGTTTTGATCCGCCGAAATCCAAATACTCAAGGCGTCTTGAGCCGTAAAAACACCCGAAACCTCAACAATCGGAATAAATTTATAACAAGAAATTTTTCCGTATTTTGAAATTTTTACGTTTTCGGTTTTAATATATCGAAGTTTCAACGGCCAGTTTTCCTCTCCGAAAAAAGTATTAAGAGAGATTTCATCACCAGATTTCAGTCCCGACAAATCCAACATTCTGATTTTATAACAAGCCGCAACAATGTCGTAACATTCTTTTTTAATGTCAGAAACGCCTGAATTAGAACTTGTTACTTTATTGTTTTGATGATCGAATTTGTAGGTGATGTAACGTTTGTATTGTTCACTTTCACGGACGTTTTTCAAGGCGTGATCGGGCAAAAGCGTTTGAGGGTCTGCCCACGACTCGTAATCCTCCATGATATGATAAATTTTATCTACAAAACCTATCGTATTGCCTTTTGCTACCAAATGATAAAGCTTTTTGCCGTTTTCAGTAACGGTTTCGGTCTCAAGAGTCATCTTAGCACCCGTTACGAAAGCGTAATAAATCTCATATTCAAGCCGTTCGTTTTCTGAGATAACAGGATTTTGCGCCCTCAAAACAACTCCTGAAATCAAACAAAAAAGTAATACAACAATTTTTTTCATAACAAAAAATTTTATTTTAAAACGTTCTTTTTGCTGACCGTTGCAATAAAATCCTTTAAATAGAAAGGTTCAAAATAAGCAACGTCAGCAAATTTTTTCTCCAAAAAGGCTTTATTTGTTAATTCAGCCATGTAACGCGCCGAGGGCAAAACATCTGAAAGAAAAACTGCATTCTCGTTTTCGATAATTTTGCTTATTTTTTCAGAAGCATTGCCTATGAACACTACTCTATAATCGTTGTTAAAATACTCCTCAAATGAATTTTTTTCTATTAATTCCGCCATACAAGGGCGTAAAACGGCATTATTAACGTCAAAAATTTCAGAATAAACCTCATTTCTGCCCGCATCAATGCAAGAAACAAAAACAGCTTTTTCGTTTTTGAAATTTTCAGCGGCTTTCAATGCCATAGCTTGTAACGTATCAACTGCAACCAATTTAATATCAGAAGAATAAGCAATTCCTTTTGCAGTTGAAGTTCCGATTCTCAAACCTGTATAAGAGCCGGGACCCAAAGATGTAGCAACGGCTGAAAGTTGTTTTGCCGTTAAATTATTTTCTTTCAATAATTCGTCCACAAAAACCGCTACAGAAGAAGCATGATTGCGGTCTTTATTTTCTTTAAAACCAATTACTTGATTGTCAGCTGATAACGCAACGGAACAAATATCCGTTGATGTCTCTATCGAAATATAATAATTCATGATTATTCCTCTTTTTCGTAAAAAAACTGATAATATTTCATTCCCGTTTCAGGGTCAACACCTTTTGAAACTTTTGATTCGTCGCCGTGAATATAAATATGAAAATTTTTGTCAAGTTTGAGAACGCTTTTCATTTTGGACTGCTGCTTTTTGGCAGCATTTTCCGAAACTCCGAAATTATCCTCAAGTTTAACATTATTTTCCTCCTCATATTGCTGCTTGTATTCGTTGAAAGCTTCAATAACTTCGGGTTGCTGAAGAACGTTTTCCTCAAAATCCTCCTTAGAGAAATTTTCATTTTCCTTGAAGTAATTCTTTGATTTATTGAGCATTGCAATTTGTTGCGGTTTTTCTACCTCGTGCTCTTCGTTGAAGACCTCCTCAACAAAATCTTTGCAAAGTTCCATATACTTTTGCGTTTGATAAAAGTCGTCTTTGCGTTGCTCAATGTCAAGAAAATCATTACGCCAATACTGCGCTTCCTGTTTGTTGGTACAGTCAATAATATTGAGTTTGTAACCGAAATCCGCCTCCGTATTATAAATAAGGCACGCTTTGTCAATTTTATTAAGGTTAATGCCCTCTTCAATTACGATGTCAAGCCCCGAATCAGAGGTTTTTATCTGCAAGAAATCTTGTTTGGTTTCGGATTTAAAAATACCTACGGCATCCACTAACTCACCGTCTACCACCAAATTAGAAAAATATGCGACATACAAATCACCTTCTTTTATTTTTGGGTGAGTACCTGCCTCATAAAGTTTTTCTGCAATTTGTTTACTAAATTCAACAAAGTTTTCCGGTGATTGAAAAATACCATTAACATACTGATAAACAGGATTTTCCAAAGGTCCGTTTTCTGAGCGGAAATTATAATAATTCTCCTCTGCAAAATGTCCTAAGAAAAACTGCATCAATAATTCTTTTATAGAATCGCTCACAGAAAGTTCTTTGTCGGACAATATCAATTCTTCTTCTCGAGATTTGTTGCCTAACTTGTGGAGTATCACGCTGTTGAGGCATACGTTGGCGAAATCTAACATCTTTTTATCAATTTTTTTCACAGCAAAATTAGAAAAAAAATCTCACTTTTTAAGTATAACGCAAGTAATATTTTTTAATTCACAATATTACCGGCATAACCAAACCTCGCCCCACCTAACCCGCTAAAAACCAAATCAATCCCGAAACAACAAAGTTGGATTTGGTTGGATTTTGGTTGGATAAAACCCCGTTAAAACGGTTTAAAAAGCCATTTTAACGGGGTTTTTGTTTGATGTTGCTTGGATTATGGCCATCGAAAAGGCGAAAAATACGCCTGTAATCCTCAAAAACATATTAAAACGCTGATTTTCCGTGTATTATCGTAGTTAGTGCCTTACAACG
>JAFPYR010000037.1 GCA_017412115.1 Bacteroidales bacterium | reverse complement strand
TTTTTCTTTTCTATCCCCAAAAAGAATTCTATATTTCATAATAAATAATAAAAAAACGACTGTTTGAAAATATTTTCAAACAGTCGTTTTTTTATTATTTATTATGAAATATAGAATTCTTTTTGGGGATAGAAAAGAAAAACGGCGACTTCTTTTTATTTTAGAAGCCGCCGTTTTTGTTGACCTATGAGGATTCGAACCTCAAATAACAGAACCAAAATCTGCTGTGTTACCGTTACACCATAGGTCAGTACCACATTATTAACCTTTTTTTTAAAAATTTATTCAATCTTAAAGAGCAACTTCTCGAGAGCAAAACCTTAAAACTTTCAACATGGCAACCGTCTGTAGTTTCAACGCTGTCCTTAAGATTTCGGGTGCAAAGGTAATATATTTTTTTATTATCTTCCAAATTTTTTTGCACTTTTTTTCAAAAAAAGTTTTTTTTTCTTTCTACGGCTAAAAAAATTGTTATTTGAGAAAAACTTTTTGTAACTTTGCACACTCAAAACATATCATTAATTAACATGAAAACTTTTAAATTTTATGACCGTATCACCGGTTGGGTAGTTTTCTTCGTGGCAGCACTTTGTTATCTGCTTACGGTGGAGCCTACGGCAAGTTGGTGGGATTGCGGTGAGTTTATAGCCACTTCCGTAAAATTGGAAGTAGGCCACCCTCCAGGAGCACCTCTTTGGATGATTATCGGCAGAGTTGCGGCTCTTTTTGCAATTGATGACTCTCACATGGCATTGATGATGAATGTAACCTCTGCTTTGGCGGCTGCATTTACTTCATTGTTTTTGTTTTGGTCGATAACGCACTTGGCAAGACGTATTGTCGAAAACATTAATTATAAAGCCGAACGCAAGGAAAATTATACTTTGGGTGAGATGATAGCCGTTTTAGCGAGCGGCGTTGTCGGTGCTCTTATTTATACGTATTGTGATACGGCATGGTTTTCGGCAGTTGAAGCTGAGGTTTATAGTATGAGTTCGCTTTTTACGGCGCTGGTTTTTTGGCTTGTGCTCCGTTGGGAGGAACATGCTGATGAGAAATATTCAAACCGTTGGCTTATACTTATTTGCTACTTGATGGGATTGTCAATTGGTGTTCACCTTCTTAATCTTTTGGTGATTCCGGCTATCGTTTTGGTGGTTTATTACAAAAAATATAAACCTACTAATTACGGTATTATTGCAGCTTTGGCATTATCGGTGGTAATTTTAGCTTTCGTGTTGTATTTTATAATACCTCAGACTGTAAACATTGCAGCGTATTTCGATTTGTTTTTCGTAAATACGTTGGGATTGCCTTATTATTCTGGAATTATAACATTTTTGCTCCTTGTTATGACGGGTTTGGGATACCTTGTTTGGTATTCGCACAAAAAAGGGAAAGCAATTCTTAACTTTATAAGTTTAGGAGTTTTTGTTATAATGATGGGTTACGGTTCGTTTGCAATGACAGTTATTCGTTCTTTTGCTAATACGCCTATCAATGAGAACTCGCCTTCTGACGGTTTTTCGCTTTTGTCGTATCTTAACAGGGAACAATACGGTGATAATCCGTTGTTTTACGGTCCGTATTTTACGGCTGATGTTATCGGAAGCGAGAAAATTGTAACTTATATTCCTGACAACGGAAAGTATTTGAAAATCAACAAACCTTCGTTGAAATACATTTACGATAAGGAGAATCAGGGACTTTTCCCGAGAATGTATTCTACATCGCCGGCTCATATTCAAGCCTACAAATCGTGGGGCGACCTTGAGAGTACTGAGGAGAAACCTTCTTTTGCACAAAACTTGAGGTTTTTCTTCACTTATCAGTTAGGACACATGTATTTCAGATACTTTATGTGGAATTTCTCTGGCAGGCAAAACGATATTCAAAACGGTGCGGGAAGTACGATTAACGGTAACTGGATTACGGGTATTGATTTTATTGACGGTTTGAAAGGAGCTTCAACCGAAAAATTGCCCGAAAAATATAAAAACAATTCCGGAAGGAATGTTTATTATATGTTGCCGTTGTTGCTGGGACTTTTAGGTATTTTTATAAGTCTTAACGGTGATTCCAAAAACTGTTTTGTGATTTTTATGTTTTTCCTTCTAACGGGTGTTGCTATTGTGGTTTATCTCAATCAAACTCCGTATCAGCCTCGTGAAAGGGATTATGCGTATGCCGGTTCGTTTTATGCTTTCAGCATTTGGTGCGGTTTGGGCGTTTTGGCAATATGGCAGTTTTTGACGGGACTTTTCAAGAATAAGAAAAGTTTGATGCCGGCTGTTTTGTCATCGCTTGCGGTTTTTGTTCCGATTCAGATGGCATCTCAAAACTGGGACGACCATGACAGAAGCGGAAGATATACCTGTAGGGATTTTGCAATCAATTATTTGGAATCGTGCGCTAAAGATGCTATTTTGTTTACTTTCGGTGATAATGATACTTTCCCTCTCTGGTACGTTCAAGAGGTGGAAGGCGTAAGACGAGATGTAAGAATAGTAAATCTTTCTCTTGCCGGTTGTGATTGGTATCTTAAACAGTGTCAGGAGCGAAAATACGAGGGGCTTCCCGTTAAAATGACGATGGGTCCTCAAAAATACCGTCAGGATTTGAGAAATATCGTTATTTGCACCGATCAAAAAGGCATGATGGTTAATCAAAAATATTTGAGTCATAAGGCGGAAACGGATGTCGTTTACAAACCGCTTTACGAGGATTTTATGGCTTTGATTAACACTACGGATTTTGCTTTAAGATACGAAAAAGACTACAAAACGATTTCAGCGGGTTATGATTCGTTTTCGCCCGTTACTTTTGCAGCTCTTGTAAGTCAGTTGTCAAAACCCGAAATATCATCGCAGTTGTTTAAAAACAATCTTCAGGCTTTTGAAAATATTAAAAAGCGGACTGATGAAATGTTCAATAAGATTTGCGACGGATATTTGCCGATTTCAGATGCTTTGAAAGTTACCGCTGACGACAGCGAATTGGTAACTGTTTCAAACGGTGATAAATACAATTACATACCCTCTAAAAAGATTTCCATTCCCGTTAATAAGGAAAATTGTCTAAAGAGCGGCACGTTGAATGCTAAAAATCAAGACCGTGCTTTGGATGAGTTGAAATGGAATATCAGCAAAAATTATTTTACCAAATCTGATTTAGCGGTAATGGACATAATAGCTGCTAATAATTGGGAACGTCCAGTTTATTTTGCAGCGAGTGCCAGCGCAAATGATTTTATCGGTTTGGAAAAATATGTACGTCTTGAGGGTTTTGCATACCGTCTTGTGCCTTATAGTACGGAAGGCTCAGAACCGGGTGAAATCGGTGAGGTAGATACCGATATTATGTACGACAACGTTATGAACAAAATGGTTTGGGGCAGAATGAACGCTCCTGATGTGATGATTGAGGAGAATAACCGTCGTCAAATCTCGATTATGGACATCAGAGGTACTTTGGCGCGCCTTGCCGATAACCTTTCTTATGAAAACAAAAAGGACAAGGCTCAGGAAGTTTTGAAAAAATGTCTTTCCCTTATGCCGAAAGAAAAAGTTCCTTATGACTATTCTATGTTGTCGGTTATCTCAGCTCTTTATAATTCCGGCATGACGACAACCGCCGAAAGTGTTTCGATGGAAATGGCTGACGAGTATCATTCAATTGCCGATTGGCTTGATTATCTTGATACTGAAGGATTTCAGGAGAAACGCGAACTCGGAATGTGCGTAAACGTTGTTGGATATTTGGCTCAGATGGCTGCACAATATAATTCTAACAAAACGGCAGATTATATTGACAATATTTACAGTCAAATTACCGGAACAGGAGTCTTTGAGCAGAAATAATTTTATCTCCCGCTGCTTTTTTAACGCCTTTGCGCTTTTTAGCACAAAAGCGTTAAAAAACGGTGCGGAGATATTTTTTTGGTTTTTTATCGTATTTTTCCCCTTTGAAATTTTTGCTCAAAAAGTAATTTCAGACATTCCGCTTGATGATTCCTTAAAAAAAATTATATCTAAAATCCAGAAAAAAGAATTTTTAAGAGATAGTTCTGTTATTGTGTTGCGTTTGGAACCCTCTGAAATTCAAAAGAAAATACTCGGACTACCCTTAGAAGAAACTCTTGAGGAAAAACAACCATTCTTTTCCGACAGTATCCAAAAAAACGGTTATATTTCACAAAGTATCAACGGTGGCAACAATAAGGATTTTTCGCAAAATTCTTTAACGAATTTGGAAATTTCATCGCAAATGCCCCTCGGAATGAAAATCCGTGCAAAGGTTTATGACGGTGATATGCCTGTTGATGAAAACGGTTGTACGAATCAGATTTCTCAGCTCAGCGGTTTTAATATTTTGGTTTCTAAGGATTCTAATTTTCTTTCGTTTGGCGACACGACGGTTTTTAGCCGTTTTTCTTCTGTGAAATTTTCCAAAAAAATACGGGGAATGAGTTTTTTTTCTGTTAATGAAATTTTTGAAAACGATACGTTGGAGGTTTACGGCGATTTTGCCTCCTCGCGGGGAAAATTTTTGAGAATGGAATTTTTCGGCTCTGACAATTCCCAAGGCCCTTATTTTTTGAAATCGGCATCGGGAAATAATGTTATCCTCTTGATAAATTCTGAAAAAATTTATCTTGACGGAAAACTTTTGTTGCGCGGTGATGATTATTTAATTGATTATAATTCAGGCACTATTGAGTTTAACATAAAGCACGTTATCACATCTCAAAGCAGAATAACGGCGGATTTTGAATACATCGAAAGTTATTTTTCAAATATATTTCTAAGCGGAGGTTTGTCGATAAAACATAATAAAAATGTTTTCAAAGCGGGGTATTTGTGCGAGGAAGACCTTTTGAATTTCAGCGGAACGCTTTCTGAGGATTGTATTTCTGTTATGAAAAATTCTTCTTTTAACACCGGGGAAATTTATTTTGGTGATACGCTTTTTCCTTGTCCGAAGCGGAAAGAATTTTTCTTGTTCGGCAGCGGTATTAATTCTGTAAAAAATACTTTTATCGGAATTGACGGCTGTTTTTCGCGGAATTGTTTCAACCGTTTGGCATCTCAGGGCGGCAATGATAAGAGTTTTTCGTCTTCGGTGGATTTTAAGCGGGATTTTTTCTTGAAAGATACTTTAAAGAAATTTTCAGCGGTTTTTAGTTCCGAATTTATTTCAAAAGGTTTTTCCCCTATTAGTCAGGACAAAAATGTTGATTTTGTAAACAATTGGAATATAGAAAATTACGAAAGCGGCAATGAGGAAAAAACTTTTACTGCGGGTTTAAAATATTCTGACACAGTTTTTTTTGCGGATTATAAGTTTTTGTATTGCGGAATTTTGGATTTGATGAACGGTTATGCGAATGTTTTTAAAACCGGTTATAAAAGGAAAATTTTTTCGTTTTCTTTTAATTCGGATTATTACGCAAGTTATTTTTCTGACACGCTTTTCCGACATTTGAAAAACGTTTTTTCCTCGAGTTTTAGTTTCAAAAAAATTGAAACGGGCTTTGGTGTTTCGCAGTTTTCTTCCGACAAGGGCGGTGAAAATTTCAATTTTACGGATTTTTCGTGTTATGTCCTAAGGCGAAAAGATTTTTGGAATTTTAAGATTACGGCTGTAAGCAGAAAAACTTTTTCCGATTTTGGTTTTGAAAACCCTTACGGAGGATTAAGGTATTTACTTTTGGAGTTTAATCGTTTGAAAACCAAGAATTTCGGCATTAAACTTACCGAGTGTTTAAAACAAAGTTCAACGTTGGAAAATCGGAAATTCAATTCTTTGACCGGCGGAGTTGAAAGTACTTTTTCGCTATTGAAAAATCAATTAAACTTCAAAATTAATTACCTTTCTTCGTGCGGTGTTACGGAAAAATTAGCGTATAAATTTATCAAAACCACGCCCGGCAACGGTTATTTTATGTGGATAGATTATAACGGTGACGGATTGGAGGATTTAAACGAATTTGAAAACGCTTATTATAAAAGTGATGCTGATTATGTTAAATATTTTGTTCATACAGGACAATATATCAATACGTTAGAAAATTCCATGGAGAGTTCTTTGAAATTTTCAGGCAAGAAAACCGACCGTAAGTTTTCAAAATTTTCATCAAGACTTTCCTTTGAAATTTCATATAATTTTTCTTCTCGGGAAAGTTTAAAAGGAAAAAACGCTTTTTTCTCGGGCGATTCCTTGATTGACAAATTGCAAAATCGTGATTACAAAATTAAAATTCGTACTTTTAAAACATTTTTCTTGGGTGCGGAATTAATGAAAAACGAAACACAAAAAACAACGTTTTACGGTTCGGAGAGTTTTTTTAACGGGTTGAAATCGGTTTTCGGTGAGTTTACATTGGGAAACTTTACTTTTAAACAGGATTTTATGAGAGGTGTTCAGGAGAATTATTCCGAGTTTTTTTCTGACAAAAACTACATTTTTTTTCCCTCGGGCTGCAAAACAGGTTTAAAAGCGGATTTCGGAAATTTTTTGCCGGAGTTTTCTTATTCTGACAAATTAAAACACGATGAAAATTCTTTAAACCGTCTTTTTCAAAAATCCTTTACACTGTCATTGAATTATTCAAGAAACGAAAAATATTCGGCTGCTATTTCTACTTCGTTGGTTTTTAATAAGTTGCATGGTAGTGATGATAATCCGTCTTTGAAGTACCGGTTTTTGGAAGGTTTGCAAGAAGGCAGAAATTTCGTTTCTTTTTGTAATTTATCATGCTTTCTAAACCGTTATTTGCTTTTGACATTGGAATATGAGTTAAGAAAATCTCCTCAAAACCGCTTTATTAATACGGGAAAACTTGAATTGAAAGTGGTTTTATAATGATATTGTTAAAAACTATTAAATTAAAATCCTAATTAAACTTTTTATTGAAAAAACTCTCTAATATATCGGATAAGGAAAGAAAAAAAATGGTCAAAAAAATTGCAATGTTTTGCGTGTTGGCACTATCGCCGGTTTTGATGTATTCTCAGCAAACGGATACGTTATCTTCCGGTGAATTTGAGTTTACGTTGGAGCAGTGTCTGCAATATGCTTTTGATAATAGTTATTCGAGAAAAGTAAATCTTCTTAACGAGGAAAGTTCCGAGGCTGTTTATCAGCAGAGCAGAAACAACCGTTATCCGTCCGTTAATGCTTCGGCGAATGAGACGATGAGTCATACGGGGACGGCGAGTGATGTTAATTTTTCAGGCAATGTCGGTGTTAATGCTTCCGTTACGCTTTATCAAGGCGGTAATATAAAAAACACGATTAAACAAAACCGTTTGCAAGCAGAAGAAACTAAGATTAGATCGGCGCAATACGATGATAATCTTAAAATTGAAATTCTCAATGAATATTTGACGGCTCTTTCGTGTATGGAACGTCAAAAATATCAGTTAGGTATTTTGGAATCTTCGAAGCAGCAGTTGGAAAGAGGCAAAAGGATGTTTGATTTAGGGGCGATGGTCGAAAGCGATTATTTGATGTTGGAGGCTCAATACGAAAACGACAAAACGGATTCGCTGAATACTGTAATTTCGTTGGAAAATTCGCTTCTTAATCTGAAAAAGTATTTGAGTATGTCTGCGGATGCGAAACTTACGATTGTGGAGCCTGATACGGCATTGATTTATCAGATGGCTCTGCTTCCTTCAGAGCAGGAGGTTGTAAGTGCGGCAAAACAGCACATGCCGGATATGCAATTGGCTTTGAGTGCTATTGAAACGGCTGATATTGCGATGGAGATTTCAAAAGCGGGACGAAGACCTACTATTTCGGCTTCGGCGGGAATTAGTACGGGGCATAATAATTTTGATGATTTTTCCTTGCAGTTGAAAGACAGACTTTCTCAACAAATCGGTGTTAGCGTGAGTTATCCGATTTGGGACAGAGGAAGTGCTAAACTACAAATTAAGAAAGCTGAGATACAACAAAAGCAAGCCGAATTGGATTTGAAACAAACCGAACTCGAGGTTACAAGAACGGTTGTTAATCAGTATCGGGCTACTGCTCTTGAGTATCAGAAATATTTGGCATATCAAAAACGTAAAGATGCATACGCTGCGAGTTTTGAGGTTTACAAAAAGAAATTCAACGTTGGCTCTATTATTGCAGTTGATTTGCTTGAAAGACAGAATAATTATATAAGTGTTCTGAACGATTATATAAATGCGAAATACGGTTTTATGTTAAAAAGGAAAATTCTTGACGTGTATACCGGAGAGAGTGCAGGAATGTAAATTTTCGAGGAGAGTAAAATCAAAATGAAAAAGAAAAAAATAATATTGGCGGTTGTTGCCGTTTTGTTGATAACTTTTTTGGTTATAAAATTATGGCCGGAAAAGAAAGATTTGGTTTTCAGTACGGCGGTAGTTGAAGAAAATACGGTTCAGAATACTGTAACGGCAACGGGAACACTTGAACCTGTGGACGAGGTTGAAGTCGGAACACAAGTTTCGGGTATTGTTGAAAAATTGTACGTCGATTATAATTCGCACGTCAAAAAAGGTCAGTTGTTGGCGGAGCTTGACAAATCAACGCTTAATGAGCGTCATAATCAGGCTCAAACCCAAGTTATGAGTGCAGAAAGTCAGTTACGGCATGCTCAACAGGCTTATAACCGTACAAAAGAGTTGTTTGAGGCAAAGGCGGCAACTAAAGTTGAGATGGAAGATGCCGAAAATACTTTGGTTCAAGCAAAATCGACTTTGCAAAACGCTCAAACTTCGCTTAGAGAGGCAAAAGTTAATTTGGGTTATGCCGAAATTTATTCGCCGATTGACGGAGTGATTTTGAGTAAGGATATAGAAGAAGGTCAAACGGTTGCCTCTTCGTTTAATACACCGACACTTTTTGTTATAGCAAAGGATTTAAAGAATATGCAGGTGGAGGCTAATGTTGATGAGGCTGACATCGGACAAGTAAAAGTCGGACAAAAATGTACTTTTACCGTTGATGCTTATAATGGTGAAACTTTTACCGGAGAGGTTAAAGAAATTCGTTTGAAACCGACAACAACGAGTAATGTTGTAACATATACTGTTGTGATACAAGCTCCTAATCCCGAGGAAAAACTTTATCCGGGTATGACGGCAAGTATTTCGGTTATTACAAAAGAAGAGACTTCGTTGTGTGTTCCGCTTCAGGCTTTGCAGTTTGAACCTACGGAGGAGATTTTCAAGTTTTTGGAAAAACCTCAAAGACCGCAAGGCGATAAACCTCCGTTTCAACATGAGCAAATGCCTCAGAATGAATCAGAAGGAGAACCTAAGAAAAAGGATTTTGAAAATTTTAAACAAGTTTGGATTAAAAACGGTAATTCTTTAAGACCCTCACCCGTAGAAACGGGGTTGGATGACGGTGTTAATGCCATTATTAAAGGCGGTCATCTTCAAAAAGGTGATACAGTTGTTCTTTCGGCAACCGTTCAGGTTAAGGCAAGTGCAAGAGGTCAGGGAGCAAATTTGTTCGGACCGCCGAAACGTAACGGTAAAAATAATGGCGGAGGAAGACCTCCTATGTAGAAAACCGTTTGTGTCAGAATTAAGTTAAGGAAAGAAAAAATGTCAGCAGTAATTGTAAAAATAGACAATCTGAAACGCGAGTTTATTGTCGGAAGCGAAACTGTCAGAGCTTTGAAAGGTGTCAGTTTTGAGATTAATAAAGGCGAGTTTGTCAGTATCATGGGTACATCCGGCAGCGGAAAATCCACAATGCTGAATATTTTAGGTTGTCTTGACAAACCTACGGCAGGCAAATATTATATTGACGGGATAGAAGTCAGCAGTTTGAGTAAAGACGAACTTGCTCACGTTAGAAACCGTAAAATAGGTTTTGTGTTTCAAAGTTATAATTTGTTACCGAGGACTTCGGCTGTAGAGCAAGTGGAATTGCCGCTTCTTTACAACAAAGATGTTTCCTCAAAGGAACGTAGGGAACGAGCTGTTTATGCTTTGGAACAAGTGGGACTTCAGGACAGAATGTCGCACACACCGAATCAAATGTCAGGCGGTCAGCAGCAGAGGGTTGCCATTGCGAGGGCAATTGTAAACGATCCTGTTATGCTTTTGGCAGATGAGGCAACGGGAAACCTTGATACAAGAACCTCATACGAGATTATGAGTTTGTTTCAGAAGTTGCATTCAGCGGGCAAAAGTATAATTTTTGTAACGCATGAGCCTGATATAGCGGTTTTTACTTCAAGAACTATAATGTTAAGGGACGGTCGTGTTATAAAAGATCAGGCAGTCGAAACAAAATCGGCTGCTCAGGCATTGGTAGCATTGCCGCCCTCAAGCGATTATAATTAGGAGGAGTTTTTTGAATTATGAATTTTTCAAATCTCTTTAAAATTGCTTATCAAGCGATTTTGAGAAATAAGACGAGGTCTTTGCTTACGATGTTAGGCGTTATAATAGGCATATCATCGGTTATAGCAATGGTGAGTCTAGGACAGAGTTCCACACTGAATATTAACGAGCAGATTTCCACTATGGGCACCAACCTTATAATGGTGATGAGAAAACATCAAAATAGGGGCGGTGTAAATTTGGGAAATTCATCTTCGCAGTCTTTGACCGTAAAAGATGCCGAGGCGATAAAGGCGCGTTGCAAAAATGTCAGCTATGTTTCGCCCATGGTAAGCGGTTCGGGACAATTAGTAAGAGGTGCTAACAACTGGCCGGGTTCAATCCAAGGCGGTTCAACGGATATTCTTACAATTAGAAAATATGAAATAGCACGAGGTACGATGTTTACCGAAGACGACATTAAGGAGTTCAAAAAAGTATGTCTTATCGGTTCAACTGTTGCAAAAAATCTGTTTTCTGATTCAGAAAATCCGGTAGGGCAGGAGATCAGGTTCGGTAGTATACCTTTTAAGATAATCGGAGTTTTGTCATCGAAAGGTGAAAATCAGATGGGACAAGATCAGGATGATATTGTTTTTGCTCCGTATTCTACGGTTATGAAACGTATACTTGCTACTCAGTATATCCACATGATATATGCCTCGGCAGTTTCAGAGGCGGTTTCGGAGGATGCGGTTGAGGAAATAACTACGGTGTTAAGACAAAATCATAAGATTTCCAATCCTGATGACGATGATTTTGATGTCCGCACTCAAGCCGAAATGCTTAAGATGATGAGTTCGGTAACAGGCTTTTTGACAATATTATTAGCTGCAATCGCTTCGATTTCGTTGATTGTCGGAGGTATCGGTATTATGAATATTATGTACGTAACCGTAACTGAAAGAACTAAAGAGATTGGTCTTAGAACGGCTATCGGAGCAAGAGGCAGAGATATTATGTATCAATTTTTGTTGGAGTCTTCGATGTTGTCGCTTGTTGGCGGTATTATCGGCATAATATTCGGGCTTGTAATAAGTTACGTTGCATCAGAACTTTTGAATTGGCCCTTTGTAGTAAGCGGTTCTGCTGTTGTAATATCATTCGTGGTATGTGCAGCGACCGGAATATTTTTCGGATGGTATCCCGCTAAAAAGGCTGCTAACTTAGATCCTATTACGGCATTGAGATATGAGTAAAAAAAGATAAAAAAAGTGTAGAAAATATTTGTTTTTATAAAAAAAATATATACATTTGCACTTTATTTATCCTTTAACAAACACTACATATACACACTCTTGATTAAGTATTTTTTTAGATTTATTTTTTTTATATTTTATTATTTTTTATTAATTCCCCTGGGTGAGGCGATGTGATATCGTCTCACTTTTTTATTGTACATTGTCGTAATAATACCAATAGTTGTTTTTTGTTCCTTTTGAGAGATATTCTTTATAGCGTTCTGTAAGATTGTTGTTGTCAGACATTCCTTTTTGAAAATCATTAGGGCGGTACATTCTTAAATATAATAAAATACCTTCTAAAATGTGAGTCCCGACTTGATCTACGTGCTCTTGTTCCATTAGATTGCTTTGCATTATAAAATTATACAATGTATTAATATCCTTTTCCAAAAGCAAATGGCAAACGTAGTAATTGAAAAGTTTGCGGTTTTGCGGCTCGTTTCCGAAAAGATAATAAAACAATTCTGATTTATACGAGGGACTGAAAAAGAAATCGTATTTAATTTCAAGCGGTTTAATTTTCCAATCCGAAAGGGCTTCGTTTTTTTGGGGATTGTTGAGATATTCCAAAGCCTTCAACGCCCATGCTTTATAAAAAGTGGTTGCTTGAAGTTTTTTTAAATATCTGATTGCTAAAGGTTTATCATTTTTAATGATTGCAATCTCGGCTAAACGTTTGTATTGACGTGCGCTTTTTTGAAAGGTATTGCAACTTTCCATAGCATCAATCGACAATCTTTCGGCAATGTTTACAAGTCCGAGGCGGAAATAAATTTCGCAATTGACAATGCTTTTGTTTTGAGCGTTGATTTCGCTTGAGGACAATCCTTCTGAACCTATTTGCGGAAAATTAAACATTTTGGAATCCATGATGCCTTTTTCGTTTAGTGCGAGGTTGAGATAGCATAATGTTAGCGGTGATGAAAAATTTTGTTTTTCAGCCGATTTTATAATAGAATCCCATTGTTTGTATCTGACCATTTTGTCAATCTTGTAAAACCGCATCGTTGCTGAATCGTATTGCATTATCATAACTATTGATAGGCAGATAGTTGTGATACCATAAACTGCATATTGGAAAACTTTTTTTATGCTTTTTATAACCGATAAAACGAAACTCAGAAGCACCAAAAAAACTTCAGAAAACCATACTGTACATTGATTTTCCGGATAGCGGTTGAAATCAACACCGATGAATGTATTTGTAAGGCTGTCGTCCTGCATTATGTTTTTGACAATCAAAACGCTGAAAGCCAAAACAAGGGCATTGATGCCTAAAAAAAATCCGCTTTTTTTTAGAGAAGATCCTACTGAAACTCCTATAATGTAAATCACTGCGCCAAAACCGCCCGTTATGAAATAAACTAAAGGCGTTAAGATTGTGAGCAGAATTATGTTTTTGGAATATTTAGTAATTTTAACGGCTGCTGTGGCGAGCAAAATCGAAATCAGCCCTGAAAAAATCACGTTGAAATTTGTTGCAACTGCTATCATGCCCGATGCACAAACTACGCTTAAAACATCTGCAAAGCCGTTTTCTACACCGTTAGCCTTAAAAATACTTTTGGTTAAAGCTAAAAATCCTACAATCAGCAGCGTTAAAATTATGACGAGCCAATGCGTGTACATAAAAAACTGTACCAAAAAGCATCCGATATAATCGCTCAAACCGCCCGGTCTTAAACACGTATCAGAAAAAAACTCACTGTTGAGCATAAAAATTTGTAACCCTTCCTGATACGCAAACATCGGAGCATAAAAAAATAATATTGCGGCAATTACAATAACTGCCGCAATAATCGAAGATATGTTTTTCTTAAAAAACTCCATTTTAAGATTATTTATCCATAGAAAAAGCAATACCGGTTTGTAAGCCGTCAATTTCGGCAAGGCCTCTAAGGCGTCCGATAAGCGGATAGCCGGCGTTGTAAATGTCGTTGTCCATATCGGTTAACATTCTGATTCCGTGGTCAGGACGGAAAGGCATACGCAAATCTTTGCGACCTTCTTGTTGTCTGCGGCGTTGTTCTTTTAAGAATTCCGATACAATGCCCGGCATATTCAAACTTCCGTAAAGATGACCTGATTCGTAGAAACTTCTTTCTGTAAGGTGTTGAGTATTACGCAGATGAATAAAATGAACCCATGGCGCAAATTCTCTTGCGATTTCTACCAAATTATTATCTGTTCTGCCCGAAAGACTTCCCGTGCAGAATGTTATTCCATTTCTAACGCTTTGATTTGAGGCTCTGAGTTTTCTTAAATCATCAGCGCAGCCGCAAATTCTCGGCATTCCAAGTACGGGATAAGGCGGGTCGTCGGGGTGAATACAAAGATTAACGTTAGCCTCCTCGCAAGTTGGAATTACGGCATCTAAGAAATCTTTTAAGTTTTGACGGTATTGAGCCTCTGAAATATTGTCGTAATGAGAGATGTATTCCAAGAAAAGTTTTTTCGGGTCTTTTACCGTGCCGTCAATAACGCCGTTTACAAATCCTTGAGTTACGACGATAATGTTATAAACGAGTTTTTCTTGTTCTTCGACGGGCATTTTTTTGAAGATTTCTTCCGCTTGACGTAAAATTTCCGGCGGAAAATCTTTGTCGGCATCTTTGCGTTTTAGGATAAAGACATCAAAAGCTGCGAATGTCGGATAATCGAAATAAAGACCTTCACCGCCGCCTTTGTGTTTGAATCTCAAATCAGTACGAGTCCAGTCCAAGACCGGCATAAAATTATAACAAACGGTATCAACACCACATTCTCCGAGATTTTTTAGAGATATTTTATAGTTTTCGATGTGTTGAGCGTAGTTTTTGCCTTTGGTTTTGATGTCTTCGCTAACGGGTAATGATTCTACGACAGACCATCTTAAACCTTTTGCTTCGATTTGATTTTTGAGTTTAAGGATTTCTTCTTTTGTCCAAACAACGCCTATCGGTAAATGGTGAAGAGCGGTTACAACGCCTTCAACGCCCATTTGGACCAACATATCAAGCGTTATTTTGTCCTGAGGACCGAACCAACGCCATGTTTTTTCTAATTTTAACATAATAATTTTTTCAGTTTAAGTTATTTTGAGCCGTAAATTTTTTACGGCTCATGTATTTATTATACGTATTTCAAAAGGTCTTTTCCTATATCGCGTCTAAAGTACGAGTCTTGGAAAGATATTTTTTTGATTTCAGTTAATGATTTTTCCAGCGCTGAATTTATGTCAGAGCCCAGAGAAGATACGGTTAAAACTCTACCGCCGTCAGTTACGAGTTTTCCATCTGAGAGTTTTGTTCCTGCATGAAAAACCTCTGCTCCGCTGACTTTATCCAAACCGCTTATTTCCAATCCTTTTTTGTAAGCTTCGGGATAACCGCCTGAGGCGAGGACAACGGTAGCTGCTGTTTTTTTGCTGATTTCGATTTTTTGACCTTTGAGATTACCTTCAGCGGCAAATTTCATCAGTTGCAAGAGGTCGGAATCTATTCTTAACATAACGGATTCTGTTTCGGGGTCGCCCATTCTTACGTTGTATTCGATAACGAAAGGTTCGCCTTCAACGTTAATCAAACCGAAGAATATAAAACCTTTGTAATCAATTTTTTCTTCTAAAAGTCCGTTGATAGTCGGTTTTATGATTTTTTCTTCGATTTTTTGCATAAATTCTTGTTTAGCAAAGGGAACGGGAGAGATGCTGCCCATACCGCCGGTGTTGAGGCCTTCATCGTTTTCGCCGATTCTTTTGTAATCTTTTGCCTCAGGCAGGATAACGTAACCTCCGTTGCCGTCAGTTAAAACGAAAACAGAGAGTTCTATTCCTGATAAAAATTCTTCGATAACGACTTCAGAAGATGATTTGCCGAATTTGCCTGAAAACATTTCTTCTAATTCTTTGCACGCAATAGAAAAATCGTTTTCGATGATAACGCCTTTTCCTGCGGCTGGTCCGTCGGCTTTGAGAACGTAAGGCGGATTGAGTGTTTTTAAGAAATCAACTGCTTGAGAATAAGTTTCTTTCTTAAAAGTTTTGTATTTTGCGGTCGGGATATTATGACGGAACATAAACTGTTTTGCAAAATCTTTGCTGCCTTCGAGTTGTGCGCCGTCTTTTTTAGGTCCTACGACGAGGGTTTTGGGGCTTTCGCTTAAAATTTTATCCGTTAAACCATCAATGAGCGGAATTTCAGGACCTACAACAACCAAATCAATTTGTTTTTCTTTGATTGTAGAAACTATTGCCTCGAAGTCTGAAACTTTAACGGGGAGATTTTCAGCGATATTTTTAATACCCGGATTCCCGGGAGCTGCATATAATTTTTTGAGTAACGGGCTTTGTGAAATTTTCCACGCTAATGCGCTTTCCCTTCCGCCCGAGCCGATAAGTAATACGTTCATGTTTTTTTACTTTTGTTATATAAAATTTCGGCGGTAAAGGTAGCGATTTTTTTTGTAATTTTTATATCCGTTACAAAAAATAAGCATTTTTATTCACTGATTTCTAAATCCACCCGTCGGTTTTTGGCACGTCCCTGTTCTGTTGTATTATCAGCGGCGGGGCGGTTTGAGCCGAATCCTTCCGTAGTTATTTTATCTCTTGCAACACCTTGTTTTACAAGATATTCCATTACGACTTTTGCACGATTGCGGGAGAGATTTATGTTGAAACCGTACGAACCTATATTGTCTGTATGCCCAATCAATTTTATGCGCGCACCTGAATTCTTGAGCATTTGAGCGATGCTGTCCAAATATGCGCAAGTTTTAGGTGTGAGAGTTGTGCTTTTGTATGCAAATTCTACTGGGGTAAATGTTGTTTTTTTATCCGCAACTTCAATGTCATTTTTGTTTTCGACATTTTTGTTTGGGGGTTCAACACTATCTTTATCTATTGTTACGGCGGGTATTTCGTTTGTTTTTTCTACAAGATTTTCTGTTTTAACATTGTCATTATTATCTGTTATAACATTATCTTGTTTATTTTCAGAGTCTTTTTCTTCTACTGCTTTTGGTTTATCAGTATTGGCAGTTGTTTTGTTTTGAGACTGATTGTCTTTTTTCGTGGTTTTGGATTCACCTTTTAAATCGTTTTTGTCTTTGTTTTTCCCTATCGGAATACCTACAATCGCTTGAAATTCAAGACCTTTTAATAGCCTTTTCCCTTTAAGCGGATCGTGTTCGTAATCTATTATTTTTCCGACATTATTTACATCACCTTTTTTTTCTTTTTGACTATAAGTGTCTGTCAAACCGTGGTCGTACATAGCTTCTATACCGAAGAAAAAGTTGCGGCGTTTTACGTTTATATTGTATCTTAATCCTAATGCCGCTCCGATTCCGAAGTAATATTCGGCAATGTTTGCTTTTGTGAGGTTTATTGACGGCGTTTGGGCATCGTATGAGGATGCAATATGTCCTCCTGTTACCATTGAGAAAATTGGTGTTAAATAAGCGTAAGGCTGTAATCTGTCGCTTCGATATTCCGTGAAATTAAAAATTATCGGCAATCTGAAATCTGCGCATTTAGCATATAGATTGTATCCGTAGTAATCGTCTTTTAGTCTGTAAAAAACATACCTTGCTCCGCGTCTTAAATAAGAGAATTGTGCACGCAACGCGAAATGTCCGCTTTCTTGGAATTCTTTATATACGAAACCTGAAACTACAAAATCATTACGATAATCGGGAACTGTCCAAAAAAACGACGGATCTGTTTTTGTAAATTTCATAAAGTTAATGCGGTAACCTCCACCGATGCCGAATGTAAAATTGTTATGAGACACCCTGCCTCTTTTTTGTGCACATATTTGTAGTGGCAACAAAACGGCTGATAATAGGATAATTAAACGAAAAATTTTCATTTTTTTTATATTTTTAATTATTCCACGGTTATTTTATGGACAAGTTTTATTTCGTGTTCGTGTGTTTGATCTTTCAAATCAGTGCGTTCGTCATAAAGAATAACGGTTATTGTGAAATTTATGTCATCTACCTTTTCTTTATCACTATTATTTACTACATAAATTTGGTATTCACCTAAACCGGGTTCTTTCCAATATATGTTTTCTTGAGGGTGTTCTGGGAAAACATCAAAATTGGCATCAATATCTAATTTCCCGACATGACCGTTGCATTCATATTCCGGCTGATAGAAATATATCGTATCTCCGCACGGAGTTTTTACATACAAATCAAGGTCGTCTTTTGTGTCCCACTGAAGGTTTACTCTCAATTTACCGTTTTCTCCTTTAAGTTCATTATTGTTTTGAGCCTCAGATTCAGGGTCTATAGTTTTTTGGGGTTTTTCTACGATAATTGTATCATTACCGTCTTCGAGACATGAAACCAAAGCTGATGCTAAAAGTATTGAACAAATTATTGTAAGCAATAATATTTTTCTTGTTTTTTCCATAACTTAATTAAAAAAAAGGCTGTCCGAAAATCGGACAGCTTTTTTTAAAAAATAAAAGATGCTATTTGAATTTTATCGAACTTAAAAATGCGCCGACGTATTTTTCACATTCAGCGGCTTTTTCTTTCGGGTATGTGATTTCACCCATAAGAGAGATTTTGTCTTCTTTCATAACGCAGTATGACCATTTTACTAAATTGCCGGCATCACATTTTATAACGTATGAATTGCCTTTAACAATCGGAGTCTCAGGAGTATCGCCTGCGGCTTTGATAGCAACAGCCATGTTTTCAGCAAAACTGCCGAGTTCGCTTACGGCTACACCTTCGGTGTTGTAAGTTCCGCTTATTGTAATTTCACCGTCGTTGTCAGCAGCATAAAAATCAGAACCGAGCATTTCTTGAACAGTAATAATTCCGGGATAGCTCAATGAAAATTTTGCGTGATCAAAAGTTTTGTCTAATTTTACACTTGCATCAACTGCAACGGGAAGTTCACATTTTACATCAGAACTGTTGTTAGCTGCGGAGTTTGAGTTCGCATTGTTGTTGCCAGAACAAGCAGCAAATGTTACAGCTGCTGCCATTACTAATGTAGGTATTACCTTTTTCATAATAAAATTTTTTTGCCTGTTATATACCGTCGGCTCGTCGGTTCTAATGGTTATTTAAGTTAAAAAAATATTCCAGTTTAATAAATTTCTATAAAAAATACATCGGCAAAGGTAAAAGAATAAAAACGAATAACAAATATTATATCAAAAAAAAATAATTATTTTTAATAATTTGGAGAAAATAGCGATGTTACATCAAATTAATTAACCACGAAAAAGTACTGAATACATGGAAATTTTATAAAAATGCAAAAACTTGTTGTTTTTTTATTGGGAAATTATTTTCAATAGTTTTAAATTTGCATTGTGAATTCACAAAAATCAGAGACTTAACACTTGAGTAATGGTAAGATTCAGTAAAACAGTATTTTATATGATGTGGATTTTTATAATCCACATCACTTCTTTTGTGCATGTAATGGCACAAAGCAAACACGTGATGTATTGGTATGTAAATGGATATGAATTCGATTTTTCGCAAAGTCCGGTTAAAATTATCTCTCATAAAAAAAATGCAGAATGGTATGTTGATTCAAATGGTAAACATGTTCTTACCTATTCGTCCGGGAAAATTTATGATGAGAGTTCCAATGTCATTGTTGAGAATTGTACTTCCGGATTTTTTGTACCAAGTCCATACAACAATAATTTAGTATTTTATTTTGACAAATACAAATACTACACTATTGACTTGAAAACAAAATCAATAATAGGTAGCGGAGGTGAACCTCATTTTAATTTTCAGTGCTTTAAGTTACAAAAATATCCCGTATTTTTCAAATTTCTATCGCTAAAAAACTGTTAGGAAATGTTAATTCTTCTATGCTGATTTATTTTTTTTGAATTAAGGGAGAATTTCTTATATCGAACTGGGGTTACTAAATTATTAACAAAATTTAATATTTTGCATTAGAAAAAAATAATAATTTTGTAGTCAAACAACTAAAATTATGAAACACATATTCCTAATATTACTATGTATTACATTTGTGCATAAGATTATTTATGCTCAAAAAGTTACATTTGATTATAACAAGACTGGAGCAAGAATATTACGAGAAACAGAAATTCAAAAAACAGTAATCCAAACTTCTGTAGAAATCATTCCGGAAAATATAATTCAAGAAAATAGCATTAAATTGTATCCAAATCCGGTTAAAGATTATTTGCAAATCGAGTTATATAAACAAAATGTTCATAAGGCTGTAGTTATTGATTTATTCGGACGTATGGTCTTTACATTAAATAATTTGTCAGAAAGAAATAATATAGACTTATCTCATCTTTCAAGCGGAATTTATTTATTGAAAATTTCTGATAAAACTTATAAATTTTTAAAAGAATGAAAAGAGTTTTATCAAGCATATTAGCCATATTGATAAACTTCTCTGTCATTGCTCAGAATACCGACTATTCTGTGGGCAGGTTGTCCGGCACGGTAAACGTTGGCGAGTTGGGCAATGCTGTTTATTCGCTACCTATTGAAATACCCGAAGGCACTAACGGTTTGACACCATCGGTATCTCTCAACTACAACAGTCTGAACGGAAACGGCATTTTGGGTGTTGGTTTTATGTTAGACGGTTTTTTCTTCAATAACACGAACTAATAAGACTATTTATTTTGACGGAATGGCTTCCGGTATTGATTTTAACCACGGCGAAGATTTTTTACTTGACGGCAAGCGGCTTATCAAAGTTTCAACTAACAAATTTACATTGGAAGGCGACTTTACAGCCGAAATCACCTACAACCCTGACGAAAGATATTTCAAAATGGAAAAAGATGGAAAAATCTTTTATTACGGTTATGGTATGTCGTCTAATATTGACATTGTTTGGCACAACCCTGCGGTATGGAACTTGGCTAAGGTTGAAGATAAATTTGGCAACTTTATATTATACGACTACCATCGGTCTGTTTTTGTAACTCTGCCCAAAAGTATCGTTTATACTAACAATGATTTTAGTTATATATGCGAAATCAAATTTGAATATGAACAGCGTTCTGATATTGTTAAAGGTAATTTCTTTGGACAACCACAAGAATTAAAAGAGCGTATAAAAGATATAGTAGTAAAGTGTTACAACAAAGATATTTATACATATCATTTAACATACGTAGACACCGACGGCTATTCAAGATTATCATCTATTATTAAGACTAATTCAGCAGGAGAATCATTACCGCCTGTTAAATTTAATTGGATTGGCATTTATAACGTCTTAGATGATGTCGAAACCGATATTTTTAATTTTTCAGCAAGCGACATATCCTACCCAGTTGACTTTTACGAACAGATGGTGATAGCAGGAGACTTAACCGCTGACGGGATAGACGATATAGTATTGGTTTCACCACAAAAAGCCGGTAACTTTACATTCTTTACCAACAAAGTGATTTTTTATGAAACTATTATAAGAGACGGCAGATTTGTTTTTGCATACAAAGGGGAGGATTTTATTGAATCTGACACACCTTTGGACGAAATAAAAAAGGGTAACACATTCTCTTTTGGCGACTTTGACGGAAATGGCACTAACGAATTAATTATACCATGTTTAAGTGTTGCCAAAGGACATTGGGAACAAATTGGTTTTCGGTTCTACGAAAATGCACAAATATCTGATTTCCGTGTTTACAACTTGCATTGTAGTGAAATGCCTGCATTCGCTTTTGCTGATTTAAAAGCTAACGGCAAAACGCAAATATTTTACGTAGAAAAAAAGAAAAATGAGTATGGTAAGTACTACGCTAAATTAGTTTCGGCTGACGGCGATTCTGACTTTGAGTTTTATCTTTCGCAAGAGCCTAAGGATATGTTCGCCGCCGACTTTAACGGCGACAACGCTGTTGATGTCATAATATTTAACAAAAAGGGCTACACTATTTTATATAACAATGGAAATGGTTATTTTACTGACAGCAATAAAACCGACATTGAAGGCATTATTGATGGATACTACATCATTCGCATGGGTGACTTTAACGGCGACGGATTGTCTGATTTCGTCTATACCGAAACTGATGACAAGAATTGGTATTTTTTAATGAATAAAGGACTTAGCGGTTTCGAAAAGACAATTGCCATTACAACAGATTTTTACGATAGAGGGTATACAGGTCATGACAACGGCAGGTTCGACTTGCAAATTTTGGATTTTGACTTGGACGGAAAATCCGATATTGTATCCACCCGTGGACAATATCACAAAGAAGACGATATGTGGTCAAGTCCGTGGGGTGTGTATGATTATACACAAACCTTATGGTTGAAATCCGATGGCAAAAAACTAACTGAATGGAAGAAAACTACATCTCACAACGAAAGCGATGCTTATAACTCAAATTTTACCGTTGGTGATTTCAACGGTGACGGCATCCGCGAACTTATAAACTATGGTAACAATTGTCTTTATAATTGGAATAATGTGGATAATCCAAAATGGCATATATATTACAATTCTAACTACAAAGCATTCTGTAATAAAATTAATTTGATACAAGATTGTTTCTCTACCACAAAGTTCAACTATAGTTTTCTTACCAACAAAAGCTTCTACACAAAAGGCGAAAATCAGACCTACCCGTTACTTGATGTTATTGCACCACTTTCTGTGGTAAGTTCAACTGAAGAAATCAACGGAATTACCGACAATATTATCAAAAAATATAAATATTACAACCTTACCGCTAATGTACAGGGGAAAGGTCTACTCGGTTTTGACAAAATTATTTGCGAAAACCAATATACAGGAGAAACAATTACAACAGAGATAAACTCATGGAATACAGATTATTATACCCCAGAAAAGATTACACAGACAGTCAAACGCAATGCACTTGTAACTACAACCGAAACCGAATATAACATTATCGGCTTGGGTGGCAAAAACTTTTTTACATATCCTTCAAAAGTCAAAAATATAGATATTTATGGCGATGAAATTGTTACTCAAAACACTTACAATACAGAGTATGGATATTTAGAAAGTACAGGGAATTATTATTCTAACGGATTTAGCAAACTGCAATATTATGGCGACTACGTGATGGCTGGCGGAATGTGGCAACCCCAGGTTTCTACATATATCCAAATAATACCTGACGATCCCAAAGGTTTTGTAACAAAAAAACACTTTGAATATGATTCTAACACAGGTTCATTAATTAGACAAATTGACAATTACGGTACATCTAAGCAGGTTGCTACCGATTATAAATACAATGAATTTGGAAACGTCATACACACTTCTGTTTACGGCGAAGAAACAGAAAAATTTACAACCGATTATACTTACGAAAACCAAAAACTCATAACTACAACCAAAAACAATCCAAAAAGCATAATTAAATACAGCTATGATGATTTTGGCAGATTAATCTCCGAAACCGACATGTCAAACCCAAACAATCCAATTACTACCTCATACGGATACGACAATTGGGGCGATCAGATTAAAACACAATATCCCGATGGCACAACGTCTACTACCGAAAAAGGATGGGGCAAAAGCAACGAGCAGTTTTATTATGAGCTTACTCAGCAGACCGCCGCACCGTGGCAAATAACATGGTACGACATACTCGGAAGAAAAACACTCACCGAAACCATAGCCGAAGGCGGTATTGATATAAAAACATATAACACATACGACAAATTTTCTAACATCATAAATACTAAAACACTCTATGGTGATACCGAGTTAAACGAACATTATATCTACGATGAGCAGAACCGAGTAACAGAATATATTGCGCAAAACGGTAGTATTACCAAATATACATACGGCAAAAATAGTGTAGATATCGAAACCGACGGCAAAAATACGTCAAAGACTTTCGATGTTTTCGAAAACTTGACCTCCATTAACGATGGAGTGTCAACCATAAAATATACATATAATGCAGATTGTAAGCCTGTAAAGATTAGTGCAGCAGGTGCTGAATACTCTTTGGAATACGATGAACTTGGCAACCGCACTTCGCTTACCGATCCCGATGGAGGGAAAAGTACATACGAATACGACTGTTTCAACAACGTTGTAAAACAGACAGATGCCGAAGGCAACGTTACCGAAAATAAATATCAAAATGGGTTATTGACAGAAAGCACCTGCGGTGGCATTCACACTTCATATAGTTATGACGAATACGGAAAACTGTTAAAATCGCAATGCGGTGAAGTGTTCACTGAGTACACTTACGATAATCTTAATCGTAAAAAAACAGAAATATACAACATCGATAATCGCAAATATCCATATCGTTTTACATACGGCGAAAATGGACTTTTAGTATCAAAATCTTTTCCAGACAACACAACTGAATATTACAAATACGACCAATACGGCAATATCAACGAAATTTTACTTGATAATTCAACGGTTTGGAAACTAACAGATTGTAATCTTACAACCCGTATCTCAGAAATCAATGGTAAATATTTAAAAACGCAGACCTCTGATGTTTACGGCTATCCTGTTTCTACGAAACTTTCATACGATGGTATGCCGCTAAAAGAAATGACTTACGGATTCGATATCAAAACCGGTAATCTCGCTCGCCGCAGCGGGATGTTCCTCGAACCGGAAACGTTTGATTACGACCACGCAGACCGACTTACAAAAATATCAAAAGGTCAAGAAATTACAGAAATTGAATATGCAGAAAACGGAAATATAACATTCAAAAGCGGTTTAGGAAACTATGAATATTTCCGCAAACGCCCTCACGCATTAGAAAGCGTTGAAAATACTGATACGATTATTAAAAATCCTCTGCAAGAAGTAGAATATACACCTTTTAACAAGGTTGAAACCTTGACACAATATTTTGATGAAACTCAAAGTACTTATATAACATTTACTTACGATGCCAACAGAACACGCCGCAAATCTGTTCGCAATATTATGGGTGTTGATATAACCCAATATTATCTACCCGATTACGAAGAACTTGGCGGTTATGATTTTTATCAAAAAACGCATTATATCAACTCACCCGACGGTTTGGTTGGCGTGTATGTTACCGATTTACTTGGAGGTAAAAAGTTTGAGGCTGCCTTTACCGACCACCTCGGCAGCATAACGGCATTTTATCAAGATACAATCTTAAAATTTGCCGCTACCTACGATGCCTTCGGCAACCGTACAATTACCACCGGCACAACAGCGGTTACCCGCGGTTACTGCGGTGTGCATCAACATTATCCTTCATTTGATATTATTGATATGGGTGGCAGGATGTATGACCCGATAGTAGGACGTTTCCTTTCTCCTGACCCGTATATTCAAGATTGGGAAAACTCTCAAAATTTCAATAGGTATACATATTGTCTGAACAATCCGTTGAAATATACTGACCCAAGCGGAGAGTTTTGGTTTACACCAATATTGATTGGTGCTGGAATTTTTGGAATAGGAAATCTTACAACCCATGCAATTAGAGGCGATATAAATAATTGGGGTAGTGGATTGAAATATTTTAGTCAAGGTTTATTAGCCGGTGCAGCAATAGGCGCATTGTGGCAATTTTCTCCAATGATACCATGGTGTGGACAAGCAATACAAACAGGATTGAATATTTATGGAATCGGTATTGCAAGTACTACCGCATTAAGTGCTACAAGTGGATTGATTCAAGGTGCTTTCTCTGGCAATTGGAATGCATTAAAAAATTCAGGCTTGACATTTTTAGGAAATTTCAATCTTGACGAAAATAGTTCATATATCGGTGCTGTTTTAAAAGGAATCAGCCGACATTCATGGGAAATGTTGCAAACTGGAATTGGTCATGGTTGGAATCAATTACGAAATACATTTGGATGCGTTGATTACGTAGCCTATTATAGAGGGGCGACATATTGCATAGACGAAAATAATCCCAAAATGAAAGTTGGGAATGGTATGACATTAGGAAATTTTATCCAAATCAAAGATGGTGGATCTGTTACTGGTAATATTGACAATTATATTCAAACTTCTTGCAACGGACTATATTTACACGAATATGGACACACTATACAAGGTAGAAAATTTGGCTTATCATATTTGTTCACGATTGGAATACCAAGTATCATTAGTGCTGCAGGAAACGGTGAGCATTGTCAAAAATGGTTTGAGCGTCAGGCAAGTACATATGCTAAATATTATTTCGGTCCAAGTATTTGGACTCCAACAATAGATTTATATCATCCTACTAATAGATAAAAAAATACAACAAAATGAGAACTTGTTTTATTATATTGTTTTTTTTAGTATTTTTCCAGAGTTGCGAAATCTTTTATTGTGGTGATTATGAATATATTCCGTTTATTAACAACTCTGACGACACTATTATTGTATTATCGAGCAAGTCATTTCCTGATACATTGCTCCCTAAATCATTGTTCGACTATGCATTGGACAACTTTGTTTGTCCCAAACAATATGCATACAATCTCATAGAAATAACAGACATACAAAAAAGTGATACAATTATTTTTTTTGTAATTACAGAAAATATTTTTTTGAGTAATTCGTGGAATAATATAAGGGAAAATAATCTTATTTCTGCACGATATATACTCTCCTGTGATGAACTAAAAAAGTTAAACTATCGTGTGTCGTTTCCTCCAAATGATAAAATGGTTGATATGAATATTTATTTTAAAAAAGATACGAAATGAAAACAACGGTATTGATATTTTTTTGGTTATTGTGTAGTTGCAAAACGGATTTTTTTGACGAAGGTTCGGCGGTATTAACTAATAACTCTAAAACCGAAATTGTTTTATTGAGAGATTATATTAGTTATAATTATTATACTAGAAATGATACAGATATTTGTAGTATTCTAAACGATTATTACCGTTTAACTAAGTTGGATTGTAACGAATCTTTCACGATTATACGTTGGGATGATTATAATAAAATGGCTGCGGCAGATACATTTTCTATTTTGATTTTTGACGTAGAAACTCTCAACAATAAATCATGGAAAGAAATCAGCGACAATTACTTGGTTTTGTGTCGTTACGATTTGTCGGGACAAGATATAAAAACGCTTAATTCTGTTATTCCTTATCCTCCGTCTCCCGCAATGAAAGACATGAAGATGTATCCATCATACGAGGAGATTATAAATAAAGAACAAAAATAATTTAACTACCTGTTCCTACAAACTACACGATGAATTAATATATTATCTGCTTTATTATAAAGGATTTGTACGGTATAATTTTTGTCAAATCATAATTATGGATATGCAAACTATATTGACGGAGGTCTTTTATTATGGGTAAAAAGATATTAGTTTTTTTTCTTTATGTATTGTTGTGTAAGTTTTCGTATTCTCAAATTATTACAAATGACAAACTGATTTGGGAGTGTTTTGATACTACTAATACTATTAAATTTACTGATTTACCTGAAATTAACTCGTGGGCTGCTAATAGTTTGCCGTTTTCAATTGTACAAAATTACTTTTTTAAAGTAAGAAACAAAGAGGTTAATTTTTACTGCGTTAACGGTTGTTCCGGGGTACGTTGTTTTAAGGTTCATTGTTTTGTCAGATATGGAAATGATTGGTTTTTAACATGTACTGCAAATACTCGGTTGAATAATTCTTTTAAAGAAATTGCGTTTAAAGACAGTACACTTGTTTTTAAATCTGAAGTTGAAGAAATCGGTTTTCTGCATTTTGATGAAATTATGGGTAATTACAAGCGGATAAAAACCGGTAATAATTTGTTATTATTCCATTACGACGGATCTGATTATTTGTCAGACATCGATAATTCCATTTTTTATAAAACTGACACACTAAATTATTCTCAGCGTCAAGGGAAAAAACTTCATTGTGAGAACGGAACAATTTACAATGACAATAAAATTGTGATGATGCCTCCGAATTATGGAAACAATATTAAACGCGGCTATTTCAATGCGCAATTGTCTAATGATGAAAAGACGATAATTTGCGAACTTCGTACCGCAAAAAAGAGATGGAAAAAAACAATTTTACCATCTGAAATAGTTGAGATTGATATTGTTAAGAAACAAATCAAAACAATATTTCCTTTTGAAGGTCTTGAACCTTATTATTCTCCATTCGACAATAAACTAATACTTTGTCATAACGATGATAAGTACTATCAAGTCTTTGAGCGAAGTTCAAACTGTCATTTATTTTTTGTAATAACAGATTTTGCTGCATGGGTAGAATAAATGCGTTACGTGTAAGGTGCAGAAAAAGCTTAAAAATCTTAATATCCTGAAAAAAAATAAAAACGAATAAACAATGATATTATAATAAAAAAAATGTATAATTTTGCAATCGTTTTTTAATGGGAATTCAATTATGGAACTTAGCATAAAAGAACTTGCCTTAGCGGTAGATGCGATTTCCGTTACGGGTAATGAAGATTTAAAAGCTCAAAGCATTATATTAAGGTCGGCTTGTACGGCGGCCATGAAAAATCCGGTTTTTTTCGATTTGAGAAAATTTAAAGACCCCAAAAATCCGATTCAAAGGATGTACGGTTTGGGCGTAAGGATTTTTGTCGTAAAAGAATTTGAAGTAAATCCGAAGGATTATCCTGATGCGGTTTTCCTAAAGGTTAAAAATATTCCTCAAGCGATAAATAATTATATTCTTGAAGTTTACAAAAGGTTTAAAGGCAGAGTTATCGCTGTGCCGGACAGAGACAAAAATTGTCCCGTAAAGGATTGGATGTATACTTTACTAAAGACGCGTTACAAAGTTTTTACAACGTTAAGATATATTAGTGAACTTGACTTTTTGGAAAATGCAGCCGAAATTTCAGACGGTTTTGATATTGCAATTCTTCAGATTCCTGATAAATATGAATTTACTTGCATTTCCGAATTGGAGAAACTTGACGATGTATTTTTCCGTGACGGAGAGTTTTCTTTGGAGAGCAGTTTCAACGAGAAAAACAGTTTTATAACCGTAAAAGGTTGTTCTCAAGAGGCGAAAATTACGATTCCTTATTGTGATACAATCCATGCTGAGGATGCGGCACATTGCGTATCGTATCTTATTAAAAGCGGACTTTATGAAAAAGAAATCCACGACAAAATTTTTGAGAATTTAACCCTTCCCGACGACCAAATCAAAATGCGGGACGCAGAATATGGAATAGGTTTAATTTCTTGTTTTTCAACGGTTAATAATCTTTATTCGATTTGTAAAACTTTTGACTTTTTGGCAAGACAAAATCAGTTCAAAACCCGTGTAGCCGTTATAATGAATCCCGATTTTGAAAATCTTACCCCTCAAGAGTTCTTTTCAAGATTGTTTTTTACTGCTGAAAGTGCCGGTATCAAGAAAATAGTTTTTATCGGATATTTTTCACAAATACCTCATTCCGAAGCAATTAGAATTACAAAATATGATACCGTTCAGGATTATATAGATAATTTTGACATGGAGGATTACAAGGATTGCGGTATAATATTCAAAGGTGCTAAATATGAGGATTTTGCTGATGTTTTCGACTTTTTTAATATCGGAAACCATGACACCGTCTTGGAGGTAAGTCTTACGGCACTAAAACATAATCTTAATTATTACCGCTCGTTGCTTAATCCTCAGACCAAAATGATTGCCATGGTAAAGGCTAATTGTTACGGTTCGGGTTCTTATCAGATTGCTAACACGTTGGAAAACAATGCAGTGGATTATCTTTGCGTAGCATTTGCCGAAGAAGGTATTGCTCTGAGGTTAAGAAACATAACCTTGCCGATTATAGTTATGAATTATGATTTCAAAAACTATAAACAGCTTGCCAATTACCGTTTGGAGCCGGTTTTGTTTTCTACGGAGCGCACCGAAAAATTTATTGAAATTCTCAAAAAACGTAATATGAAACATTATCCCGTTCATATAAAACTTGATACGGGAATGCACCGTTCGGGTTTTATGCCGGAAGAATTGGACGAGTTTTGTAATCTTGTTAACAAAAACAAGGATATAATCGACATAAAATCATGTTTTACGCATTTTGTGGCGGCTGACGATGATACTGAAGACGATTTTTCAAGACTTCAGACCTCAAGATTTACCTCTATGGCTGATACTATTTGTCAGAAAACGGGCTTAAATCCTCTCAGGCATATTTGTAACTCGGTGGGTATCGAAAGGTTAAGACAATATCAGTTCGATATGGTAAGGCTCGGAATAGGACTTTACGGCGTGGCTTATCAGGCTACCGACAATCTTATGGGTATTTCTAAATGGAAAACCAATATCGTTCAGATAAAACATATTTCTAAAACCGAAACCGTAGGTTATAACCGTAGAGGAAAAATTACCGAAGATTCCCGTATTGCGCTTATTCCCGTGGGATACGCCGACGGTCTTAACAGAAAATTCGGTAACGGCAACCTTTATGTTGAAATAAATTCCAAACGTGCACCTATTATCGGAAATATATGTATGGATATGTGCATGGTTAATATTACGGGTATAGATTGCAAAGTAGGCGATGAGGTAGTTATTTTTGGCTCCAACCATAAACTTATCGAAATGGCAAACGCCATTGAAACAATTCCTTATGAAATTTTAACAGGAATTAGTCAAAGAGTTAAAAGAGTTTATGTAGAGTAAAAAAAATTTTTTATTCTTCTTTTAATAACTATCTTTGCAAGGACGGTTATTTTGATTTTAAATTTTAAGAATATGAAAACGCTTTTGTATATAATATTTTCTTTGGTGGTCTTGCTTGTTGCTTGTTCTAATCCTAACAATAATAGTTCAGGCAGGGACAAGGCCATGATAGAATATAATTCTATGATGGAGCTTTATGATCATAGAATTAGCAGAGGAGATTATCAAGGGGCGTTTGAATATGCTAACCGGGCTAACCGTCTTGCAGATTCCTTGGGAAATGCTCGTGATTTGGCGTATACTTATACTTGCATAGCTTTTATATCCGCTAAAATGAATAATTTCTCAATAGCGAGTAAAAATTATTATTTAGCGTATCAGAATTATCTGCCGCTTTCCGATTCGGTATCATTTGCACGGCTTTGGAGAGAGTGGGGACGCTCCTCTTACGAAAACGGTGTATATGATTCAGCAGCGGTTTTCTTTCAAAGAGCTTTCGAGATGGACAGTCTTGTTGCCGATAATTTCGGTTTGAAAAGCGATTTGATTTATCAGGGACACATGTTTTTGAATATTTATAGAAGCAATCCCGCATCTCCTAATCATGATTTGTTGGTTTCGGCTTATAATAACTTTTTACGGGCGAGAGATTACGGCGTTCATACAAGCGAAACCGAAATTCATAACTATCTTACAACAGGACTTTGTGAAGTTTTCTTTTTGCTCTCTGAGTCCGAAAGACGTAACAAAGGAAAAAACTGCTGTTCTTATGCCGATAGTTGCATGAATTATTATCCTAATGCTTTGAAAATAATTCAACGTAGCGGCAATTTTGACGATTTAGTCCGTTTCGATTTGATGAAAGTCAGATTAAAATTAACACAAAAAGATGTTAAAGGTGCTGAATATTTAGCGGATTCTTTGTACAAACACGCTCAACACGAGATTTTAACATACCATCACGAAGCGGCTATGACGGCATACGCAATGATTGCTATTTTCAAAGGCGAATACAAAAAAGCCGTAGAACATTTCGTTGAGGCTGACGATTATAAAATCTCTAATGCGAGTTACGGTCAGGGTTATAATCTGACGCAGCAACTTGCACGTGGTCAGATGGAAAGCGAACAGATGAAAGCCTTCGGACGCGAACAGGCATTAGCCGGAAAAAACCGCGCAAAACGTATGATTATAATCGTAGCCTTTACCGTTATAACATTTTTGGTTGTAATCCTTATAATGAGCGTAAGACACGCCCGCCGTTATAAAAAACTTAATAAAATAATTACCGTTCAAAACGAGGAAATCAAAGCCAAGAACGAGGAAATCACCGCTTATAACGAAGAAATTTCTGCTTATAATCAGGAGATAACCGAAAGTATTAATTATGCGAGCCGTATTCAACAGGCTGTTTTGCCCTCAAAAGACGATATGAAAAAACTTTTCGGTGATAATCTTTTGATTTACAGTCCGAGAAATATTGTTTCGGGCGATTTCTTTTGGGCATTATCCTTTGGCGGTCTCAAATTTATCGTAGCAGGCGACTGCACAGGACACGGTGTCCCGGGTGCTTTGCTTAGTATGCTCGGTATGTCGTGTCTTGATTCCATAACCCGAAACCTCAACCTTGAAAATGTTTCTGCCGGTGAAATCTTGGATAAAATGCGTATTATCCTAAAAGGAACTCTCAAACACGACTCTTATGACGATTCCAAAACTAATGACGCAATAGATTTAGCACTTGTGATTATCGATGCTCATAACATGAAACTCCAATTCTCCGGTGCATACAGACCTTTGGTTATAATACGAAGTGATGAAATCCTTAGAACCAAGGGCGATAATATGCCTATCGGTGCGCATATAATCGAAAAAGAGCATTTTACGAATCACGTTTTGGATATTCAATCCGATGATATGATTTATCTGTTTTCAGACGGATTAACCGATCAGTTCGGTTACCGCTCTGCTAAACGTCCTTCCGAGGTTTTTAATATGACTCAATTCTGTAAACTTCTTTTGGAGGTTCACAAAGAGGATTTTCAAACCCAAAAACAAAAAATCCTCCAACGGATTGACGAGTGGAAAAAACCTAAACAAATTCATCAACAGTATTGTATTCAAACCGATGATAACCTTTTGATAGGTCTTTCGGTTAAAAATATATGCGCTTTGGAAAAAGACTAATTGTTTAATTATTAAAAATATGAAAACCTTTATTAATGATGATTTTTTGTTGAAATCGGATTTTGCAAAATCTCTTTACCATGATTTTGCAAAAAAACAGCCGATTATTGATTACCATTCACATCTTATTCCTCAGCAAATTGCTGAAAACAAGCGTTTTGACAATATTACACAGATTTGGCTTTACGGCGACCATTATAAATGGCGTGCAATGAGAGCCAACGGTATTGACGAAAAGTATATTACCGGACAAGGTTCCGACAAAGAGAAATTTTTAGCGTGGGCTAAAACCGTTCCCGCCTCTTTAAGAAATCCTCTTTATCATTGGACTCATCTTGAACTTTTAAGATATTTCGGTATTGATACTCTTTTAGACGAGAGTTCAGCCGAAGAAATTTACGAGAAAACCTCCGATATGCTTCAAAACGGAGAGTTGAGAGTTTGGGATATTTTCAAGAAGATGAACGTTGAAACTCTTTGTACCACCGACGACCCCGTTGATTCTTTGGAATATCACGAAAAAATTTTAAAGAGCGGCTGTCCCGCCAAAGTTTTACCCTCTTGGCGACCCGACAAAGCCTCTGCCGCCGGCGATCCAAAAGCCTATAATGCTTATCTTGACAAATTATCTGAGGTTTCTAATACCGAAATTAATAGTTTCGATACACTTTTTGACGCATTAGATAAGAGAATTAATCACTTTGCTTCGTTAGGTTGCAGACTTGCAGACTTTGGTTTGGATTATCTTTACGCAGAGGATTTCACCGAGAAAGAGGTTAATGAGATATTCTTGAAAGTACGCTCGGGCAAAGAATTAACTAATTTGGAGCTGAAAAAACTTCAATCGGCTGCACTTTATAGATTTGCATTGCAGGTTAAGAAGTTGAATTGGGTTCAACAATTCCATGCGGGTCCTATTAGAAACAATAATTCAAGGTTGCTGAAAAAACTCGGACCCGATACCGGATTCGATTCTATTTGTGATTATCCTCAAGCCGAACAAATGAGCCGCTTCTTAAACCGTTTGGATAGCAGCGATAGCTTGGCTAAAACCATACTTTATAATATTAACCCCGCTGATAATGAAGTATTTGCTACTATGATAGGTAATTTTCAGGACGGAAGTGTTCCGGGCAAAATGCAATGGGGTGCGGCATGGTGGTTTTTAGACCAGAAAGACGGTATTGAAAAACAGATTAACTGCTTGAGTAATCACGGATTGTTGAGCCGTTTTGTCGGAATGCTCACCGACAGCCGCAGTTTCTTGTCATATCCGCGACATGAATATTTCCGCAGAATACTTTGTAATATTTTCGCTCAAGATGTTGTAAACGGTGAATTGCCCGAAGATATTAATCTTATTGGTAATACGGTTAGCAATATTTGTTATTTTAACGCTAAAGAATATTTTAAATTTTAATAAATAAAAAACAGCCGCAAATTCTGCGGCTGTTTTGTTAATTTTCTTAGAGTGATAAAGTTAATTTTCTTAGGTATATAAAAAAAAATATGACTCCGAATGATAATTTTATCCAAAGGAGAAAATAATAATATGACTCCGAATGATAATTTCATCCAAAGGAGAAAATAATAATATGACCCCGAATGATAATTTTATCCAAAGGAGAAAATAGTAATATGACCCCGAATGATAATTTTATCCAAAGGAGAAAATAGTAATATGACCCCGAATGATAATTTTATCCAAAGGAGAAAATAGTAATATGACTCCGAATGATAATTTTATCCAAAGGAGAAAATAGTAATATGACCCCGAATGATAATTTCATCCAAAGGAGAAAATAATAATATGGAGTCATATTATTATTTTCTCCATTTTGGAAAATTACAAAAATAAAGTGTATCAGTCTTTTTTACCTTCTTGATTGTTCTTTTGACGGGATTTTTTCATGCTAAAATAAATGCCGGAAGTGATTTTCTCGTCATTAGTAACGGTTTTGGTTAAAAGGTAAGACCCGTGCGAAATAGAATCGGCGTTAGTAATTTTGTATTCGATGTCCCAACCGCGTTTGCTCATGTAGTTTAAGACGGCAACGGGGGAATGAAAAATTATTTTTTCACCGTTTTCGTCGCCGATAACATCATCACGGTAATAGGTGTTAGAATACTTCGCCCCTAAATCTACTCGAGCTTCAACTCCTCCGTTGAAGGTGTGAAACATTTTTAGTTCACAATAAACTTTGTAGCCGCTGGTTTGTGAATAACCAATCAGGCTTAATAATGTTATTAATAATGTAAAAAGTAATGTTTTCATCTTCTTTTAAAGTTTTTATTATTAATTGACGGTTTTTGATTAAGGATTTGAACTTTTTTTTCTACCATTTTTTCCCCGTTTGAAATGAAACCGAAAATAAAACCTAAAAAAATATATAAAAAAATAATAAAATAGTCCGATTTTTGTTCTATATTTGTCATGTCATATAACACCTTATAATATTAACAGAGTATGAATCAGCCAATTGATTTTATATATCGGCATTTTAGCGACATTGAGAAAGATGACATGGAATACATTTACAGGGGTGAGATAACGCCTGTTATTGTCATGGACATTCTTGATTTCGCCAAAAACAATCTTGCCAAAGCCGAGGATACTAAAAAGTTAAAAACCCGTATTTATTATATTATGGGTGAGGGTTTGCAGAATATTACACGTCATCAAGCCGATTCTTCCGACGGAAATACCGATAAGGAGGCAATAATAGTAATTCACAAGAAAGCAAGGAAATATATTATAGCTACGGGCAATCTGATGTTGAAATCGGAGGAGGCGGCCCTAAGGCGCAAACTCGAATATATCAATCATTTGGATGCTTCGGGTCTGAAGGAGTTTTCGCAAAAAATCCGTAATAATACAGAAATTACAGCCAAAGGCGGGGCAAGTCTCGGACTTATTGAGATGGCAAAACGTTCTGGAAACAAGCTTGATTACTTGATTCAGAGCGTAGATGAGAATCTTTCGTATTTTTATCTTACCACCGAAATCGAAACTTTGGGCTCGAATGAGCAAAAGACTGATGATGGAGGCTATTCTATTAAGCAATTAATAGAGGATCATGAAAATTTTAATAAAAATAATTACACTCTTTCGTTCAAAGGTGATTTTAATCAAGAAAATTTATTATCTTTGCTTTCGATTTTAAAGAGTGGAATGAATGAGACTCCTACTCGTATAAAGCTTTATGCCGTGATGGTGGAATTGCTTCAGAATATAGTAAAGCACGCCGATAATATTGACGGTACGGCGGATTGGAGAGCCGGAGTGTTTTATATTTGCGAATCTGAAGAAAATTTTGCACTTTTGGCAGGAAATTATATCCGTAAAAAATATTCTAAGGCGCTTGCCGAAAGAATAAACCGTCTTAATGCTATGGATTACAAGGCTTTAACGAAGGAATATAACAAAATATTGTTGAATTCTGAGTCGAATGATCCTGTTTCAACGGGATTAGGATTTATAGATATCCGCAGAAAAACAGGCACTCAGATTGAGTTCTCTATGATAGAGGTTAATTCTGACACTGATTTTTTTGTTATAAAAACTACAGTTAATAAAATAAATTAAGAAAAATACAAAAGTTAAGTATATGGAACCGTTAATTAAAGAAGCAACCGTAGATACGCCAAAGGTGATATTGGACGCAGAAAAGGGAATTTTTATGCTTGCCCAAATGTCGCTGCCGGAGGATGCTGTGGATTTTTATACGCCGGTAATCAATTGGATTACAGAATATGCGCATAATCCGAATCCGAAGACAGTATTTGATATGAAATTAGATTATTTCAATACGGCTTCGAGCAAACAGTTGATTCAGATACTTTTGCTTTTGCAGTCTCTGAAAGACAGAAGTGAGGTTTCTATCAATTGGTACTACAAGGAAATAGATGAGGATATGCAGACGATAGGTGAGGAATACAGTCAGATAATAGACTTACCGTTTACGCTTATTCCTATTCCTAAAAAAGATAAGTAAGGCGTGGAGGCCTAAAGAAATGGGCAAACTATTAAAAATACATCCTCAGACACCTCAGTTAAGACAAATACTTGAGGCTGTGGATATTTTGTATCATGACGGAGTTATAATATACCCTACGGACAGTGTTTATGCGTTAGGGTGCAGTATGAATAGTAAGAAAGCACTCGAAAGATTAGCCCGTTTTAAGAGGATAGATCTCTCAAAAGCAAAGTTTTCTTTTATTTGCAAGGATTTAAGTAATATATCGGAATATACTATGCCTTTGGACGCAAAGGTTTTTAAGCTTTTAAAAAAGAATACTCCCGGTCCTTTTACTTTCATTTTACCGGCGAGCAAGAAGATTCCCCGTATGTTTGATAATTCCCGTAAGACGGTTGGACTTAGAATACCCGACAATAATATTTTGTATCAGATAGTAGAAAATCTTGGTCATCCGTTACTAACGACCTCTATTATAGATGAGGACGAGATTATAGAGTATTCTACCGACCCTGAGCTTATCTGGGAGCGTTATAAAAATCAGGTAGACCTTGTAATAGACGGCGGTTACGGCGACAATCGTCCTACTGCTGTTGTGGATTGTACGAAGGGTGATATTGAAATTATTAGGGAAGGTGTTAAGGAATTAGTATATTAGAAGGGATATTTTTCTTTTCTAAAAAAATATATAAGAAAAATCATGCTCGTAAAAACATACGCAAGTGCGGTTCACGGAATAGATGCGACAACGGTAACTGTTGAAACCGAGATGTCGCCCGGTATGTCGATAGATATAGTAGGTCTTCCGGACAATGCCGTTAAGGAGAGTGAACTTAGAATAGATGCGGCCTTAAGGAGTGTCGGTTATAGAATACCGGGACAAAAGACCGTTATCAACATGGCTCCTGCTGACATTAGGAAAGAGGGCTCGCATTATGATTTATCGTTAGCGGTAGGTATTTTAGCGTGTTCCAATCAGATAAATAATGAAAGAATCTCGGATTATATTTTGCTTGGAGAGCTTTCGCTTGACGGCAGCATAAAACCTGTAAAAGGTGCTTTGCCGATAGCTATTCAAGCTGTTAAAGAGAAGTTCAAGGGCATAATAGTTCCGAAGGAGAATGCCAGGGAGGCTGCTGTTGTAAACAATTTGGAGGTTTACGGCATGAGTTCTATTTTGGAGGTGATTGATTTTTTCAATGGTAATCCTTCTGTAGAGCCTACGGTTATAGATACAAGGAAAGAGTTTTTTGAGAATTATGAAACGGTGGATTTGGATTTTGCTGACGTTAAAGGTCAGGAGAATGTAAAACGTGCTTTAGAGATAGCTGCCGCCGGAGGGCATAATGTTATAATGATAGGCGCACCGGGTTCGGGCAAGACGATGGTATCAAAAAGGATACCTTCGATATTACCGCCGTTTACGTTAAGGGAATCCTTGGAGACTACAAAGATTCATTCCGTGGCGGGAACATTACCAAAGGATTCGGCATTGATGACAACCCGTCCGTTTCGCAGTCCTCACCATACGATTTCGGACGTTGCGTTAGTAGGAGGGGGGACTTTTCCACAGCCGGGAGAGATTTCTTTGGCGCATAACGGAGTTTTGTTTTTGGACGAACTGCCTGAATTTAAAAGGCAAGTGCTTGAGGTTTTGCGTCAGCCTTTGGAAGATAGGGAGATAACGATTTCAAGAGCGAGGTTTACGGTTAATTATCCGGCAAGTTTTATGCTTGTAGCCTCAATGAATCCGTGTCCTTGCGGTTATTATAATCATCCTGAAAAGCAATGTGTTTGTTCTTCCGCTCAGGTGAAAAAATATTTAAACAGAATTTCAGGACCTTTGTTGGACAGAATAGACATTCATGTTGAGGTTGTTCCTGTTCCGTTTAAGGATTTAGCGGTAAGACAGACCTCAGAATCGAGTGCTGAGATTAGAAAACGTGTTATAAAAGCCAGAGAAATTCAGTTGAAACGTTTTGCGGATTCGCCGAAAATTCATTGTAACGCTCAGATGACAAGTAGTAAAATCAGAACGTTTTGTAATGTAGACGATGCCGGCATGACGCTTTTGAAGAATGCGATGGAGAAACTCGGACTTTCAGCCCGTGCATACGATAGAATTTTGAAAGTATCCCGTACGATTGCCGATCTTGAAGGTGTTGAAGATATAAAACCTCAGCATATTGCCGAGGCGATTCAATACCGTAGCCTTGATAGAGATAATTGGGGTATGTAAGTAAATAAAAGAAAACGACCCGCAATAGAAGAATTGCGGGTCGTTTTCTTTTTATAATTCGATGATTTTGTATTTTGGTACTAATAATTTCATTACTATCCAGCCTAAAAGATAAGCTATTGCGCAGAAAACAAACATTATAGTATAACCTGTTTCTATGGAGCCTTGAGCACCGTAGTAATCAAAAAGCCATCCGCCGATTTTACTTGTTATAACACCGCTTAATGAGCCAGCCATTGTACCGATTCCGACAATAGATGCCACAGTTTTTTTAGGAAACATATCCGATACGGTAGTATAAATGTTAGCGCTCCAAGCCTGATGAGCAGAGCATCCGATACCGATTAAAATTACGGGCAACCAATACGAAATGTCGCTCAATGGTTGTGCTAAAAGTACTACTAACGGGAAAATAGCTATTGTCAGCATGGCTCTCATTCGGGATTTATACGGGTCGCGTCCGTCTTTTTGGAAGATTTTTGGCAGATAACCTCCGCCTATGCTTCCGAACATTGTCATACTATAAAGTACGGCAAGCGGCAACATCATATCCTCTGTTGTCATTCCGTAGTTGTTTTTTAAGTAACTTGGCATCCAGAAGAGGAAAAACCACCAAACACCGTCCGTTAAGAATTTTCCCATCGTGAAAGACCATGTTTGACGGTAGCCTAAAAGGCTGAACCATGAAACTTTTTTCTTATCGGAATCGTTTTCTTCGGGGTCGTCTTTGGTTTTTTCTTGTTCTTCGTCGCTGTTAATGTGTTGGAATTCCTCGTTATTGATTTTACCTTTAGCTAACATTTCTTTTGGTGAGCCGTAATAAGAGAACCAAAAAATCAGCCATAAAAATCCTATTGCGCCAACGGCAACAAAAGCCCATTGCCAACCCCAATATTTAGCGATAACGGGAACTAAAAGCGGTGCAACGATAGCTCCGATGTTAGCACCGGAATTAAAAATTCCTGTTGCCAGAGAGCGTTCTTTTTTAGGAAACCATTCAGCAACGGTTTTGATTGCAGCCGGAAAGTTACCTGCCTCGCCTAAAGCTAAAACTGCACGGCATATCATAAAGGCGAAAACCGAAACGGGCATTGCAAAACCCAAAAACGTCATCTGCGATTCAGGTTTTACGAAATAAACAAAGGCGTGAATACAAGCGCCTAAAGACCAAACCGTTATGGCTAAAGCATAACCTTTTTTAGTGCCTAAATTATCAACGTATCTTCCGACCAAAAGCGTAAAAACAGCATACATAAAAGTAAATGCTGAGGTTATGTTAGCATAATCGGAATTAGTCCATTTGTATATATCCGTCAGCACCGGCTGCAAAAGGCTGAAAACCTGACGGTCTAAATAATTTACAGTGGTTGCAAAAAACAGCAGCGCACATATTATCCACCTGTACTTTGTCATTTTTTATTTTTTTTCTTTTACTTGGTTTTTTGTATGTTAATAATTAATCTTCTTCCTCTTCTTTGCTTGCGTACATTCCTATTACAGTGCCGTAAAAGCCTTTTGTACGTTGTGCGCTAAGATATTCCACTGAGACCTCACGTGTAAAAACTTCAAAATCATCGTCTTGATTGAATTTGTAACTAAATTCAAAACCGTCGGGGAGTCTTTCTGTTTTTAGGATTATACGTCCTTGAAAACCGTCTTTGAGTTTTTTCTTGAGGATTTCTTCTTTAACAATATCGTCGTACATGACTCCTGCTTTTTGGAGAACGAGTGTCGGAATGTTGTCTCTCATGGTGATACCGAATTCATAATTGTTTTTATCACCGGCAAAGAGTGCAAGACCTGCAAATTCTTTAGGATTTTCGGGTACGAAATGCAGTTCCGTTTCAGCACTGAAATGATTGTGCATTTGGCGCATTGCAATAAATCCCGTATGACGAACCGAACGTATATTGTTGATTTCAAGCGGCATAAGAATACCCTCTGATAAATTCTCCGGTTTTATATAATCGGGGGTAACGGGAGTTCTTAAATGAAACCATTGCATCGGTAAATCCTTAGAGGTAAACCTTTCGTGATATGTGAAATTGCCGTGCGGAATATATCTTTGATATGCTACGCTGTCTTTTATGTAATTAACACCGCCCGGAGCAGAAATTTTCATCGGGATATTTTCACCGTTGTTGATAATGTAAGGCCAGCCGCTGTTGAAAGAAACCGGCATCATAAAAGTTTCTCTTCCTTGATTGTAATCTTCGGTAGCAGAATATGATCTCATACCTTGAAATACGGCATACCAATTGCCGTCCGTTGATTGAACGAAATCTGTATGACCCGTTCCGATAACTGCCTCGTCTCTTGAGGGAGAGAGTCTGCGTTGTGTTAAAATAGGGTTGTTGTCATAACGGGTATAAGGTCCGAAAATATTTTTAGAACGGTAAACACAGCATGCACATCCGTTTCCTAATCCGCCGCCTTCAGAGGCTGTCAGATAATAATATCCTTCTATTTTATAAATGTGCGGAAGTTCCAACCAAATGGGGCGTTTCTCTATTAAATCACCACCGGCAAGAATAATTTTTCTTTCGCCGTAGTTTTTCATCGTGTTAAGATCGAAAGGCTGAATCCAAATTACTTTATAATCCGAATACGGCGGTATGAAATCAGGACCTCCTTGATTCAAAAGGTATGCTTTGCCGTCATCGTCAATAAAAAGTGAAGGGTGAACACCGCCTAACCCGTAAATCCATTCAGGGTCAGACCATTCTCCGGCAGGGTCTTTTGCCTTGATGATAAAATGTCCGCCGCTACCTACGAATGTTCCCGTTATGTAAAAATAATCGTCGTTTTCGTTGTATCGGATTGTTGAGGGATATACTCCGTTATTACTTGATAGAGATGAGTTAAGACATTGACGCTCCGTGGAAAGTGCGTAATTAATTTGTTCCCAATTTACCAAATCGCGGCTGTGCAAAATCGTTAAGCCGGGGAAAAAAGTATAAGTAGCAGTTACCATATAATAATCGCTGCCTTTTCTGCAAATACTTGCATCCGAATAAGAGCCTTGAAGTATGGGATTGAAAATTTCTCCTTCGCCGAGTCTTGTTGCCTCAAATTCCGGATCCTCGCCGGTATAGGTAAAACTTTTAAAATAAGCATGTTCCTCAAACAAATGTATGTCCGAGGTACAGCCAGAAAAAACTGTTGCAAGTGCTAATATAATTGCCTTTAATTTCATTTTGTTTATTAATAAATTATTAAAAAATTCTGACTGCAAAGTAAAATAAAAAAATGAAAAAAAAGAACATTTATAATAAAAAAAATCCGACTATCTGAAAGATGTCGGATTTCATTGAAAATCATTAAGAAAAAAAGAAATCAAGACTATACGTCTGCTTCCATTCTCTGAAGTTTCTGAATGTAGATAGCTTTTTTAATTTGCTCTCTTCTTCTTACCGAGAATTTTGTAAAAGCTTGTCTGTCGCGGAGTTCTTTTACAACACCGGTTTTTTCAAATTTTCTTTTGAATTTTTTGAGGGCTTTTTCAATGTTTTCTCCCTCTTTAATCGGTACTATGATCATATCCTTTTAATTATTAATAACTTGTAAAATTAAATTTAATTTTTCAGTCCGCAAAGGTAAGCGAAAAATACAAAATAAAAAAATTTTTTTCATTATTTTTTTTGTGTGTTAATCAAAAAAAGATTTTTAAACTTATATTTTCGGCTTGATTTTCGTATATATCATTTAGTTAAAATCTGAAAATAAAAAATGTACACCAATATAAAGACCATAAAAGCAGGGACTTTCAACCTGATGAACTTGATGATGCCGAACCGTGAAATGTATGGAGGAAGTTTGAGATATACTCCTGAAGAATTTCACCGCAAAATTGCTTGGACATCTTCGATGTTAAAGCAAATGGACGCAGATGTGATAGGCTTTCAAGAATGTTTTCATAAACAGGCACTCAGTATTGCGGTCTCGGATATCAAAAAATACCAAAATGCAGAAATAATTATGGGCGATGAAACCGGCAATCAACCAAGAGTTGCATTAATGTCGGTTTTTCCGATCGACAGCGTGGAGATTTTTGATAAATATCCGCCTGAGGCCGTAATTGATTTCAAACCTAAAAACTCTTACGAAAAAATATGTCTGCCTTTTGACTCTTTTTCGCGACCGGTCTTAAAGGCTGATATTTTTATAAAACCGTTTGGTATCGTAACGTTTTTTGTTGTTCATTTAAAATCAAAACGTCCCGTTTTTTATGAGGGTGAAGACGAGAGAAATCCTATTGATTTGGCACGGGCGCAGGTTAGGGCGTTGATGATAAGAGCCTCGGAATCAGCTGCTTTGAGAGCAATTCTTGTTAGAAGCCTTAAAAATCAAAATCGTCCCGTTGTGGTTTTCGGTGATGTTAATGATACAGGAAATGCCGTTACAACACGTATAATTTCGGGCGAAGTGCCTCAGCACAGACTTCCTGATTCTCAAAAACGCAGTGTTTGGGATGTTTTGCTTTATCATGTCAAAGATATTCAGGCGCGAAGAAGTTATCAGGATTTTTATTATACTCACATTCACAACGGAATGTATGAAAGTCTTGACCATATAATGGTTTCAGAGGAACTCGTTACGGAAAATCCTAAAAACGTAGGACGTGTGGGATTGGTTTCCGTTTATAACGATCATCTTGTAGACCAGACTTTCACTATTGAAAAACAGGATAAATGCAAGTCAGACCACGGTACTGTGGTGTGTACTTTGGAACTCAATGCCGAAAAATCGGCTTATTATCAAGGGCAAAACCGCAATTTTTATAAAAAACGGAAAAATTAATATTTTCTTTGTTGTAGTTTGCCAAATTATATATATTTTTGTTAATTGCAAAAAAGCAAAAAAGATGAAACGCATTTTAATTATAATACTGGCATGTTTATGCTTTAGTTTTTTAGGGAAATCCTCTGCATTTTCTTCAGAAATTGTCCCTGATATAAGTTGGTATGTAAATAACATTACTTCAGATACTTATGAAATTAATAACGCCAATCAGCTTGCAGGTTTGGCCAATATTGTAAACGGAACGACGGGTTTTTTCTCGCCTTATGATTTTTCCAAGAAGACTATCTTTTTGACTGCCGATATTGATTTAGGCTGTTATATCGACTCTGACGGTGCTTTTCAAGGTTCGCAATGGACTACAATCGGAAAAACATATTCGACACGTTTTGCGGGAATTTTCGACGGTAACGGTTATTGCATTACGGGAATGATAATAAAACCCGATGATGACGGCATCGGTGCGCTTTTCGGTTATAATAGCGGCGAAATCAAGAACTTAACAATTGCGGGAGGTTTGGTTTTTGCCGATTATTACGGAGCAGGAATTTGCAGTCATAATTCCGGAATTATTGAAGATTGTATCAACACTGCTAACGTTATCTCTAATAATTACGGAGGCGGTATTTGCGGCAAAAATTATGAAGGCGGTCAGATAAAAAATTGTTTTAATTTTGGATACGTTGCCGATAGAAATTCTTGCGGCGGTATCGTGGGTAGTGCGAGTTTGAACAATACCGTGATTGCTAACTGTATTTACGATATTCAGATGTGTCCTTTGAAAAACGGATGCGGAACAATTGAGTTAAAAACGATAAAAGGTCTTTCTACCAATCAGATTATCGGTGCTTCGGGTTATAGCAACGATGGTGCTTTTGTTTTGGAAGACGGAATGTATCCGAAACTCACTACAACGAAGTGGACAAAAATTTCAAAAGCAGCTTTAACTCCTGTGGTTTTCGGTGAGGCTCAAGACGTTAATAATATTACAAAAGATATTTATTTGAAGAGAACTGAAGAAATCGAATATTTTTCTTCAAATCAGCAATATCTTGAAGTTAAAGGTTATACGGCTATCGTTAGGGAAAGGGCTGACGTAAGTTTGTTGATAAAAGGCGGAAGTTGTACAAGACAGCTTTTTATTAAAATAACGAATGAAAATTTCAAACAAAACGGTAACGAACATTCGCCTTTGAGAGTTTCCGGTTATGAGGATTTTATAAAATTTGCTAATGCCGTAAATTATTGCAGTTCGTACAAGGGGTTTACGAGTATTAACGGTTTTGAAGGCGTAACAGTGGTTTTAACGGGAAACATTCTCATTCCTGAGGGTGTTAATTGGAAACCAGTCGGCAGCAGAGTAACACCTTTTAGAGGCACTTTTGTCGGCTACGGTTTTTGTGTTTCCAATCTTAAAATCAACCGTCCTTACGAGAAAAACTGCGGACTTTTCGGTTATTGTGAAGGTGCGATTACCAAAATTGTTGTAACTGACGGTGAAATTGTCGGTGGCGACAACAGCGGTGTTATTGTAGGTTTTATTAATAAAGGCCGTGTTGAAAAATGTATTTCAGCAATACGTGTTCACGGACATTATAATGTTGGCGGTATTTGCGGCAACAGTAATGAGAGTTCGTTTTCTCAGGTACTTTTTTATAATACGGCAGAAGGAGTTTCGGAATACACGGGAGCAATATGCGGAAATGCAACGATGAGTAAATTCAGCCATTGCATTTTTGATAAACAGATGTGTGCGGTGGAAAGACCTATCGGCAGTATTGATAATTCCGTTACACTGGTGGATACTAAAGGTTTGAATACAAGGGATATGGTAGGAAATTCGTTGGAAAGTAGAACCGGTTTTTCTTTTGATTTTCAGTACGAGGACAATATGTATCCGAAAATTCTTTCGGTTCAGATGCACGATGAGGCAGTAGTTGCTTCAACGCCTGTTTTTATAACAGAGGGTCAGACGGCTTTTAATGTATCGACATCTATCACACTTCCTTCAAGAGAAGGAATTTCGTATTATTGCAACAATTTGGAAATCTTGCAAATGTCTAAAAACGAGGCTGTACCTCTTCAACAGGGAGCTGTAATGCTGACGATAGGAAACAGTGCGGCAAAAAAACATCTTGTTTTCAAGATTACTAATCCGGATTTGAAAGCGTTGGGCACTAAGGAAAATCCGATTTTGCTATCTTCGCCTGATGACATTTCAGCATTGAGAAAGGCTGTTAATAATAATACTGATTACAAAGGTTTTTCGTGTGTGGACGGTTTTAACGGGGTTTATTTCAAACTTACCAAAAGTGTTTATTACCGTTCCAACGAGAATCAAATGCCGATAGGAAATTATTTGTTCCCGTTCAAAGGAGTTTTTGACGGTGGCGGATATACGATTTCGGGTTTTAACTGCAACCATGAAAATCTTGATAATGTGGGCTTTATCGGTTATAATGCCGGTGTGATAAAGAATTTGAAACTTTCTCGTTCACCTATTTCGGGTCGTTATTATTCCGGAGGAATCTGCGGTTTCAATGTCGGTAAAATTATCAATTGTGAACATGACTCGGCAGCTGTTACGGGCAATAATTTTGTCGGTGGCATTGTCGGTTATGACAACGGCGGAGTTTTCGGTTGTAAAAATTTCGGCTCTGTGAAATGCGATTTTAATACCGGCGGAATTGCCGGAGCAAGCAACAATTTGATAGATTCTTGTTCTAATTCAGGAATTATAACGGGAACGGCGGGAGTCGGCGGTATTGCAGGCAGCTGTACTAATGTAATTCAAAACAGTCGTAATTTTGGAAAAATCTCTGCCGGCGACAATACGGGCGGTATTACGGGTAGAAATTCTTACGGAGAGGTTATTTCTTGTATTAATTCCGGCGAAATAGAAGGCTATGACTGTACGGGCGGTATTGTAGGTCTTAACGACGGTATTATAAAAAAATGTATTAATGATAGTACTATTTCCTCAAACCTTTCTTCGGGCGGTATAGCAGGAAAAGGTGGCAAAATTTATTTTTGTCATAACAATGCATCTATTTCATCTTCAGGCAACAATGCTGCGGGTATTGTAGGAGCAACTAAAAATAACAGCGAAGTTAAATATTGCGTAAACAGAGGCAAAATTTCGGCTCAGGCTTTTGCCGGTGGTATTTGTGCTGATAATAGCGGTGGTAAAGTTATTTCCTGTGTTAATTTCGGTTATGCAACGGCCTCTTATTATATAGGCGGTATTTGCGGTTATAATTCAGGAACTATAAGCACATCGCTTTCCTTCGGACAGATTTTCGGAAACTCTTATTACGGAGCTATTTGCGGAAGGGAAAATTCAGGAATTATTGACAGATGTTTTTACGATAATAATTGTAAATACCGTGGCATTGATAATGCTGATGTTTTCCAAAAAGCGGAAGGTATGGATTACTCCTCGTTTATTGGTTCTGCTATTAAATACAGACTTCAAACCGATGATTATATCTTTGAGGACGGCAAAGTTCCTATGCTCAAAGAAGATGAGGAATAAAAAAAAATTAAAAAAAACGAATTACGACGAAGTTTTCCTTTACGTAATTCGTTTTTTTTGTGTGTGTTATAATTTTATTTCGATTTCTTTTCCTTCGTATTTAACCTTTTGAATTACTTTTCCGAGTTTTGTTGTAACGGTAAAGAATCTTTCTGTTTTCATACCGGGGAAACTGCCTTGAGGCTCTGAAATTTTTAAGGTTTTATCTTTTTCAGAATACGAAAATTTAATCAGTGAGAATTTTCCGTCTTTGTAATTGAGATTGTCGCCTTCGTCCTCGTAAAGCGTAAATTCACCGTCCTGACCTTCAAAAATGCGGATTTCCAAATCGCCGTTAGCTTTTTCGTCAGCGTATTGACCTACCTCGCTAAGCGGCAAAATGCTGCCTTGACGTATTAAAACGGGAATTTTTTCAATCGGAGTTTCTATTTCAACGGTTTGTCCGCCTTGATAAACTTCTCCCGTGAAAAAATCTACCCAATTAGTTGATTTTGGCAAATAAACTTTACGGCTTTTGGGTTTGTCGGCTTTTTGAGTTTCTTTTTCAAAATCGGAAGGTGTCTTCCAATAAAGACGGAAACGGGCAGCTCCCGTCTGATTGTTTTGAGTTTCACAAATTATAGGATATTCTTTGCCTTTTTCTAATTCCAAAAATTCAAAATACGGTTCGTTGCAATCGAGTTGAACTTTTAGCGTATCACCGTTAAAAATTATAACGCGGCTGTCAAAACTTTTTATTTGGAATTGATATTTTCCTGTTTCGGGTGCTACCAAAACGCTTTCAAAACGTACCGAATACATCGAATCCGTTACGTATTCAGGACGTCCGTCGTACCAATAAATGTCAATGTTTTCAGCCGTTTCCTCTTTGCTTAATTCTTTGAAATCCTTGTCTTTATAGTATTTAACATTAACACCGTTTTTGAAAACCTCTTTCGGTGTGATTTTTGAAATTTGAGGCGGCGTGTGATACATATAATCCGTTACGGGGGCAACCAGAATTTCCTCTCCGAACATATATTCGTCCTTTATTTCATAAACGTTTTTATCTTCGGGAAAATCCATAACTAAGGCTCTCATCATTGTATAATCCTCGTTATAAACCTTTCCTGCCAAAGAATAAATGTACGGTAAAAGTTTGTAACGCAATTTGTCAAATTCTATTAACACCGGCTTAAAACTTCCCATTTTCCACATTTCTCTCGGAGCGTCAGAGCCGTGTGAGCGGAAAATCGGCGTAAAAGTAGCAAATTGAAACATTCTCGTATAAAGTTCCATGTACGCCGGGTCTTTAGCACCGTAAGTGAAAAGTCCGTCGTAAGAGCCGATTAAAAAACCTCCGATGTCAAAACTCCAATACGGAAGTCCTGATAATGAGAAGTTTAGACCTGCCGTTATTTGGTCTTGAAAAATTTGCCAACTTGCACCTATATCGCCCGACCATGTGATTGCGCCGTCGCGTTGCAAGCCTGCGAATGCTGACCTCGTTAAAATGCACGCTCTGCGGTTTTTATCCGTTGAAGTCCATTTGTCATAAACCTTATCCAACATCGCTAACACATAAGAATTTAAATATCTTGTGTATGAGCCGAGATGATTATTTTCGAGTTTTTCGGTTTCATATCTGTGGCTTTCTTTTGTCAGGGAGTTGATGACATCGGGTTCGGTGCTGTCGTGCCACCAACCGTCAAAGCCTTGATTATAAACATTTTTATAAACATAATCGTTGTACAAATCCATTGCTTTAGGATTGTAGACGTCGATGTAGCGAAAATTTCCCCAGCCTATCGGTTCCAACAAAAATCCGCGTTTGTAGAAATCATCGTGCATTTTGGTGTTAAGACCGATACATGGCCAAACAGAAATTATGGCGTGAAGATTCAAATTATGAAGTTCGTCCATCATGGCTTTGGGGTTCGGAAAACGTTTTTCGTCGAATTCCATTGACGACCATTTGCCGTTTTCCCACCATTCCCAGTCTTGAACCATGCAATCAATCGGAATATTTTCTTTTCGATAACGTTTTGCAACCTCCAAGAGTTCGTCTTGAGATTTGTAACGCTCTTTGCTTTGCCAATAACCGAAAGCCCAACGGGGTAGCATAACGGCTTTTCCCGTGAGATTTCTATATTCCGAGATAATTTTATCGGCGTTTTCTCCTGCAAAAACGTAATAGTCAAGACCATCGCCCATGGATTGAGAAATATTGACGATGTTATCCTTTTCGCTGAACTGAATGAAAGAATAATTGTCAAAAAAAACACCGTAACCGTTGGTTGAAACAAAAACCGGTGAAACGGCATTTGTGTTACTTTGCGAGAGTCCTAAAGTTTTTCCGCGGTAATTCATAAAATTTTCCTGATTCTGACCAAAGCCGTAAATACCTTCAGATGAGGAAATTAAGAATTTTTGATTGACAGAATAACCCGTATCGCCTTTGATGACTTTTTTTTGAAACTCAGTCGGAAACTCTTCCTTAAAAAGCAAAGAAGAGTCAGCATTGAAAAAACTTAATTTTCCGTCCGATTTTGAAATGCAGACTTTAAGCTTTTCCGAGGTTAAAATTACGAAATCCTGAGTTTCGGTTTTAACGGTTTTGATGTTTTGCGGCGGATTTTTTTTCACCACAAGGCTTTCGTGTTTTAAATCTTTGCCGTCTTTGGTTTTGTAACACCTTATGGTAGAAGGCGAATAAAACACGATTTTTTCGTTTTCTCCGTTAGGAAAAATAATTTCAGCACCGCCGTTAATGTTACTGATTTTTAATTCGTTGCCACCGCATGAGGAGAGCAGCAACGATGCTAATACGATTTTTAATTTCATGGTTATTTTTGTAATTGGTAAAGGTAAATTTATTCATTTTCTCTGTCTTCTAACTTTTGTTTTAATGATACGATTGCTTTTTCGTAATGCGATATAATATCAAGAATTTCTTGATCGCTTAGTTTGTTTTTTTCGTCTTCTTTGATTTTAGCGTTGAGCCTGCGTTCCAAATCCGAGATTATGTTCATATAATTGATAAAAGCCTCGTAAGGCGATTTGAACGGATTCGGTTTGTAACCGTAAGCCGGGTTGTTAAAATATTCCGTGGACATATAATAAAAATAATCCGAGGATTGAAGATTTCTCCAAATATCCGTCAAAACATCTGAATTAGCGGTTTCTACGAGTTTTGAATAACTTGTAATTTTTTGAAGTGCCTCTTCTTGAAGTTCGTTTGATTGCCACGGTGTTAAATCATGATAACGGTTCATGCCCGAGATAGGCCTCGGTACGTTTAAAGGCGCAACGGGCGTTAGGTTTTTAGAAATCTCTTTCGGTATTTCAAAAACGAATTCTTCCGATTGTATAATCGCATTAACGAACGATTTTAAGAAAATGACAATGTCGTCATTGAATTTCGTTTTGTTGAAGTTATTGAAATTAACACCTAAATAAATAACTTCGTCCTCTTCGTCAAAATCATAAAATTTTTGCGCGAAATATTCCGGCGTAAAAAGTTTATTGTCTTTTAATCCGTCCTGAAACATTCTCGAATAATCCTGATTTCGGGTTAAGATTTTTTGAGTCTCGCACATCGGATTGAAATACAAAACGTTGTTTCCGTAAAGTTCTATTGCTTTGCCGCAGCCCTCTGTTAAAATCGTGTCAAAACCCAATTCATAAAGCGTTTTGCCGATTTCGTCGGAATAAATAAGTTCCGTATTTCTGAACGTAGTAGGTTTTTGACCGAAAAATTCTTCGATTTTAGCGGAATGTTTTTTTACCTGTACAGCAAATTCTTCCTTGTCCGTAATGGAGGTAAGCGAATTATAATAAGGCATTCCGGTAAATTCAAAATTGCCTGTTCTGGCAAGTCTTTTCAAGATTTCAAGACCGTTTTGACAGGCTCTTGAAAAGTTTTCGATTGCAATGCCGGAAATTGTTATAGAGCATTTGAATTTGCCGTTGAAATCATCTGAAAGCCTCTCCAACATCTCCAAAAGGGGTATGATGTAGTCTTTTGCATCTTTTTCGGTCAGCAAATCCGTTGTGTATGTGTCGAAATAATTATTGTCGTTTCCGATGTCAAAAAATCTGTATTTTTTTAATAATACGGATTTATGTAAGTTAAAGTTCAGACATATCGTTTTCATCTATTTCTGTTTTTTGGTTAGTTAATTGATTGTTTGTATTTTCCTTTGGACAGCAGCCGACGTCCATTTTAACGTCTTTCCACTCGTCTTTAGCGGAAATTACCACATCGTGATAAATTTCGTTGAGATTGGCAGCTGATTTTTCCCACTTCATTTCCTTAACCTCTTGTTTGGCTTTGCGGCGGAAATATTTTCCTAAAGCGGGATATTTTATAATGGCGTAAATAGCGTCTGCCATGGCGTTTACGTCCCAATAATCTATTTTGACTGCGCTTTCCAAAATTTCAGCAACGCCCGATTGATTTGAAATAATTACCGGAACCCCGCTTTTAACAGCCTCTAACGGTGTTATTCCGAACGGTTCCGAAACCGAAGGCATCACATAAACGTCCGAGATTGAAAACAGGTGTTTAACTTCCTCTTTGTCAAGAAAATCAGTGAAATGGAATCTGTCGGCAATTTTCAGGTGAGCCGCCATTCTAATCATTTCTCTGTACATATCACCGTTTCCTGCCATTACGAACCTTACGTTTTTAACTCTTTGCAGTACTTTGTATGCCGCACGTAGGAAATATTCAGGACCTTTTTGGTAAGTAATTCTGCCCAAAAACGTTATGACTTTTTCGCCCGGAATTTTTTTGTATTTTTTTCTCGGCGTAGTCTTGAAATCTACTGCGTTGTAAACGGTTGTAATTTTTTCTTCGGGGATTTCGTATTTTTCTACGACTATTTCTTTGGTTAATTTGCTGACGGTAATAACCTTGTCAGCCTCCTGCATACCGTGTTTTTCAACATTAAAAACCCTTTCATTGACCTTGCCGCCTGAGCGGTCATATTCAGTGGCGTGAACGTGTACGACCAAAGGTTTGCCAGAGGCTTCTTTTATTGCAACGCCTGCCTCATAAGTGAGCCAATCGTGGGCGTGGATAACGTCAAAATCGAATTTTTCGGCAATTTTTTGAGCAACTTTGGCAAACATTCCCGTTTCGGTGTAGAGATTTGAAGTATATTTGCCGGTAAACTCAAATTTTTTTGGGTTTTGTTTTTGTTCCGTTTTGACCTCCAACGCCTGAAAATCCTGAAACGAAAGTTTTATTTCTCTTTCTTTACCTTTTTTGTCGGTAACCACAAGAGAGCCTTCAGAGTTGAATTTTACTGTTTCGGGGTCGATGTGTTTCTTGATTAAAATCTTCTCAATTTCTTCAGCCGTGATGTACGGGTGCAACATAGAAGCCGTTTCTACGTAAATCAGATTGTTCCCATCAAGAGAGAAACTCTCATTTGAAGTGCCATCTTCGGGGAGCAATATTCTGACTTTTCTGTTAAGAACGGTTGAAAATTTTTCTATGAACTTGTTAGCACCGACAAAAACGGTGTTTTTAGCTTTTTCGTCGCCGAATACTTTCGGAACAACGAATATGACTTTTGTGTCAGGCTGTTTTCCCAAACCCTTGACAATACCTTGACACGCTGTGCCTAATCCGCCTGAAATGTGGGGAGGAAACTCCCATCCAAGCATCAGAATTTTCATAATTTTTTTTTAAAACTGATCCATTAATAATTTAATTCTGTTGATAGCAGCCACCGTACCAGCAAAAAGAGGAGAGCCTTTACCTCTGTAAGGTGGTTCGGGGTCGAACTTTTCAAAAAAGTTCGGTGATTCTATTTCTATTCTTGCCGTGTCAAACATTCTGTAAATGCTTTCGGCATTTTTCATACCTTCGATTTCGCCTCCTGTTTTGAGATACAATTCCGCCAAAAAGCAAAGATAAATCGGATAAATATCGCCTTCGCCGTCCTGATGATATTTCGCATAATCGGCAGGGCAAGAGCGTAGTCCGAGCGGAGTTAAAAGTTTTTCTTCCACTTCCGATAATATTTCCAAAGTTCTCTCCTCGTTTCCTACGGGGAAAGGCATTGCAAAGGCTAAAATTTGTCCCGGACGGCAAGTCATATCTTTATCGCCGTCATCGTTGATACTATCGGCAAGATGTTTTGTAGACCTATCAACAAAATATGTATTGAACGATAGTTTCAAACCTTTGGCGTATTGGGCTGCGTTGTTTGAAAATTCAGTGTTTCCGACAAAGGAATTAATTTCTGCGGCATACATTAATGCGTTGTACCACAGAGCATTAACATCGGCAAAATATCTGTTGCTGCCGTTTCTTTCCATCGAAATAAGTCCGTTGTGATTGGTATGCAATCCCGGAATACGATTGTCCATTCCGGCTTTTACCAATTGAGTTACGGTTTTTCCGAAAGTTTTGTACAATTCCTGAAAATCGCCTAACTGATAACCGTATTGTTGAATTGCCCAAATCAGCCATAGTGGGGAATGAGCATCATAATTTCTTTTTTCTATCGAACCGAAAGCATTGTTTTTGATTTTTGCGATATATGATTTCGCCGTTTTAACGAACAAATCAAAATTTCCGTCCGGCAGTGTCAGACCCGGTAATGCCGCTAAAAGATGGTACGAAAAATAATCTCTTGAGGGAATTTTTTCCAACACTTGACATTCTCCGTCTACTTCTCTGAACATTTGACTTGCCGAGAATTTTATGTATTCTTCGTAGTTTTTGCGTTTGTTTCTTGTACCTGATTCGGCTTTGAAAAACGCTGCAAGCGTATCAGGATTTTGAATTTTTGTGGAAGCCGAAAAATATACTTCTTCGCCTTGGTTGAGTTCTATTTCAAAATAACCGGGCATAAAAAGGTCTTCTTGATAAGGTTTCCCTTCAGCTTGGTCTTTGATGTATTCGATGTTGTAATTCCAGTCCGGGGCAGAAACAAATTCACAAGGGTTGGCAGTCGGTGAAGTTTGCATAAAGAGCATCGGTTCTTCTTTTCTCGGGTGATACGAAATACCGTTGGCCACTCTTGTACTTGTCGTGATAATGCCTTTGTCAGTCCTTGTCAGACTCATCGCATCGCGGAATGCCACGATTGGACGAATTTGAAGTTTTACTGATTTCGGACTTTTGGTAAGAGCATATTTTATCAGCATAGTTTCCTCGTTTGAGGACAAAAGAATTTCTTTTATCAATTCTATCTCACCGGCTTGATAAGTGATTTTGGTAAACGGGTTGAAAGTTATGTCTTTGATATATTGATGTCCTAACGGGAAAAACACGTCGGGATATTTTCTTACAGATAGGTAATATGTTTTGTCGCCGTCGATAACGGCATCATCAAGAGTTGAAAGCAGAATTTTCTGTTTTTTGGTTTCGGGATTGTATACAGACAACAACCCGTGCCAGCATTTGGTATTGCAGTATATTAGCGAGGAGGCTGCTACTGCACCGACGGCGTTGTTTTTCAGTATATCCTGATTGAGGGAATAACTCAATTCCAAATAAGACTGTTTATTCATGTCGTTATCTTTTATTTAATTGTGTTACAGTTAATTGTATAGCCTTATAAGGCATAATTACAGAGGTGATAAAAGTATGCCTTTTTTTTGGAATAAACAAAAAAAAACGAAAAAAACTGCTTAGTTTCTTTTGTTTTGATTACTTTTGTGCCAAAAATAATTCGATGGAAAATAAAGAACTTTTAGACAGTTTTCTTAATTTATTAGAAACTATAAAAAAACTCCGCAAGGAATGTCCTTGGGATTCAGTGCAAACACCGCAAACTATCCGTCCTTTAACAATAGAAGAGGTTTATGAATTATCGCAAGCTATAATCAGCGGTAATGTTAAGGATTTTAAGAAAGAGTTAGGTGATGTTTTGTTGCATATAATTTTGTATTCTCTGATGGCTCAAGAGAAAAACGAATTCAATTTGAAAGATGTTTTTGAAGCTTTGAACGAGAAATTAGTTTTTCGTCATCCTCATATTTTCGGCGGATACAAAGCCGAGACTCCCGAAGAGGTTTCCAAAATGTGGGAAGAGGTGAAACTCAAAGAAAAAGGCGGCAACAAAACTGTTTTAGCCGGTATTCCTAATGCTTTACCCTCCATTATAAAAGCTTACCGTATATCAGACAAAGCCTCGTCAGCGGGTTTTGACTGGCAGGAAGATAAGAAGGAAAAGGTTTGGGATAAAGTCAGAGAGGAGCTTTCTGAGTTTGAGGCCGAGGTAAAAAATATGGATAGCGATAAAGCTGAAGCGGAGTTCGGAGATGTTTTGTTTGCGGTTATAAATGCGGGCAGACTTTTCGGCGTTAATTCCGATACGGCACTTGAGAGAACGAATCAGAAATTTATTTATCGTTTCAATTATATCGAGCAAAAAGCCAAGGAACAGGGCAAAACTTTAAAACAAATGACTTTAGAGGAAATGGAAACCTTGTGGCAAGAGGCCAAAAAGTTTGAATAAAATTATAAAATTTTTTTTCGTTCATAGTGCGCCAAAATTTTTGAAGTTTTTCTGGCTTTCTATGAACGAAAAAAATCTCTTACCAAAATATATATGCGATAAAAATTGCACCTATTAATCCTGAAAATTCGGCTATAAGACCCGCAGAAACGGCATATCTGGTGTTTTTGATACCGACAGAGCCGAAATAAAGTGCGATGATATAAAATGTAGTATCAGCAGCTCCTTGCATCGTGCAACTCAAACGTCCGGCAAAAGAATCTGCACCGTAAGTTTGCATACAGTCTATCATCATGCCTCTTGCGCCCGAGCCGCTTAAAGGTTTCATTAATGCGGTCGGCAGTGCCGGTATAAAATCAGTATTAATGCCTAATGCTCCGAGCAAACTGCTTAAACCCTCTGTTAAAAATTCCAATGCTCCCGAACTTCTGAAAACGCCTATCGCTATCAATATTCCGACCATGTACGGAATGATTTTTACTGCCGTCGAAAAACCGTCTTTCGCTCCTTCAATAAACGCCTCGTAAACGTTTATTTTTTTTATGGCAGCCACTACGATAAACGAAACTATTATTGCAAACAAAATCATATTTGCCGCTAACGAACTGACTGAGGAAATCTCATCGCTCTCCATTTTTGAAAACTGCCATACCAAAAGCCCTTCTGCCAAAAACAAAACTCCGAGATACGAAAGTATTACTTTGTCTAAAATGTTGATTCTTTGACGTATACAAACCGTTAATAGTCCCGCTAACGTGCTTATACTCGTTGCCAAAAGTATCGGAATAAAAACGTCAGAGGCCTCTGAGGCTCCCATTTGAATTCTGTACATCATCACCGTAACGGGCAAAATCGTAAGACCTGAAGCGTTGAGCGTCAGAAACATAATTTGTGCGTTTGAGGCTTGTGTTTTATTAGGATTGAGTTCCTGCATTTGTGTCATGGCTTTAAGACCAAGAGGCGTTGCGGCATTGTCAAGGCCTAACATATTAGCACTGAAATTCATAACGATACTACCCATTGCCGGATGGTCTTTGGGAATTTCTGGAAACAAACGGCGGAAAAACGGTCCGAAAATTTTAGCAATAAAATTTGTCATGCCGCCTTTTTCTCCGACTTTCAAAAGGCCTGTCCAAAGTGTTAAAACACCGGTCAGACCTAATGAAATTTCAAAACCCGTCTTGCTCGAATCAAAAATATTTTTGACCATGACAGAAAAAATTTCTGTGTCGCCCATTATAATCAGTTTGTAAAGTGCAGCGCAAAATCCTAAAACAAAAAACGCTATCCAAATATAATTTAAAACCATTTTTGCCTAATATATTTTTTTATTTACTTGACTGGTGAAAAAAAACTATTTCCATCTTTGCGGGAGTTTTTGGTGATAACATCTGAAAGTCGTATCTGCCAAAACTTTTTGTAAATAGTTTCCGCAAACCGGTAGAGCCGTAAAATTTCCTCCGGCGATTTCACCACCTCTGAAATGTATAGAACGGTATTCGCCTCCGGTCCAAACTCCTGTAACCAGACCCGGTGTAGTTGCAATAAACCAACCGTCGGAATGATTGTTGGAGGTTCCTGTTTTGCCGCCGAAATCGCAACTGTTGTACCATTTTCCAACGTAACGCCAAAGATAACCGGAGGTACAATGTTCTTCCGTTAATGCTCCTTTTAACATCGACTGCATTAAAAAAGCCGTTTTTTCTTCCAACGCATTAATCGTATGTTCGGGTGCGGTGTAGATAACTTTTCCGTTTTTGTCTAAAATCTTCGTAACAAGTATCGGAGGTTGATATTCACCGTCAGCCATAACGGTACAATAGCAATTTGTTAAATCCAAAAGTGTAACATCGTTGCCGCCCAAACAAACTGAGGGCATGGTATCGTTCAAGGGTGTTGTTATGCCCATGGCATGAGCCGTTTTGCAGATGTTTTCAATTCCGACTTCTTTGCTTATCTGAACGGCTATCGTATTGATACTCCGAGCAAAAGCCGCCCTCAAGGAATAAACCGTATCGGTGCAGATGCCGTCAGCATTGTGCGGAATCCAATTTTTGCGCTTACCTTTGTCCCAAACAGGCCAGACAACGTAACTGTCAGTCCTTTCGTCCGTGGGTTTAAGACCTTGGTTCATGGCTTCGGTGTAATCAAAAAGTTTGAAAGTAGAGCCCGGCTGTCTTAATGCCGTTACTTTGTCATATTTCCAAAATTTAAAATTCAAATCGCCGACCCATGCTTTTATGTATCTGGTTTGCGGCTCTATTGCAATCAACGCACAATGCAGAAATTTTACCATATACCGTATGGAATCCATGGTCGATAATGTTGTATCTTTTTGCCCGCCGTTATAATCAAAAACCGTAAGTTTATGCGGTTTATTCATTTCTTCCATGATTTTCAAAGTGTCATAACCTTGTTTTATAAGCGATTGAAACTTAGGTAGTTTGTAGGCTATGTTTTCGATAAAATTAGGAATTTCGTGCCAGCGGGCATCACACCAGGGATTGCGTCCTCTCCAATGTAAATTGAAAGAGTCTTGAAGTATTTTCATTTTCTCCGTTACGGCTTGTTCTGCGTAAGCCTGCATTGTGGAATCTATCGTAACGTATATTTTTAGACCGTCAGTATAAAGATTTTTGCCGGTTTCCTTGAGCCAGTCTTTCAAATAATCCTGAATCTTATCTCTGAAATGAAGCGCAATTCCGTTATAATTGTCATCAATGGAGAAATTCAGTTTTATGGGAATTTTTACTAACGAATCACAGTTTTGGGGCGAGAGATAACCGTTTTTAACCATATTTTGCAAAACGGTATTGCGGCGTTTTAATGAGTTTTTGGGATTGAGTTTTGGATTGTAAGTTGTTGTGGCTTTCAAAAGTCCTATCAAAACGGCACATTCTTCTGTCGTTAAATCTTTAGGAAGTTTATTGAAATATGTTTTGGCGGCAGTTTTTATTCCGAAAGCGTTGCTGCCGAAATCTACGGTGTTGAAATACATCGTCAGAATTTCCTGTTTTGAAAAACGCATTTCGATTTTGAAGGCTACAACCCATTCCTTGAGTTTTGCAACGAGGATTTTGATGCCGGGAATCCTGCCCAAAATTCCATGTCCGTATTTATCGGTTCGGGTTTTATAAAGGTTTTTAACAAGTTGCTGTGTTATCGTACTTGCTCCTCGTTTTTTAGAGTTGAGCATAATATCTTTTATTGCAGCAACAAGTCCTTGAAAATCAATTCCGTGATGAGAATAAAATCTCTCGTCCTCGGTTGAAACAAGGGTGTTGATAAGCACTTGCGGAAGTTCTTCGTACTTAACACTTGTTCTGTTTTCAGCGAAAAATTTTCCGATGATTTTTTTATCGTAGGAGTATATCATCGAGGCTTCCGCTTGAACGCCATTTTCTATTTCACTGGTTGAAGGACTTTCACCGAAAAGCCAAAACAAGTTGAAATCAACGGCGAAAAACAAAAACACGATACTGAAAATGATTGCAGAAAGAACTGCAATTATTTTTTGGTACCATTTGCCTTTAAAAAGACTCATGTAAGATTTTAGGGGATTTTTCATTTTTTAGATTTTTTTTTATAACATAGACGGCGTATTAAAAGTAATTCTACACGTCTTGAATTTATATAAACTGCAACATCTTCTTCAAAAACATGATGTATAACATTGTAAACACAAGTAAGTCCGAGCGACCATTTGTCAAAATTTAACCAATATGCGCCTTTGAAATAGCATGACGGCCATAGCAAAAGTCCGGGATTGTCCTCCGCTTTTTTTAGCAGGTTGCTGACATTCAGACCAAGAAGGACAGAGGAAAACAGCGTACTTCTTTTTCCGAATACAAAATTATAGGCATAACCCGTATTAACACCGAAATTACAAGTTTTCAAATCGCTGGAATTATTGATTCTGACAAGTGTGCTGTCGGATTTTATTTTCATTAAGTGAAGACTTGCCCCGCACATAAAACTGCCGGAGGAAATCAGTTGTCTTTCATACGCAGTAAACCCCGCCTTATAGGAAAAATGTTCATGGTTGAAAATATATTTCCCTACCGCATCGAGCAGAAAAATTTCCAAGTCGGGCTTGTATTCCAATTCTTTGAGGGTTTTGTATTTAGTTTTGTAACTTACGACTTCACTTGTGTAGAAACCGTTGTATTTCTGAATAAAAATATCTCCGGCAAAATATTTTGAATAGCCTTTGAGCTGCATATTCGTTGTTTTGCGCTTGTGATATTTTGCGTCTCCGAGTCCCGAAAACTCTTGACGTACACTGAAATCAAACGGTATGTATTTAAAATAAAAACCCGTTCCAACGCCGGTATGAAGTCCGGGAATGTAATTCAGACCTGAAACTTTGTCTTTGAAATCAAAACCGTCATAATAGCTGAGAATCTTTACCGAAAGCATATTGTCATATTTTCTTACATAATTGCTGTCCTGCGCATTAACGCATGAGAGTTGTAAAAAAAATAACACTGCTGCCGGTATTAAATATTTTTTTATGTAATGTTTTGATGTCATGGTTGTTAGAAAAAATAAAGGACAAACATTTTTTAGTATTAAGGCATTGCATACCAAATTCCTTGTATTCCGACATGGACTAAAATGAATACCGTAAAAAACACTTCGGAAAAAACCGTTTGTTTAAAATTGTAAAATACCGTTACGTAAAGCATTGTAAGCGGCATAGTCATCAGTCTTAACGATTGCAGACCGAAATATGGAGTCGATACCAAAATCAAAACGCAGGCAAACATTATGAAAAACATTCTGTAAGTCCTTGTTGAAAACAAATTATATTTTCTGTATTCCTGCATTATGAAAACGCTTGCTAAAAATATCATTAACGCATACGAGATAAAACTAATCAATTCGTTTTCCTTTATGTTGAGATTGAGGCTTGCCGTGAATTTTTCGCGGTAAAACTCTTCAATTGCTGTTAAATTGCCTTCGATTAAATAAAAAATCGACAAGTAAATAAAAAACGGCGTAAAAAATCCGATTATATAAACTGCAAATTCATTGAATTTGGACGGACGGTAATTGATAAAGGCAATCAGTCCGATTAAAAGCATTATCATTGCCGAGGTGCAAAACAAAGCCGATACTCCGAACAACAATCCGGCATCAAAAAAATGAAATTCAGCTTTATCAAGACCGTGCGAGGAGAGAATTTTTATAAATCCTAACGTTATGAAAATATTTGCGATTTGTTCTGGTAAAAACGTGTTGAGCGGAATATACGATAGCGACAAGATAATATAAACAAACAGAAAAAATATATTTTGGGCTCTTGTCAGTTCGTGATTTGTGTTCATTGCCGTTACCAAAAGGGCTTCGGCTAATATCAAAATCAGAGCAACAATTTGTGTTAAAATGGTAATCTGTCCGTTAAAAACATAATTATAAACGGCATTAAATAAGTGCGTTCCGTTTTCGGGTAGAGAAATATATTTAACGGTTGTCGTTGTAAAAGCCGAAACCGCTGCTAATGCGCAAATTATAAAAGCAATGACAGCTGCCTCGATTCCGTTAAGTTTTAATTGTTTTAGTATCATGCTGCTTTTTTTTGAAGAAAAATGTTTTTGCAAAATTATAAAAAATAACAACGTTTTTCAAAAAATTATCCTTATAATTGCACCATGAAAAAAATAATTCAAAATGAAACACTTTTTTGTAATATTTTCATTGCTAATTTTATCCTCGTGTTCTGTTAGGGTTGAGGGCACGGTTGAAAAAGATTGTCCGCCGGATTTATGGCCTGATTATAACGGTGTTACAATTCCCAAAAATATTGCTCCGCTGAATTTTTCTACCTCTTCATTTGATTCTTTGGATAGGATAGAGGCTGTTTTGAAAACTTTTGACGGTGAAAATTATAATTTTTCGGGCAAGAATTATATAGATTTTCCGCTTTCTGATTGGCGTAAAATTCTTGAAAAATCTTCCGGTAAAAAAATGGAAATTTCCGTTACCGAATTCAAAAACGATAAAAAATACGTTTACAAACCGTTTGAGATTTTTGTTGCAGACTCCGAAATTGACAGTTTTTTGTGTTATCGTTTGATAGCTCCGGGTTATCAGATTTATAGCCGTATGGGAATTTATTGTAGAAATCTTACTGATTTTCAGCAAAATACCGTTGTTGATAATCGTTTGATTAACGCCAATTGTGTTAATTGTCATTCTTTTTGTAAAGGGAATACGGATTTTGCCTCGTTTCATGTCAGAGGCAATTTGAACTCTACGGTCTTAAAAAACGGCAACGAAATCACTGTTTGTAAAGCAGTTACGGATAAATTCAAATTGAATTGTGTTTATCCGTATTGGCATCCTCAAGGCAAATACATTGCTTATTCTCAAAACAATACGGCGCAGGCGTTTCATTGCGGAGATGCTAATAGGGTAGAGGTTTATGATATGGAATCGCGGGTTGTGGTTTATGACATTGCAAATAATAAGCTTTTGACTTCACCGGAATTAAACAGCGAGAAAACTTTTACCTCGGAGCCGTCCTTTTCTCCTGACGGAAAATATTTATATTTTATTTCAGCTGACAGCGTTAATATGTCAAAACATACGAAAGAGGTTCGTTATGATATTTGCAGAATAGGTTTTAATCCTTTGGACGGAAGTTTTTCTAAAGAGGTTGATACGCTTATTAATACTTCAAAGGATTCTTTAACTTCGTCATTTCCAAGGCCTTCGTATGATGGTAAGTATCTGCTTTATACCCGTTTTAATTACGGTCAGTTTGCTATTTGGCATAAGGAGGCTGATTTGTGGATTTTGAATCTTGAAACCAAAGAGAATTATCCTTTAACAAATGCAAACAGCAGTTATGCTGATAGTTATCATTCATGGTCGCAGAATTCTGAGTGGATAGTTTTTGAATCCAGACGTGATGACGGTTTTTATACGCGGGCATATATTGCATACATTGACAAAAACGGCAAGGCCGCCAAAGCATTTTTGTTACCTCAGCAATCACCTGAATACAACCGCAAATTGATGTATAGTTTTAACGTACCGGAATTTGCCACAAAAGAATTTGTTTTCGACAAAGGCGTTTTGGAGAGTAAATTGAAATCTGATACGAAATTACAATTTGAATAAACACGCATATATAAAAAAAGTAGAGACGCAAAGTGCACTTGCGTCTCTACAATATAAAAATTATTTATGCCTCAGGCAATTCGATGTCCTCGTCAGCCAAATGTTTCAAAATGTTGTTCAAATCGCAATTCTTTGAAACAAGGTCAGCAACTTGGTCAATCGGAATTCTCTCTTGACGCATATCGTCTCTGTAACGGATTGTTACAGTGTTGTCTTTGAGAGTATCGTAATCAACTGTTACGCAGAAAGGAGTTCCGATTGCGTCTTGACGGCGGTAACGTTTGCCGATTGTGTCTTTTTCTTCGTAACGGCAGTCAAAACGGTACATCAAATCTTTCATCAATTTTTCTGCAACTTCGGGCAAACCGTCTTTTTTAACCAAAGGTAAAACGGCAACTTTTACGGGTGCAAGTGCAGCAGGAATTTTTAATACTACACGTTTATCAACTTTTCCGTCTTCCGATTTGATTTCTTCTTCGGTGTATGCACCTGAAAGAATTGACAAAAACATTCTGTCAAGACCGATTGAAGTTTCAATAACGTAAGGAGTATAACTTTCATTGAGTTCGGGGTCGAAATATTGAATTTTTTTGCCCGAATATTTTTGATGTTGTGAAAGGTCAAAATCCGTTCTTGAATGTATACCTTCAACTTCGCGGAAACCCATCGGGAAATTATACTCAATGTCGGTTGCGGCGTTAGCGTAGTGAGCGAGTTTTTCGTGGTCGTGGAAACGGTAGTTGTCAGAGCCGAAACCTAACGCTTCGTGCCATTTTCTACGCATCGTTTTCCAATATTTAAACCATCTTAACTCTTGACCCGGACGGATAAAGAATTGCATTTCCATCTGTTCAAACTCTCTCATACGGAAAATGAACTGACGTGCAACAATTTCGTTACGGAATGCTTTACCGATTTGAGCGATTCCAAACGGAATTTTCATGCGGCCTGTTTTCTGAACGTTAAGATAGTTAACGAAAATACCTTGTGCCGTTTCAGGACGGAGGTAAATTGTTGATTGTTCGTCAGAAACGCTACCCATTTTGGTTTGGAACATAAGGTTGAACTGACGTACTTCTGTCCAGTTTTTAGTACCGGAAATCGGACAAACGATTTCTTTGTCGATAATAATCTGACGAAGTTCTTCCAAGTTATTTTCGTTAAGAGCCTTGTCATAACGGGCTGTGAGTTCGTCGATTTCTTTTTGAGTTGCCAAAACTCTTTCATTTGTGCTGACAAATTGTTGTTTGTCGAATTTATCGCCGAAACGTTTTTGAGCCTTTTCAACTTCTTTTTCGATTTTAGCGTAAAGTTTGTCTCGGTATTCTTCTATCAAGTTGTCGGCGCGGTAACGCTTTTTTGAATCTCTGTTGTCGATAAGCGGGTCGTTGAAAGCGGAAACGTGTCCTGAGGCTTCCCAAGTTTTTGGGTGCATGAAAATTGCCGCGTCAATTCCGACAATATTTTCATGAAGCCTTGTCATAAATTTCCACCAATATTCTTTGATGTTGTTTTTGAGTTCAACGCCGTTCTGACCGTAATCGTAAACGGCTGCAAGACCGTCATAAATATCGCTTGAGGGGAATATAAAACCGTATTCCTTACAATGCGAAATAATTTTCTTTAAAAGATCTTCTTGTTGTGCCATTTGGTTTATATGATTTTTTTTAATTTAACTTTTCTGTGCTTTTAATAAACATTCCACTCCTTTTTTGAGAACATCGTCGGGACGGGCAAAACAAATTCTTATTGTATGTGATTTTGTTTTGTCGTGATAATAAGCCGATAATGGATATACCGCAACGTTGTATTCTTTGATTAGTTTCAAAACGAATTCTTTGTCTGAGAGTGATGAAACTTGCGAAAAATCCACGGTTTGAAACCAAGTTCCTTTTGTAGGAGTCAGTTTGTATTTGCTGCCTTCTAATAGCGAGCACAGCAAATCGCGTTTTTTTCTGTATTCATCTCTGACAATATCAAAAACCGTATTGTCAGTTTTTAGAAGTTCAGCCAAGGCATATTGTATGATGGAATTGCTGCCGTTGATCATGTAATTATGTATTCTGCGGATTTCTTTCGTATAATCCTCAGGAGCAATACAATATCCTGTTTTCCAGCCTGTTGCGTTAAGCGATTTGCTAAAGGAACTTATTATAATCGTTTGTTTTGCCAAAAGCGGATATTTTGAAATTCCCACGTATGGTTTTTCGTAACTTAGATTTGCGAAAGTTTCATCGCAAAGAACTACGATTTTGCTGCCGGCAACGATTTTTTGAAGATTTTTGTAATCATCATCAGAAAAAACACTACCCGTAGGAGAGTGCGGAGTATTGATGATAATCATTTTTGTACGCTGATTAATCATACCTAATGTTTCCGACCAATCTATATGATAATCGGGGGCTTTTAATGTTACGAAAATAGGAGTTCCGCCATTGAGTCTTACGGCAGGAATATAACTTTCGTAAGAAGGCTCGATGATTATCACCTCGTCGTCTTCGTGTATGATAGCCGAAACAGCCGCCCAAACGGCTTGAGTGGAGCCGGCGGTTATTGTAATTTCCTTTTCGGGGTCGAACTGACGTGCCGAATGTTTTGAATAAAAATCGGCAATTGTTTCTCTTAATTCCCTTATTCCTTCTACCGGGGCATATTGATTGCGGCCTTCTTTAACGTATTTGCATACGAGATCCGACAAGATTTTAGGCATTCCTGCCTCAGGAAGTCCGCTTGCCAAGTCCACGGCATTATTTTTTTCGGCGAGTTCTTTTATCTCCGAGAATATAGTTTTATTGCTTTCAGGCAGTTTTGAACGTAACATAATATTGCGCTATTTAAAGTGCTAAATTACTACTTTTTTGCAATTCTTCAAAAAAAATCGTAGAAAAAAGTTTTTATTCGTTTTTCTCTTTTACGATTTTGTAAAATCCGCCGGGGACGGGAACTTCAAATTTTAAAAGTTTCCTTGTTTTGGGATGAATAAATTGCAATGTTGCAGCATGAAGACAAACCCTTTTTAACGGATTTGTTTTAGCCTCATATTTTGCATCGCCTGCCACGGGATTGCCGATAGAGGACATTTGAACCCTGATTTGATTTTTTCTTCCCGTGTCAAGATTGCATTTTACCAAAGAGTATTCTCCGTTTGATGACAAAACCTCATAATTTGTTACGGCATATTGTCCGCCGTTGTTGATAAACGACGAATGAATTTTCAGCATTTTATCCTCTGTCAGATAAGATTTTATCGTATCTTTTTTGTAAGCGGGTGTGCCCTCAACAACGGCATAATACGAGCGTTCTACCACAACCTGATTCCAATTGTTGCGGAAAAAATCTCTTGCCGCCATGGATTTAGCGAACATCATCACGCCTGAGGTTTTTCTGTCAAGACGGTGAACCACGTAGATATGACGGTTTCTTCCCTCTTTCTTAACATGAACGTTTACAATATGATACGCCGTGTTTTCCTTGTCAGCGACAGTTCCGACTGAGAGCAGACCTTCTTTTTTGTTGATAACGATAACGTCATAATCTTCGTAAAGAATGTCAAGATTGGAGTTAGAAATACCGCCTTGTTGCATAAGTTTTACTTTAGGCAGAATACGGATTTCATCACCTTTTTTCAGAGGATAGTCAAAAGCGGTCGTAGCCATGCCGTTAGCAACGACGCGGCCGCCTTTAAGAATTTCACGCACTTTGGTTTTGCTGCGGTCGGTGATTTTTTCTAACAGAAAATCAAGCAGTTTTGATTCCTTGTCAACTCTTAAAATCATTTCCGCAGCCTGTGTGTTTTGCTGTTTTGCCATAATATTATTTTACGATAAAAGATTCCAAATACCCCAAAATAGCCTCACGGTTGAGTTTTTTGCCGATGAAAACGAGTTTTGTGAAACGTTTTTCTTCAGGTTTCCATTCTTCGCCTTCTTCTACCAAAAAGTATTGTCTTACGGATTGGAGTATGAATTTTTTGTTTTTATTTTTGATTGAAAGTATGCCTTTTACTCTGAATACGCTTGCCGAATTGTATTGTAAAACGGCTTGAAGCCAATTAACGAATTTTGCCTCGTCCATATCGCCTTCCACCGTAAAACCTTCAGAGACAATGCTGTGATGAAAAGCATCGTTGTGTTTGTTGTTAGGATTTTTAGCAAACCCGCTTGAAAAATTATCCATGTCTGCCATATCGAATTTTAGCGGTGTTGCGTTTTTGAAATCCATAACGAGTTTTTCGATGTTTCCCGAAGTATAAGCAAAAGTGTTGATAATATCGCAGTTAGTAATATTTGCATGAGATACGGCATACATTTTTGCGGTCGGGTTTACGCTTTGGATAAGTTTTTTAACCCTTTGACCTTGTTCGGGGGTAACGTCTTCTATTTTGTTGAGGATAATAATATCGGCAACGGCCAATTGACGGTGAACCTCAGGCTGTTCTTCAGCACTTTCTTCGTAAGTCATGGCATCGGCAAGACAAATTACGGAATCGATTACGAATTTTCTTTGAAACTCTTCGTAAGCCACAAAATTGTCTATAACACCTGCCGGATCGGCGATACCTGTTGTTTCAATAAGCAGATTATCAAATTGATAACGTGAAGTTAAAAGATTGTTTAACGTTTGTTGCAAGCCTTCTGAAAGATTGCAGCAAATACAGCCGTTAGAGAGTTCGTACATGTTTGAAATGTTTCCGACGATAAGACCGCCGTCAATACCGATTTCACCGAACTCGTTTTCGATAACGGCGAAACGTTTGTCGGAATATTTTCTGATGATGTTGTTTAACAGTGTAGTTTTGCCTGCACCCAAAAAACCCGTTAAAATAGTTACGGGAATTTTACCTGAGATGTTTTCCATTTTGTTATCCTAATAAAAAATCCGTTGCAAAAGTACAATTTTTTTTTATACATTTGCAGCATTAATTAAAAACATTACAATAAATTCAACATATTTATTATGAAACTTTGGGACAAAGGTTTTGATACTGCCGAGTTTGTAAATACTTTTACTGTCGGCAGGGATAGAGAGATGGATCTTTATTTGGCTCAATACGATACGCTCGGCTGTATGGCTCATGCTCAAATGCTTTCTCAGTGCGGACTTTTGAGCAAAGACGACAACGAAAAACTTCAAAAAGAGTTAAAGAATATTTATAAAACCGCAGTTGAAGGCAACTTCAAAATTGCCGATGACGTAGAGGACGTTCATTCGCAAATTGAATTTCTTTTGACCGAAAAACTCGGCGATCCCGGCAAACGTATTCACACTGCCCGCAGTCGTAACGACCAAGTAGTTACGGCTGTAAGACTTTTCACAAGAGATAAACTCAAACACATTATTGATACTGTCAAAGGTGTTTTTGAAACTTTTGTTTCGCTAAGTGAAAAATACAAAAACGTACTTCTTCCCGGCTATACACATTTACAAATTGCGATGCCGAGCAGTTTCGGTTTGTGGTTCGGTTGTTATGCCGAAAGTCTTGCTGACGATATTCAAACTTTGCTTTCAGCGTGGAAAATTAACAATCGCAATCCGCTCGGAAGTGCTGCCGGATACGGTTCATCGTTTCCGATTGACCGTCAATTAACCTCTGATTTATTGGGTTTTGACTCACCCGATTACAATTCTGTTTATGCTCAGATGACACGCGGAAAAGTAGAAACCGTAGTTTCAAGTGCATTAGCGCAGTTATCGCAGACTTTGGCTAAATTTGCTGCTGATTGTTGTTTGTTTATGAGCCAAAACTTTAAGTTTATTTCTTTGCCGAAAGAATACACTACGGGTTCGTCCATAATGCCGCACAAAGCCAACCCCGACGTTTTTGAACTTATGCGCAGTTATTGCAACAAAATCAGCGTGTTACCGTTTGAACTAAATCGCATAACAGGCAATCTTACTTGCGGTTATTTCCGTGATTTGCAACTTTTGAAAGAAAGTTTCTTGCCGGTTTTTGAGCGTATGCAAATGTGTTTGGATTTTATGGAATTTATCCTGCCGAAAATTCATCCAAGAGAGGATATTCTTAAAAACGAAATGTATCAGCCTATTTTTACGGTTGAGGCTCTGAATGAAATGGTTGTAAAAGGCGTTCCTTTTAGAGATGCTTACAAAGAGGTCGGTCATCAAGTTTTTGAGAATAAATTCCATTGGGACAAACCACTAAATCATACACATATAGGCAGTATCGGTAATCTTTGTAACGATAAGATTGCTGAGCTTTTTAACTCTGTTTATTCGCAATTCGATTTTGAAAAAGTTGAAAAAGCGGTAAAAAATCTAACTGAGTAAACTGTTTGATTTATAATAAATTAATTTAAAAAAAACTGTCACGAAAATGTTTTTTTAGCGTTTCGTGGCAGATTTTTTTATAATAGGAAAAAACTAAAATGTGGTTTTGGATGATTTGTTTTAAAAAAAGTTAGCAGAAATATTTTTTTTGTTTAAATTTGCAGCAGAAAATTTAATTATTAAAACAATTTATGACACCAAAAGTAGTTATTAGTATCGGCAGACAATACGGAAGCGGAGGTAGAATTCTCGGAAGTACGCTTGCCAAACGTTTTGACATAAAATTTTATGATAATGAAATCATAACCGAAGCCGCAAAAAACAGCGGTTTTGACGAAAAAATTATTTCTCAAAAAGACGAAAAACCTGTTTCAAGTACGTTTTTCAGTAATATTCAACACATTATAAGCGGTAATGATTCAGTAATAAGCGACGAAAATATTTTTAAAATTCAATCTCAAGCCATAAGAAAAGTAGCAGCTGAAAACAGTTGCGTTATCATGGGACGGTGTTCTGATTATGTGTTAAGAGATTACGAATATTGTATCAGCATATTTTTCTGGGCTCCGATGGAGGACAGGATACGCCGCGTATTGGAGCGCAAAAATATTGACGACAAAGAAAAAGCCCGTCAGCTTATTGAAAAAGAAGATGCTTTGAGGGCAAAATATTATAATTATTTTACCGGCAAAACTTGGGGTGAGGCCAAAAGTTATAATCTTTGTGTTGATGTTTCAATGCTCGGACTTGAAGGTACGGCAGATTTTGTCTGCAAATTCTTAAAATTAAAATTCGGTGATTTATTAACAGACAAATACTCAGTTTACGAATAAAAATTTTTAATTTTTTTTTGAAACCTTATTTTCATTTTTTCGTTTATATAATGTGAAGTAACAATAGTAAAAAAATGAATAAAATTTTATTAAATAATACTTTGCATAATGTAAACGGGGGGGGTAAAAATGTAATTTTTACTTCTCTTTTATCGGACTATTTATATATAATCCCTTGTGGTGATAATTGTTAGATTGTCGCCACAAGGGATTTTTTTGTTTAACTAAAAAATAATAAAACCATGAAAATCAAATTTTTAAAATTTTTACCGATAGCGGCGGCAGTTCTTCTTGTAACGTCTTGCAGCAAGGACGACGGCTATGAGCGCAATGTAGTTGTCATCAAAAATTCCGAAAACAACGACGACAAGAAAATTGAAACCAACGACGAAAAGACACCTGAAACAATTGTCGTAACGGGTATAACGCTTGATAAAACTACGTTAGAAATTACCGTTGGCGAAACGGTTACCTTAACAGCCACCGTAACTCCCGAAACCGCAACCGACAAAACTGTTACTTGGAGTTCTGCGGACGAAAGTATCGCTACCGTTGATGCAGAAGGTAAAGTAACGGCAGTAGCTGTAGGTACGGTAAAAATCACAGCAACTGCAAACGACGGTAGCAATGTAAAGGCCGAATGTGAGGTGACAGTAAAAGCGGCAACCGTTCTCAGCGGTGTACTTGTTGATGGTGCAACTATCAAAGTGAACTTCAAGTGGCGCGATGAAAACAGCGGAGATTACGTTCAAGGCGTTTATAATGCTCAAACCGGCACGTTTACCGTCAGCAAGGGCGGCTACTATTGGGGCCCAGATGGAAGAGCTGTGTGCAAAGTAGAGAAGAGCGGCGACAATATTATTATCGGCGTAGGTATATATAACTACGATATGGAGGGAATGGTGTGGACGTTTGATACAACGAACGACACATACACCTACACACTGGGACGCATGTTAAGCAGTAATCCGGATGAATATGGTCTCATTTCCGTTACGCTGAATGGTACTGACATCACCAGCCAGCTGACGGCACAGTAACAATGGTTGAGAACCGCGACAGATATCAATAATTAACGTATTTTAGACAAACCCCGTCAGCAATGGCGTGGTTTGTTTTTTGTTATTAAGTCAGATAATTCAAATAATTCTATTGCTGAATCTTTCAGCGCGTATGTCTCTGTGAAAAATTCTCCCATAACGCACCCATTTTTTTTCTATTCCTAAAAATCATACTAATTTTATGGATTATAATCCAGAAATTCATACTAATTTTATGGATTACGTGTCTGAAAAAATCATTTTGATTAAAAAAATTTTAATATTTAGAATTATTCTTCTACTTTTGCGGACAAAACCTTAATAAGAAATGAATAGTTTTAAAACCATTATCCAATACCTTGCGCCTTTCAAAAAGTACGCTTTTTTTAATATTTTATTGAACGCACTCGGAACATTGTTTTCGCTTTTTAGTTTTACGATGTTCATACCGTTTTTGGACACGCTGTTTAATACCAACAACGGTGTAGTTGCCGAGCCGGGTGCTTTTGAATGGAGTTATAAAAGTTTTATGGCGCACTTCAATTATTTGGTGTATCAAATAGGACAAGACCACGGAAAATTTCATGCACTCTTGTTTTTGGGCGGTGCAGTGCTTTTCGGTGCGTTTTTTAGAAATTTTTTCCTCTACATGGGAAGTTTTTTTATGGCTCCTATCAGCAACGGTACTGTAATGCAGTTTCAAAAGAGAATTTATAACAAAATTCTTGATTTGCCGTTGAGATATTTTTCCGAATCAAAAAAAGGCGATATTCTCAGCCGTTTTACCTCTGACGTTCAAGAAATTAGGGCAAGTATTTCGGGCAGTCTTGATATGCTTTTCAAAGACCCGATACAAATTATCGTGTTTTTGAGTTATATGATTTATACAAGTTGGGAATTAACGTGTGTTTCGTTTCTCGTGTTGCCGTTTATTGCGATTATAATCGGCAAAATCGGAAAAAGCCTTAAAGACACCTCCGGCAAAGGTCAGGCGGCGGCTGGCGAAATGCTTACTATTATGGAAGAAACTCTCGGCGGGCTGCGTATTATCAAGGCTTTCGTGGCAGAAGGTAAAATGAAAGAGCGTTTTAGAAAAATCAACGACAAAGTTTACCGTCTTCAAAATAAAATTATGCGCAAACATTCTTTGTCGTCGCCGCTGAGCGAATTTTTAGGAATTTTGGCGTTCACTTTTATTTTGGTGGTCGGCGGATATTTGATTTTAGTAAAAGGCGACAATACGTTTACCTCGTCAGAATTTATCGCTTATTTGGTGGTTTTTACCCAAATTCTCAACCCCGCAAAAGATTTGGCGAGGACGTATAATACAATTCAAAAAGGTATGGCTTCGCTTGATCGTGTAAATGCGATTTTGGAGGAGACAATGAATGTTCCCGAAATAGAAAACCCGGTAAGAATTAGTGATTTCAATTCTTCAATCGAGTTCAAAAACGTTTCGTTTAAATATGCTGAAAAGTATGTTTTAAAGAACATCAACTTAAAAATTGAAAAAGGCAAAACAGTTGCTTTAGTCGGACAATCAGGTTCGGGAAAATCGACGTTAGTGGATTTGCTGCCGAGATTTTGGGATCCTCAAGAAGGCGAAATTTTGATTGATGGTGTTAATATAAAAGATTATAAATTAACGGATTTACGTTCTTTGATGGGTAACGTTAATCAAGAATCAATTTTGTTTAACGATACAATCCGCAACAATATTTCCTTTGGAGTTGATACGGCGACGGATTCTCAGGTTGAAGAAGCGGCAAAAGTTGCAAACGCTTGGGACTTCATAAAAGAAAAAGACGGCGGTTATGATTATACTGTCGGCGACCGCGGCGGCAAACTCTCAGGCGGACAGCGTCAAAGACTATCAATAGCCAGAGCCGTTTTGAAAAATCCTCCTATTATGATTCTTGACGAGGCAACCTCCGCTCTTGACACCGAAAGCGAAAAACTCGTTCAAGAGGCATTGACGAATTTGATGAAAAACCGTACTTCAATAGTTATTGCACATAGGCTTTCGACGATAAAAAACGCTGATTTGATTTGCGTTATGAACGAAGGCGAAATCGTGGAAAGCGGTAAGCACGAAGAACTTTTAGCAAAGAACGGAACTTATAAAAAACTTTGTGATTTACAGACGTTTTAATGAAAAACATAAAAAAAGAGGTTTTCCTTACGAAAAGAAAAACCTCTTTTTTTTTATATTAGTATCCGAAAATATTTTTTGAATAATTGCTCCAACCGTCCGCATTTTTGTAAGTTTCTACTGCCGAGGCGGGAACTTCTATTTTGGTTTCTTGCGGTACATACATATTAAGTGCGATTTTCGGCGGTTGAGTGCCGAGCATTTTCAGAGTTATTAAACCTTCACAATTCTGAAAAGCATAAAGTCCGATACTTATAACATTTTCCGGAATTGTCAGTGTTTCCAAACTGTAACACGATTGAAAAGCACTGATTCCGATGTCTTCAACAAGACTCGGGATGTTTATCCTCGATAAGTTAAAGCAACCGTTAAACGCTCCTTTTTTGATAGTCGTAACGCTTTCCGGGAGAGTTATCGACTTCAAATTAGTGCAGAGGTGAAACGCTTGTTCAGGTATTTCCTTAATCTCTTTCGTAAAACTTACCGATACGTTTATATCTTTATGACTTAGTAATCCTTTTCTGATAGTATCAAAATTCGGAGTTAAATCAATAATTTCGAGATTGTAGACTTTGTTTTTGTCATTTAAAGTGCCTAAATAAGTGTAGACTTCGTAATCGCGCAAATTATCTCTATTTTCCCATACGGCATATAGATTGGTGTTGGATTTCACCTCGTATTCAGCTCCGGGCATATAATTTTCGCCAGAGAGGTCTTTCATGGTGTTCCAACATTTAAAATCTGCCATAAGGCGGGTTGTCTTTATTTTTTTTAGCGTTGTTTTTTTGCCGCTTTCTATCGAAACGGAATCGACGGCTTGGTCGTCATCATAAAAAACAATCTTGAATTTTTCGGCACTTTTTTGAGAATTTCCGTTTAAATCATCTTCGTCAAATCCGTTATCATCGTCTTTGGCGCATGATACACTTGCTAAAATCAAAGCAATACCGAATAAATAAAACAGCTTTTTCATGTTTTTGTGTAGTTATATTTTTCCTTTTTTTTTAAAATGTAATTGTATTTGTTTAACGGATTTTTTTTGTAATCTGTTTCAAAAAAAAATGAGTTTTATTTTTTCTTAACATATTTCTTTCCTCTTTTTTTCAGGGTGAAAAAACTTCTGATTCAAAAAAATCCCCTAATTTTTGGATTAGACAAAAAAAAGTATTTTCTTTGCGTCAAGAAAAATGATACTCAAATTAAGACAATTCATACGTTATTGTTTTGACGAAAAGCCGCTTTTGTTTTGTATGTGGTCGGCTTTTTTGCTGAGAATGTTAGCCGTGGTGTTTTCGCAGGGCATAGTTTTCGGTTTTGACCACTATATGTATGTGGAAAACGCTCAAAAAATAGTTTCAGGCGAACAGACTTTTTCCGAACTCGTTTTTTCTCAGGAGAGCAAAGCTTTTTCTGTTCATGGTTACAGCCTTGTTTATTTGATTGTTAATACGGGAATTTTTTATGTCTGCGAAATTTTCGGAATGTTTGATGCAAGAACTAAAATGTTTATAATCAGACTTTTCCATGCGCTTTTTTCTCTTTTAATGATTTATTACGGTTACAGAATTACTTACAGACTTGCCAACCGTAAAGCTGCTCTTGTTGTTGGACTTGTGCTTTCTATGTTGTGGTTTATGCCTTTTGTCAGCGTTAAAAGTCTGCCTGAAAATTTATCGTCGATTTTTCTTTTGGCTGCGGTTTATCGGTTTGCAAAAACCAACAAACGTACTTATAAATACGGTGATGACCTTTTTGTGGGATTGCTTGCGGGCGGGGCTGTGCCTTTTTGTTATAATTCCATAATTTTTGTTTTCGGATTTGCTTTGGCTATCGCTCTGATTTCCAACAAAAGACGTTTGTTGTTGTTGCTTGCCGGTGCAACGATTTCCGTTTTTTTGACGGAGGGAATTATAAGCATGATTGTTTTGAAAGCTCCTTTTTATATTTTGGGCGAATATGCAAGTGCCGTTTTTACGGGCGGACTTGTAACACACGGTGTTAGAAATTTTTATATGTACATTTCGCTTTTGATTTTTATGATTCCTATGCCGTGGGGACTACTTGCGATTTACGGTTATGTAAAATCTTGGAAAAGAACTTATATTTTGTTTTTCCCCGTAACGTTTTATATTGTAATCTCTTACATTTTGCCCTACAAAGGCGAACAATTTATTTTGCCGATTGTGCCGCTTTTCTTTATCGTCTGCCTTGCAGGTTGGTACCGTTATACGGGCAATTCAAGATTTTGGGCGGCAAGGCCTAATTTTCATTTTTGGCTTTCGGTAGTGTTTTTCGTTATTAACACTCCAGCTTTGTTTTATTCGTGTTTCGCTTATACGAGGAAAGCTCAAGTGGAAACCATGCTTTACTTGTCGCGTTACAAAAACGATATAACCTCTATTATGGTTGAAGATTCGGGTTATTCTTCGAGCAAATCTTTGCCGCTGTTTTATTTGGGAAAGCAGGTCCCGATTTATGTTCTTAACAAACAGGATTATGAACCCGATCCTTCTGTTTATTATTCGATGATAAAGGACGATGAAAATACTTACAGCCTCTATACCGAAAAATATTTTTATCATCCGCAAAACGGAAATATTCCTCAGTACGTGATTTTTTACGGCGATTATGACATTCCTGAAAGATTGTCAAAAATGCGTCAGTTTTTCCCGCAGATTACATACGAGAAAAAAATTTCGCCTTCGTTTGCTGACAGAATTATTCAATTTATTAATCCCGGCAACAGAAACGTTCCGCTTTACATTTATAAAACTTGCGTTGAGGAATAAATTACGGCTCTTTCATTTAACAACGGAAATAACACCCTATTTCGTAAGTATTTGTATTTTAATTCTTTACATAATTACTAAACAGATAGGGGGACAAAAACAGATACATTATTATTTGTAATGATTTTTAAACAATAAATGTTTGTTTTTGTTACTGCAAATGTAATCATAAAAAATTAAACGGCAAAACAATTAGCAAATATTTGTTTTGCCGTTTTTGCAAACGGTTCTTTGTCGGTACGGTTCTATGTCAGGCGGCGCAATCAATCCAACTTACAGACGGTTCTTTGTCGGTACGGTTCAATGTCAGGGGATAATCACACGGCGCAAACGGTTCTTATGCAGCCTGAAAACAGATTTGCAAACGGTTCTTTGTCGGTACGGTTCAATGTCAGGGGGACACACGGACGGCGCAAACGGTTCTTATACAGCCTGAAATCCGATTTACGGATGGTTCTTTGTTGGTTGGTTCAATGTCAGGGGGCAATCACACGGACGGCGCAAACGGTTCTTTAACAGCCTGAAAACAGACTTACAGACGGTTCTTTTGTCGGTACGGTTCTATGTCAGGCGGCGCAATCAATCCAAC
>JAFPYR010000036.1 GCA_017412115.1 Bacteroidales bacterium | reverse complement strand
GTCCCGTGTTTGTTGATGCTCGCACCGCCTAAGGTGTGGGCAATTTCTATGGGTACAACGGGGTTCTTGCGACGCTCCTCGTGAATGTGATAGAAAGGCTCACGCCTTATTTTATGCCGATAAGTGATTGATAGCGAATGCGATAAACTATCAATCGAAATGGCAGGAAACACAAACTTGCGCGCAGCAAACAAAGCCAAAAAGGATGAGTTTTATACTCAACTAGTTGATATTGAGTTGGAACTTAAACATTACAAAGAACATTTTAAGGGTAAAACTGTTCTTTGTAATTGCGACGACCCGCGTATAAGCAATTTTTTTCATTATTTCAGTTATAGTTTTGAACATTTGGGTTTAAAGAAACTCATAACAACTTGTTATAAAAGTCAGAACAGTGACCTCTTTTCTCAAAATGATTCGGAACGTGCGATTTGGCTCGAATACAATGGAGATAAAAATGGAAACCGCATTCCCGATCCCGAAGAAATTGGTATCAACTATCTAAAAGGTGATGGAGATTTCCGTAGCCAAGAATGTATCGAATTATTGAAACAGGCTGATATTGTTGTTACAAATCCGCCATTTTCACTTTTTCGTGAATACATTGAACAACTTATAAAATATGACAAAAAATTTATCATAATTGGCAACGTTAACGCTATTTCGTACAAAGAAATATTCCAATTAATAAAATCTAATAAACTGTGGCTTGGAGCGAGCATTCACAGTGGCGATAGAGAATTTGGTGTTCCTAACGACTATCCATTGAATGCCGCAGGATGTAGGCAAGATAAAGACGGTAACAAATATATTCGTGTCAAAGGCATAAGGTGGTTTACCAATCTTGATTATAAAGAACGACACGAGGATATTATTCTTTATAAAGCCTATAATCCTGAGGAATATCCAAAATATGAAAATTTTGATGCTATCAATGTTGATAAAACATCAGAAATACCAATAGATTATGATGGTAATATGGGGGTTCCAATCACATTTATGGACAAATATAACCCTGATCAATTTGAAATAAAAGGGCTTGGTATCGCATCATTAGGTCTTGAATGTGGTGTGTTACCTTATAAACCTGAACATAAAAAGTATAGAAAAGAAGTGCAGAAGCGAGGGGCTGTAGATGGTGATTTATATATGATGATTGATGGTATTGTTACAGTACCATACGCCCGTATCCTCATTCGCCGCAAACAGCAATCAAACCTTGCCCTTGCCGCCGAACCCAAAACTCCGTTTAACTCTTAAATAACAACGCCTTATGCAAATAGAATTACACAAAATCACAATTCGTCAACTTACCGACGGTTATCAGGACAACGCCGAAAGTGGTGTAAAGGCTTTTGGCGGCAAACTCGATGTGCGTCCGCCGTATCAGCGCGAATTTGTCTACAACGACAAACAGCGCGATGCCGTAATCGACACTGTTACAAATGGTTTCCCGCTCAATGTGATGTATTGGGCTACCCGCGACGATGGCACTTACGAAATCATTGACGGTCAGCAACGTACAATTTCAATTTGTCAGTATGTAAACGGTGATTTTGCGTATTTCTTCAAATATTTTTACAATCTGACCCAAGACGAGGCGAACAAAATTCTTGATTACGAACTACAAATCTACATTTGCAGCGGCTCCGACAGCGAAAAACTCAAATGGTTTCGCACAATCAATATCGCCGGTGAAAAACTCACAGAACAGGAACTCCGAAACGCCGTATATTCAGGCAGTTGGGTGAGCGATGCCAAGCGTTATTTCTCTAAAAACAACTGTGCGGCATACGGATTGGCGAGCAAATATCTCAATGGTTCGCCCATCCGTCAAGACTATCTCGAAACAGCCCTCAGTTGGATTGCCCGCACCTCGGGCATTGAGATTTATATGGGCAAGCATCAGCACGACAACAACGCCATTGAACTTTGGAACTATTTTCAAAGTGTAATCTCTTGGGTGAAAGCCATTTTCCCTAAATATCGCAAAGAGATGAAAGGTGTGGATTGGGGATTACTTTACGACAAGTTTCATACCGAAAACCTTAATGTTCAACAACTTGAATCACAAGTTTCTGACTTAATGAAAGACTCCGACGTTCAGAAAAAATCGGGTATTTATCCTTACGTCCTTGACGGTGACGAAAAGCATCTCAGCATCCGCGCCTTTGATGACAACACCAAGCGCGAAGTGTATGAAATTCAGAATGGTATCTGCAAAAACTGTGGCGAGCATTTTGAAATAGAACAGATGGAAGCCGACCACATAAAGCCGTGGTGTCAGGGTGGACACACCGTAAAGGATAATTGTCAGATGCTCTGCCGTGACTGCAATCGAAAGAAATCAGGAAAATAAGATCTCAAAACAGCAAAGTATCAAAAATGTGTAAATTTACACATTTTGGGTACCTAATTTTGTGTGATTTTACACATTTTTGGCACTTGATAAATTGTTTATGACTAAAAATCTTGGCTATAACCCCGAAAAAAATCGAGTTATAGCCAAGATTTTTGCTGCAAATGTAACTACGCACGCAAAATTATAGGCAGAAAAAGGGAAATTTTGCAGTTAGAAAATATTGCGAAATTGATTGGTAAGGCTCACTGATTTAAGGTTGTTTATACAATATTTTCAAAAACAAAGCGAGAAGTAACGCCTTTCAAAATTAACTTTCCCGCCGCTAAAAAAACGACACAAGCTCTTTAATCACAAAAAAAATCAATGTCATTTTTTTGTATGTCATTTAACACCGATTTTTTTTATATCGTCCTCAAAACTATCTCTGTCGATAGATTTTCCTTTTAGCCTTGCCCTGTAATTATATATAGTATTAGGAGAATAATGCAAGAACTCGGCTATTTTGGACGAATCTTCAATACCGAGGCGGATAAGAGCAAAAATACGCATATCTGTATGAAGTTTGCCCCTCTCCGATTGCTGAATTCTAAATTCCGGTTTCAATAACGAATTGAAATCGTCTACAAAAGTCGGGAAAATATGCAAAAATATTGAATCAAATTTTGAATAAAGTTCCGTAAGTTCTGCCGCTTTCATTTGTTCGTCCTGCGAAATACGGAACAATTCCTCATACTGACGGGCTTTCAGTTTACGTTTTACCATGCTACGGTACTGATCGAGTTTATCAATATATTCGGAACAAAGCGAAAAAAACTTACCGATATAAGCCTCTTTTATGCTGCTACTCTCGGCTAATTGTTCGTTTAATGTCGTAAGCTCCTCATTGAAAGCCGACAATCTTTCGTTAGCCATACTAAGCTCCTGACTTCTAATCATTAGATTATCGTTTGATAATTTCAAAAGATTGCGGGCAGAGGCAAGCTGACGACGTTTTCTTGAAACATAAAAAAACAATCCCGTCATCAGTATTGCAAGCAGTCCGACAGAAATTAAAAGAAAACGCAAACGGTTGTTAGCACGGTTAAGATTCTCTTTGTATTTGTTGTTAATCATAGTTAAAACCGGAGATACAAGCCACGAGCGCACATGTCCGGAAAATTTTGAAGTACAAATCCAAGAATATTCCACATAACGGTAACTGCGCTCTATATCGCCTTCAGAATTCAATATCCCGGCAAGCGACCAAAGCGAGGCCTGATCCATTACGCTGTTTTTAATATCGCATAACGCCGATTGTGCAAGCCAATATTTTTGTTCGGTTTTGTAACCGAGTTCACCGTAATCCATTCCTCTGAAATATGTTACTTTGGCATAATCATGAGTTCCTATCTGCGCTGATTTTATACGGAGATCGTTTATTTTTAATGCGGATTTAAAATCGCGGGCTTTATAATATTGTGTCTCAAGATATTCCTGATAACGGAAAGAATCTTTGTCAATCATTGAAATAAGCGAATCAAGATAAGTGTCAGAGTTTTTGTAATATCCGTAAGAAAGGCTTTTATCTTGAGTATAACGCGCCATCTCGCCGTAAAGATGACAATAAGTATAATAATACTCTTGTAAAACACTGTCATTTAATTGTTTACTATCTACTTTAGAGATGTAATACTGAGCCTCGGTATAAAATCCTGAAACGGAATTTTGTAAAGCCTTTTTTATACGACAAAAAGCCGTCAAATTGTTGTCCCCTAATTTTTCTGACAGCGCAATACAACGGGAAATACTTGTCAGGGCAGAATCGTTTTGATAAGGACGGTACTCCTGAAAAAGAGCATATTCCAAATCAAATTTTTCCCGAACATCAACGGTTTTAGTTATTTGCAAACGAAGACTATCCAACAGATGTTCTTTTTTAGACAAATACTTGTCGGAATTCATAATAACAACGTCAATAGCTTTGTATAAAGAATCAAGTCCGTCGGCATATACTTGAGCCGTTAAAAAAAGAAAACACATTAAAAAAGTCAGTTTCCTCATATCTTAAGTGTTATTTTTGCTGACAAAGATAATAAAAAATTCCAAAAAACAATTTTTTTCGCTTATTATTATCTATATTACTAATACTTTTTAATATATATATATTATTAATAATCAGATTATTACAACTTAACAATTTCGTAATATTCTTTGTAGACTTCTTTGCAGGCTTGTAAACCATAAATTCTCATCGTAAAATTGCATATCGAAAGTTCACACGAATGTTAAACCAATTTTTTTAACAATGAAAAGATTTAAGATAAAACCAGGAGAATTCAAGACAATTTTGTTTTTAGTTCTTGTTTTCTTTTCAGCAGTACCGGTCTTTGCGCAGACAAGGCAAATCAGAGGTACTGTTACAGAAAAAACAGGTGAGCCGTTAATAGGCGCAACCGTCATTGAAAAAGGTACGCTTAACGGCACAATCACCGACCTTGACGGCAATTTTATAATCTACGTTCAAGACAAAGCCGTTATACAAGTATCGTTTATAGGCTATCAGCAAGCCGAACAAGCAGCCACTGACGGTATGAGAATTACCCTCATCGAAGACGACCATCAATTAGAAGAGGTTGTTGCCATCGGTTATGCCACCGTAAAACGCAAAGACGTTACAACCGCCGTAAGTTCGGTTTCAACCAAAGACTTGGAAAGCCGTCCAATAGTTTCGGCTGCTCAAGGTATGCAAGGTAAGGCTGCCGGTTTGCAAATTATGCAGGCCAATGGTCAGCCGGGCTCCGCTCCTACTGTCCGCGTGCGCGGTACAACCTCGCTCAACGGTAGCAACAAACCTCTTTACGTTGTAGACGGTGTGCCGTTTGAAGACATCGACTTCCTTTCTGCCGATGACATCGACAACATCCAAGTCCTCAAAGATGCCTCAAGTGCTGCCATATACGGTAGCCGTGCTGCCAACGGTGTTATCATCATCGGAACAAAACAAGGCAAAGAAGGCGTTTCTAAAATCTCTTTCAACGCTTACTACTCTGCAAGTCAAGTTAGCAACACACCCAAAGTTCTCAACGCTTGGGAATACAAAGAACTTCAGGACGAAATCGGACTTGTTAAAATTCCCGATAATCTTGAAGATTTAACCGATTGGGAAAAAGAAACTTTCCGCACCGGCGCAACTCAAAACTATCAGTTACAAATCACTAACGGAACCGACAAACTCCGTTATCACATTTCAGGCGGTTACACCAAAGAAGATGGTATTTTGAAACAGACAGATTTTGAACGTTTCAATTTCCGCTCCGCCATCGAAAACGACCTCAAACCTTGGCTCAAACTCAATGCAAGCGTTACTTATTCCGACTACACCTACCGCGGAAGCATTATCTCTGGTACGGGAGCCTCACGAGGCGGTGTTTTGATGTCAGTTATCAACACTCCTACTTATGCTCCTATCTGGGATGAACAAAACCCCGGACAATTTAACAATAATTTCTATGGTGTAAATGTGGCAAGCCCACTCGAAAACCTCGCTCGTCGCAAAGACAATCGCGACAATTATAACAAACTCATCGGAACAGGTAAAGCAACAATTACATTTTTGCCCGGATTTACGTTCAGCACGTCGCTTTCAGTAGAACGCACACACGGCAAGACTATGAATTTCCTCGACCCTAAAGAAACTCTTGATGGACGCAACAACTACGGCACAGGATACGATGGTCGTTCGATTCGCACCACAATGACTTTCGATAATATCCTCAACTACAAAAAAGATTTTGATGGTCATAATATAGATTTGATGCTCGGTTCGTCAGGTACACAAGATAAAAGTTCCAACAACTGGATCAACGGTTCTAACTACGCAAATGCCGACATCAAAACCCTCAACGGTGCCAACAAAATCTCTTGGACAGGCACAGGCTCATGGCAAGGAGAATGGGCAATGCAATCACTTTTTGCAAGAGCCTCTTACAATTTTGAAGGCAAATACTATATCACGGCTAATATGCGTGCTGACGGTTCGTCGAAACTTGCTCCCGGACACAAATGGGGTTATTTCCCGTCATTCTCTGCCGCATGGAGAATTTCGCAAGAAAAATTTATGGAAGGTATTGATTGGCTCAACGATATGAAAATCCGCGGCGGTTGGGGTCAAACAGGTAATCAGAGCGGACTTGGTAATTATAGTTTCCTTGCTGCCTACAATATCAACCGTATACAATGGTTTGGCGAAAGCAACGATCCTAATGTTACTCCTACACGTAGCCAAAGCTCACTATCTAATCCAGAACTCACTTGGGAGACTACAACTCAAACCGACATTGGTTTTGATGTTACTTTCTTAAACGATCGTTTTACACTCTATGCCGACTACTACATCAAGAAAACCAAAGATATGTTGATGTGGATTACATTACCCGCAGGTTCGGCTGCTGCTACCTCTCTGCCTTACAACGGCGGCGAAATCGAAAACAAAGGTTTTGAATTTACTTTGAGCACAAGAAATATAAAAACTCCTTTTGTTTGGAATACAGATTTCAACATCTCGTTCAACCGCAACGAGCTCAAAAGTCTGAAACTCACTCAAATCTACTATGCTGCAAAAACAACAGATTATGTAAACGAATATGTTGTACGCAACACACCGGGCAAGGCTCTCGGCTCATTCTGGGGTTATAAAACGGATGGCGTTGATCCCGAAACTGGCGAACTTATCTACGTAGATATCAACAACGACGGTGTTGTATCTGCATCCGACCGTACTTACATCGGTGATCCTAACCCCGATTTCACATTCGGTCTTACCAACACGTTCTCTTACAAAGGCTTTAATCTCAGCATCTTGATTTCCGGAGCTTACGGCAACGATGTTTACAACGTAGGCCGCATGGAAACCGAAGGTATGTACGACGGCAAAAATCAGACTACCCGCGTACTTGAACGCTGGAGAACACCGGGTCAAAAATCAGAGGTTCCAAAAGCTGGTTTTGAAATGCACAACTCGGATTATTTCCTCGAAGACGGCTCTTACATCCGCTTGAAAGACCTCTCACTCTCTTACGATGTTCCTTTGAACGTTATCAAGAAAATCGGTTTGTCGAAATTGCAGCCTTACATCTCTGCCAACAATATTTTGACACTAACCAAATACACCGGCTATGATCCCGAAGTTAATCAAAGCGGCGACAGCGGCAGCGTTCAAGGTCTTGACTGGGGCACTTACCCGCTCTGCAAGTCGTTTACAGTAGGCGTTAAAGTTGAATTCTAAAAACAATTTAAAACAATGAAAGCAATCAACATAATATTATATACGGCGTTAGCCTCTTTAACACTTTCGGGCTGCGAATTGGACATCGACCCGATTTCTGACGCCACAGAACTTACAGAAGGTACTCAAACAGAAGAATCGTCGGCCGTACTCAAAGACCGTCAAGCTGCTCTCGATCAAAGGCTCAACCTTTACGAACAATTCCGCAACCGTCAGGAACACTGGTCGCTTGATATGAAACTGATTGCCGATTGCCACTCCGACAATGGATACGCTGGCACAACAGGTGCAGAGGTTGTACCATACGAAACCAACAGCATAGATGCCAGCAACTCGGTTCTTAGTCGCGATTGGACTCGCTATCTCGAAGATATTGCTAAGGCAAATGTTCTTATCAATGGACTCGACGATCTCAAAAATAAGGGACTCGTATCTGATGCAGAATACAATCAATGGAAAGCTGAAGGCAAAATTTTCCGTGCAATCATAATGTTTGACATGGCAAGAATTTGGGGAACGTTTCCTGTTATCACCGACATTGCCCGTACAATAACCTCTGACAATGTTGAGGAAGTTTTTCCAACGTATTTTCCACCACGTACCGAAAGCGCAGAATGTTACGCTCAAATCATCTCCGACCTTGAAGATGGCGAACTTAACGCTCCTGATTTTTCGGCTACCGACCGCACAATTTTGACTAAAACCGTAGCTCAAGCAATGCTTGCAAAGGTATACGCCGAAAAACCGGTACAAAACCACTCTAAAGTCGTAGAATATGCCGAAAAAGTACGCAACACAGCAGGTCTTGAACTCGAACCCGAATTTGCAAATCTTTGGGGATACGACGACGAAAAGAAAGATTGCTTGAAGCGTAATACATCGGAAGGTATTCTCGAGGTTCAATGGACCACGGGTAATGCCAACTGGGAATCTTGGATGTACGGACGCTGTCTTGAGGATTACGACTACTATTTCACTTGGGCTAAATGGGTAACACCTTCGCGCGACCTCATCGAAGATTTTACAAAAGAAGGCGATGAAGTAAGATTCAACGAAACGGTTGTTTATTACGAATGTACTTGGTCTAATTATTATCCGGCATCGCATTATCCGTTTATGTACAAAATGCGCTCTGGATACAACAACCATTACAAACTGCGCCTTGCCGATATCATTCTCCTCGAGGCCGAAGCTTACGCTTATCAGGGTCAAAACTCTAAGGCTGCCGAACTTGTTAACATCATTCGCAATCGCGCAAAACTCAATAATATCGACGAAAGCGGCGACATGATAGAAAAAGTTCTTCACGAACGCCGTTTGGAACTCGCTTTTGAGGGTCAGCGTTGGTTCGACCTCTGCCGCAACGGAAAAGTTGAACAATATATGAATGCCGTATACGCCAAAGATAATGGTCGATTGGCTCAAAAACGCGCTTTCGATGCCAATTCGTACTTGTTGCCAATACCGCAGACCGCTCTCGACGAAAATGTAAACCTCGAACAAAATCCGGGGTACTAATCTATAATACAATTAATAAATTAAGTATTAAAATTATAAAACGTTATGAAAATGAATATATTAACTGTCGCAATGGCAATGCTGGTTTCTGCTACTGCATGTGGCGACGATTCTTCGATAGACGATACACCACGCCCCGCCGACAATGGCAACAACTCCGAAATTGTAGCCGACAATGCTGCCACCATCTATACCACCACAGCCGATGGCAGCATGAGACTCGAAAAATCTACGTCTGCAATTTTTTCGGGTAACAACATGGCTCCCTCTACTATCCTTTTGGATAAGTCGAAAACTTATCAATCAATGGACGGTTTTGGATTTGCAATCACGTACTCTACGTGTTACAACCTACTGAAAATGGACGCTCAAGAGCGTGCCGATTTTTTACGTCAGACTTACAGCCCCAGTGAAGGTTACGGCGTTAGTTATGCACGTATTTCTATCGGTTGCAACGATTTTTCAAGCACAGAATACACACTTTGCGACGAAAAAGGCTTGGAAAATTTCCGCCTTTACAGCGACGAAACCGATTACGTAATTCCCATTTTGAAAGAGATTCTCGCTATCAATCCCGATATTAAAATTATCGCAGCTCCTTGGACTTGTCCCAAATGGATGAAAGTGGGCGATATTGAGAAAAAAACTGCTTACGACAAATGGACAGGCGGACGTCTTAATCCCGACTACAGAGCCGACTATGCTGAATATTTCGTAAAATTCGTAAAAGCTATGAAAGCCGAGGGTATCAATATTTATGCTGTAACACCCCAAAACGAACCTCTCAATCAAGCCAACTGCGCATCACTTTATATGCCTTGGCAAGAGGAAACTCCTTTTGTAGCCGAATTGGCAAAGGCTTTCAAGAGCAACAATATCAATACAAAAATCTATGTATTTGATCACAACTACAACTACGACAATATCGCTGATCAAAACGATTATCCGCTCAACGTTTACAATGCTTTAGGCGACGAATTTGAAGGTTCGGAACTCGTAGTAGGTGCAGCTTATCACGATTACGGCGGAAGCAACAACGAACTCTCTGACATTCATTCCAAAGCCGAGGATATGGAATTGATATTCTCGGAATCGAGCATCGGCACTTGGAACGATGGTCGCAATCTCTCTAAACGTCTTATGGAAGATATGCGCAATGTAACACTCGGTACTGTTAATCAATGGTGCAAAACTGTGTTGGTGTGGAATCTTATGCTCGACGAAAACATGGGACCCAATCTCGACGGTGGTTGCCAAACATGCTACGGAGCTGTAGACATCTCTGCCGACTACAAAACTATCACCAAAAACTCTCACTACTATGTGATTTCGCACATGTCTACAGTGGTACGCCCCGACGCTGTACGCATCGGCACTGGAGAACGTACGGTTTCTAAAAACGGACTCGTTTACTCCGTGTTCCAAAATGCTGACGGCTCTTTTGCTGCCATTGTACTCAACAGCGGCGACGAAGACCTTCTGCTTACAATCAGCGACGGCGAAAAACATTTCAACGTAACATCACCGGCTCAATCAGTTGTGTCATGTAATTGGAAATAGTGTTATTTTTCTTAAAAATCTATCATTATGCAAAGACAATTATTCAACATATTAAGTTCGATGTTTTTGTCGGCACTTTTGGCAGTATCTTGCAACGACGACGATTACAAAAACATCACCAAAAACGGAGAACCTACTGCCAATGCGGAAGGAATCACCACCGCTGTGATGGGTTCGCAACTATCATTTTCGGTAAATTGTAGCGATAATTCCGGCATAGAACTTTCAACACTCAAAGCCGAACTCTTGTTTAGCGGCGAGGTGGTAGACCAAACAATACAACGCACCGCCGAAAACGGAAATTATCAAGTTTCGCTCAATGTACCATTTCTACGCTACATTCCCGATGGCGAAGCGATAGTAAGATTGTCGCTCACTAATGTAACAACCAAAGTGGGTGTCAACGATATAAAAGTAAACGTAGAACGTCCTCATTTCGACAATCTTCAATTCGTATCAGCCGATGGCAACAAAGTGGCAATGAGCGAAGTATCGCCACACTTGTATTCTGGCAAATTCACCACAAGCGAAACGGCTTTTAAGGGTCATTTTGAAACTGCCGACGGCGAATGGATATTTGGTACAGATGGCACAGAAATCACTCTTGGCGGCTCTGGCAATCTTGCTTTCCAATGCGAAAATCCCGGTGAAATTGTTGTTACTTTCAACACTTGCACTTACTCTTATTCGCCAAACGATGAAATAGCTATTGCTCCGTTGCTCTTTAGCGAAGACGACAATATTATTACTCGACAAATGGTAAAAGGTCGTCAATACTTTATCAGCGGCAACGTAGCCAACGATTGGTTTGTAGATGGCGACTTCTTTGAAAACGATGGCGACGGTGTGTATACTTTCCTTGCCGAAAATGGTACTTACACTTTAACGGCATACTCCAATTACAAATATTTGCAAATATATCCTGGCACACACGATGCCCCGTCTACACTCCAAAAAGATGGCACAGGTGCTATTTGGGTTATCGGTGGCACTGGTATCAACAAACCAAGTCTGACCGCTTCCAACAATCAAGATTGGTGGACAAATATAGAATATGTTCAGAGTCTTGCACAGATTGAGCCAAAAGTATATCGTATTACCCTCACCGTAGGAGAGCAACTTTCGGCAACAAGTGTTAATTTTAAATTCTTCGGACAAGCAGGTTGGGGAATCGAATTTAAGGGCTTGGGCGGTGAATATAATTTATCGTGCGAAAGCGAAACATTCGGTATTGGCGATGGTAATAATGGACACGACAACGGCAATATCTTCCTAAAAGATGGCGCAACCCTCACCGAGGGCGATACATACACCTTCACAATAGACCTCACAGAAGGCGTTGATAAAGGCAAATTGATAGTCAAAAAAGGCGCAGCTGCCAAGAATATCGACCTTGTAGACAAAGAAGCAGTAGTATCAACACTCAAAAAAGGTACAACATACGCTTTTGGCGGCGATGCAACCAACGATATGATTGTAGACCACGATTTCTTTAAGGACAATGGTGATGGTACCTACACATTCCTCTGTATCAACGGTGATTATGCCATAAAAGCATACACCTCATACAACTACATACAAGTATATCCTGTAGACAAAGAGGGCAAAGCTGCTACACTCCAAAAAGATGGCACAGGTGCTATTTGGATTATCGGCAGCGATTGTATCAACAAACCACTTTTGACTTCGAGCAACAACCAAGGATGGAATACGGATATACAATCAACACAATGTCTTGCTCCTATAAGCGACAAAATCTATCGCATTACACTCACCGTAGGAGAGCAACTTTCGGCAACAGGTGTTAATTTTAAATTCTTCGGACAATCAGGTTGGGGAATCGAATTTAACGGCTTGGGTGGTGATTATCACTTAGATATCAACGATAATGATGATTTTCGTATCAACGCAGCCGAAAGCGACAACGGCAATATATTCCTAAATGATGGCGCAACACTCAACGAGGGCGATACATTCACCTTTACAATAGACCTCACAGAGGGCGTTGCAAACGGCAAATTGACAATTGAAAAACAATAATGTTTATGAAAAAAATTTTTATTACTGTCGCTTTCATCGGTATATGGACACTGGGCTTAAAAGCCCAGTTGCCCGTATATCTTGATGAAAATCAGCAAATAGAAAACCGTATTGAAGATGCTCTCTCTCGCATGACCCTCGACGAAAAAATCGCCGTGATACATGCGCAGTCTAAATTTTCGAGTCCGGGCGTAAAAAGGCTCGGTTTTCCCGACCTTTGGACCGACGACGGACCTCACGGAGTGCGCCCCGATGTACTTTGGGACGAGTGGGAACAAGCCGGACAAACCAACGATTCGTGTGTTGCTTTTCCTGCTTTAACATGTTTGGCGGCGTCATGGAATCCCGAAATGTCGGCACTTTACGGCGAAAGTCTTGCGGAAGAGGCACTTTACAGAAACAAAAATGTGATGTTGGGCCCCGGTGTTAATATCTACCGCACACCACTTTGCGGACGCAATTTTGAATATATGGGCGAAGATCCTTTTCTTGCATCACAAATGGTAGTACCGTATGTAAAAGGTCTGCAATCCAAAGGTGTTGCCTCTTGCGTAAAACACTATGCTCTCAACAACGACGAAGAATATCGTCATCAAGTAAATGTGATAGTAAGCGAAAGGGCATTACACGAAATTTATTTACCTGCATTTAAAGCCGCCGTTACCGAAGGCGGTGCATGGTCGATAATGGGTGCATACAATTTGTACAAAAACCAACACAATTGTCACAACGATATAATGCTCAACAAGATTCTAAAACAAGATTGGCAATTTGACGGCGTTGTAGTAAGCGATTGGGGTGGATGTCACGATACAGAAGAGGCCATCAAAAACGGTCTTGATTTGGAATTTGGCTCTTGGACAGATGGTCTTACTATGGGTGCCACCAACGCCTACGACCAATATTATCTTGCCTTGGCATACAAAAAACTAATAAAAGAAGGCAAATACACCACCAAGGAACTTGACGAGAAAGTTCGCCGCGTGTTAAGGTTGTTTTTCCGTACAACTATGAACAGAAACCGTCCGATGGGCTTTTTATGTTCGGAAAGTCACTACGAAGCAGCTCTCAAAATTGCTACGGAAGGTATTGTGTTGTTAAAAAACGACAACAATATTTTACCTATTAGCAACGGAAAAAGAATTCTTGTAGTTGGCGAAAATGCAATAAAAATGATGACAGTAGGCGGTGGTTCGTCGTCGCTGAAAGTACAAAAAGAAATACTTCCTCTCGATGGAATCCGAACACGTTTCGATAAATCTACGGTGGAATACGCAAGAGGATATGTAGGCGATACAGTGCAGAGTTACAACGGCGTAACCGTAGGCCGCAGTCTTTACGAAAGCCGCTCAGAATCGCAACTCACTCAAGAAGCCGTAGACAAGGCTCGTGTGGCCGACGTTGTAATTTTCATCGGCGGACTCAACAAAAGCGATTATCAGGATTGCGAGGGACACGACCGCAAACAATACGGATTGCCCTACAATCAGGACAAACTTATCGAGGCTCTTGCTGCTGCTAATCCGAACATTGTAGTTGTTAATATTTCGGGTAATTCGGTTGCAATGCCATGGATTAACAAAGTGCCGTCGGTGGTTCAAGCATGGTATTTAGGCTCTGAATCAGGCGAGGCTATTGCAAGTGTTTTGTCGGGCGATGTTAATCCCTCGGGCAAACTGCCTTTTACTTGGTACAGCGACCTCAATCAATGCGGAGCGCATTTTACGGGCAGTTATCCGGGTGTTTGGCGTCCCGCTCACGATATTATCGACGAAGAATACAAAGAAGATATTTTTGTAGGATACCGTTTCACCGACAAAAACAAACTCAAACCGCTTTTCCCCTTCGGACACGGCTTAAGTTACACCACATTTGAGATTTCGGAACCAAAAGCCGACAAAAATATCATGACCGAAAACGATAAAATCAATATTTCCGTAACGATAAAAAATACGGGAAAAGTTTCAGGTTCTGAGGTTTTACAACTATATATCAGCGATTTGCAATCCTCGGTAATACGTCCGGTAAAAGAATTAAAAGGTTTTCAGAAAGTGTATTTAACGCCCGGAGAAACCCGAGAAATAACATTTTCAATTGACAAATCAGCTTTAAGTTTTTATGATGACAAGACACATTCTTGGACAGCTGAAAAAGGTAAATTTTCGGCATTCATCGGCTTATCAGCTGGCGAAATAGGAAAGGCTGTGAAATTTGAATTAAAGTAATTCATCTTTTTTATCTCAAAAATATAACAAAAAAAACGCGAACCAAAAAAAAATTTGGATTCGCGTTTTTTTTAGTTTTTTCAAGAGGTTTCTTTTTCCCCAAAAAAAATAAAGCATTAAAACTGATGTTTTGCAATCAAAAAGCACCAATACGTTCCGTAATCTCCGCCCTTGGCTTTTCCAATTCCGATGTCGTAACAATCACCCCAAAAATCATCCATTCCAAGAAGATGTCTGCGGTGTCCAGCTCCAGAATCACTTGCCCCGCCGTCATTAATCAATTGAATTACCGTTGCTTTGCCTTCTGCATTCCCCGCAGCAAGACTTTCAAAATAATTCATGCTTTTGTCAGAATACCAACTTTCGTCCAAAGTATATCCGGCATTGTTAATCTTTATGTTTGTGCCGTAACCGTCAGGGTCAGTATGTCCGAAATAATTTCTTGAAACCATATCTTCGGCTCTTTCTTGGGCAACTTTCGCTAAAATGTCGTTCCATTTCAATGCGTGAATCTCTGAAACCCCACTAAGATCCACACCGATTTCTTTGCTATAAGCCGAAGGATTTTGTCTAACCGCATTCAAATACTCAAACGCTGCACTAACTTCTTTGTTCTCGATTTTGTTATCATCGGTTTTGTTGTCATCAGTTTTATTATCATTATCTTCCGTTTTGTTATCATCGGTTTTATTATCTTCTGTTTTGTTTTCTTGATCCTCTCCGTCATCATCAAGAATAGAACATGAAAACAATAATACTGTACTTAATAGTAAAACTATCTTTCTCATTTTTTTATAAATTTAGTTTATAATTCGTATTTACAATTTTTAATTTGTTTTGTGCAAAAATAGCGATTTTTTTTATTTAACGAAAAAACGGCTACCGAAAGTGTTTTCGATAGCCGTTTTTTTGTTAAAAGAATATTTTTTTATTCTGCCTTCAAAATAAACCAATTCTTTTTTCCTTTCTTAACTAAAACGTATTTTTCGTCCAAGAGGAAAGCATCGTTTACGACAAGTTCTGCATCTGAAACTTTCTCCTGATTGATTGAAAGTCCGTTTTCTTTTATCGTTCTGCGAACTTCACCTTTTGAAGCAAAACATTTTGACTTTTCCGCTAACAAGTCCAAAACGCCGATACCGCTTTTTAACTCCTCTTTTGAAATAGTAAACTGCGGAACGCCCGCAAAAACTGACAAAAACGTTTTCTCGTCAAGGGCTGTCAATTGCTCTTTCGTTCCCTTGCCAAAAAGTATTTGCGATGCCGAAACAGCCGTATTATAAGCCTCTTCGCCGTGAACCATTATCGTGATTCTCTTTGCTAATTCCGATTGAAGAACCCTCAAAGACGGATTTTCTTTATGTTTTGCAATCAACGCTTCAATTTCGTCTTTTGACAGCAACGTGTAAATTTTGATGTACCTTTCGGCATCTTCGTCAGAGGTGTTAATCCAAAACTGATAAAACTCATACGGAGAAGTAAGTTTTTCGTCAAGCCAAACGTTACCTTTTTCCGTTTTTCCAAACTTTGTGCCGTCAGCCTTTTTTATAAGCGGACAAGTAAGACCAAAAGCCTCAGCCTCAGGACCGTCAATTCTGCGGATTAACTCCATACCTGTCGTAATATTGCCCCATTGGTCAGCACCGCCCATTTGAAGTTTGCAGTTTTTATGTTTTCTCAAATAATAGAAGTCATAACCCTGCATCAACTGATACGAAAACTCCGTAAAACTCATTCCCTCACGAGAATCACTCGCAAAACGCTTTTTAACAGAATCTTTCGCCATCATATAATTAACGGTGATATGCTTACCAATGTCGCGAATAAAATTAATGAACGAAAAATCTTTCATCCAATCGTAATTGTCCACTAATTCAGCCTTGTTAGGCGCATCGCTTTCAAAATCCAAAAACTTTGCTAACTGCGCTTTAATACATTCTTTATTGTGGTTCAGTGTCTTTTCGTCCAAGAGGTTGCGCTCGGCAGATTTTCCTGACGGGTCGCCGACCATTCCCGTTGCACCACCTACCAACGCAATAGGTTTGTGCCCAGCCATTTGAAAATGTTTCAATATCATTATCGAAACCAAATGCCCTATATGAAGAGAATCCGCCGTCGGGTCAATACCAACATACGCCGTCGTCATCTCTTTCGCTAACTGCTCTTCCGTACCCGGCATGATGTCATGAATCATACCGCGCCATTTCAAATCGTCAATAAAACTCATTTTTTTTATTTTTTTTCTCGTTCTTTTTTGAAAAAAAGAACCAAAAAACTTTTATATTCGCGCTTCGCGCGGAGTGGCATACATAACCCTTACATAACTTACTCCGGCGAACGCAGTGAGCCGAATATAAAAGTTTTCCGGTTCCCTTTTTTAAAAGGGAACAAAGAACTCAATATTTAAATCTTGATAAAAATTTCATATCATTCTCAAAAAACATGCGAATATCGGTAACGCCGTAGCGGAGCATTGCGGTACGTTCGATACCCATACCGAAAGCGAAACCTGAGTATTCGTTAGGGTCTATGCCGCAGTTTTTGAGAACGTTAGGGTGAACCATTCCGCAGCCCAAGACTTCGAGCCAGCCGCTGTTTTTGCAGATTCCGCAGCCTTTGCCGCCGCAGATTGAGCAGGAAACGTCCATTTCAGCACTTGGTTCGGTGAAGGGGAAGTAACTCGGACGCAAACGAATTTCGGTTTTTTCGCCGTAAAATTCTTTGGCAAAATACATTAACGTCTGTTTCAAATCTGCGAATGAAACGTTTTTATCAATGTAAAGACCTTCGATTTGGTGGAAAATACAGTGTGAACGTGCCGAAACTGCTTCGTTTCTGAAAACACGTCCGGGAACTAAAACCCTAATAGGCGGCTTTTGTTTTTCCATAACTCTAACCTGACCTCCCGAAGTATGCGTACGAAGAAGAATGTCAGGATTTGTTTCAATAAAAAACGTATCCTGCATATCGCGTGCGGGGTGTTCGGGCGGAAAGTTTAATGCCGTAAAGTTATGATAATCGTCTTCTATTTCCTGACCCTCAGCAACGGTAAAACCAAGTCTTGAAAAAATTTCAATAATCTCGTTTTTAACCATCGTAATCGGGTGATGCGAACCGAGGTTGTAGTTAGGACCGGGAAGCGTGATGTCCAAGTCGTTAGGTTTTGAAAGTTGTTCTTCCAAAGCCTCCTGAGCAGCGGCTATCTTACTTTCAACCAATGTTTTTAGCGAGTTGATTTTTTGACCGTATTCTTTTTTCTCTTCCGGTTTAACCTTTTTGAACTCGGCAAAAATCTCGTTTAAAACGCCTTTTTTAGAAAGGTATTTTAAGCGGAGTTCTTCTGCTTTTTCTTTTGTATCGACGGAGATTTTTTCTACCTCCGCTATCAAATCTTTTATTTTTTCTAACATTTTTCTACTATTTTTTTAAACAACGCTAAAAAAAGTTTTCGTGTTATTTTACAACCGATGCCTTGATAATTTTAACGTCTTCAACTGGGCGGTCTGCTCCGTCTTTTTCTACGGTTGCGATTTTATCAACAACGTCCATTCCTTCAACAACTTGTCCGAAAACCGTGTATTGAGCGTCCAAAGTCGGTGCGCCGCCTACTTCTTCGTAATCTTTCAACTGCTGGTCTGAAAATTCAAAACCGTAACGGGAATATTGTTTTAATGTTGAAGCGGGAGTTTTCTGTCCATCAACGATATAAAACTGCGAGCCAGAACTTCTGCGCATGGGATTACCTTGGTCGTCGGTTCTTGCTGCTGCTACTGCGCCGCGTTTGTGATAATGAGTGGGAACGATTTCGGCGGGAAGTGTGTAGCCCGGTCCGCCTGAACCTAATCTTGCGCCCGCTTCGGCGGTTTTGCTTTCGGGGTCGCCGGTCTGAATCATAAAGCCTTTAATAACACGGTGAAACAAAATGCCGTCATAAAAGCCTTCGTTAACTAATTTCATAAAATTGTCCCTGTGGACGGGGGTGTCATTAAAAAGTTCGATTTTAATGTTACCCAAAGATGTTTCTAATAATATCATAGCGTTTTGTGATTTCTTTTGTGCCTTTGTTGAAAAAACAACAAAAACTAACAGCGTTAATAAAAAAATTTTTTTCATAGTGAATATTTTTTTTACGGCTGCAAATTTAAGTGTTTTTTTTGTTTTTTTCAATTAATTTTTGGATTGACATCAAATTATTTTCTGATTATGTTCTTAAATAATACAATTTTGAGTTTTTATTATGAATAAAAAAACTTCGCATGCAACAAAAAAATGTTATATTTGCAACTTGAAATAAAAAAATTTAATTTCTAATTTTTATGAAAAGCAAAAAAATTTTACTGTTACTCGGCTCACTTACGCTTTTGGGAGCGTGTACGACCGAAACCGCCCCTGAGGGCAACACTCAGACCGTCTTGACGACAATAGGCAATCCTTACCTGCCGCTTTGGGATCACATTCCTGACGGTGAACCTTACGTTTTTGACGACCCCGACAATCCGGGTAAAAAGCGTGTTTACGTTTACGGGTCTCACGACATCGAAATCAAAAATTATTGCGGACGAGACCAAGTAGTTTGGTCAGCACCGGTTGATGACCTTACAAAATGGCGTTACGACGGCGTAATTTTCAAAGTTGACAAAAACGGTAAAGGCGAGGTACAAAAAGAAGCCGACGTACTTTTTGCACCGGATGTTACTATGGTTGAAAAAGACGGGAAAAAAACTTACTACCTCTACCCTAACAATCAAGTCGGCGGCAGAAACGGTATGGTAGCCAAGAGCAACCGTCCCGACGGCCCGTTTGAGGTAATCAACTGGGACAAGGCAAACCCCGACACCACGGACGGCGTATTGAAATTCGACCCGGCGGTATTCGTTGACGACGACGGCAAGGTGTACGGCTATTGGGGATTCGGCACATCGCACGTTGCCGAACTTGACCCCGCAACGATGGCAACCGTTAAACCCGGCACAAAAATCATCGAAAGAATGATTGGCGGTTTTCAGGACAAGGACGACAATGAGTTCCGTTTTTTTGAAGCCTCGTCAATCCGCAAAATCAAAGATAAATACGTGTTTATTTACAGCCGTTTTACCAAGGACGGCGAGTTTGAATTACCGACTTCAAACTACACTTTGGCGTATGCTTACGGCGACAGTCCTCTCGGACCGTGGACCTACGGCGGAACGATTATCGACGGCAGAGCCCGTGAAAAAGACCCTGACGGCAAAGTTTTCGCTTCGGGAACGCCTGACGGTAACACACACGGTTCAATCTGTGAAATTAACGGCAAATGGTGGGTATTTTATCACCGTCAGAACGGCTTGAACGAATTTTCAAGACAAGCGATGGTTGCGCCGATAACCGTTGAAGTAGAAGAAGGCAAAGGCGGAAAAGTTAAGATTTCGGAAGGTGAAGTAACCTCGGAGGGTTTTTCCGTTGAAGGTCTTAATCCGTTAGAAATTCACCCTGCGGGCATTTGTTGTTGGCATAGCGGTCCTAAAAGAGCCGTTCATGAATGGCCAAACAATACGTTCTTCGGTTCGTATGTTGCTGCGGCATACGGC
>JAFPYR010000035.1 GCA_017412115.1 Bacteroidales bacterium | reverse complement strand
CGGTTGGATAATCCTCCTAACACGCGGCTCTTTAAGTTTGTCGATAAGGGCGTCGATGTGGGTGTCGCGACGGTAAATAATCTGTTCCTGAGCCTTGTAAATCATTTCAGGAATGATTTTTATGCTGCGGTCGCGGTTTTCTGCCATCTCGTATGTTACCTCGTATGCAAGGGCATTGACGAGCCACGGTTGACCTTCCGTCGCATTCCAAACCATCGGGAAACACGCCTCGTCAAACTCTTGTCCCGTAGCCTCGGTGTGCTGCATATAGAGTTCGTGGATTTCATCTTTGGTAAAGTTGCCCATTCTCAACGACTTTGCTTTGATATTAAAAGCCGAGCCGCCGGTAATGATTTCTTGATTGGAAAGTGTTATCCTATAATCTCTTACGTCTCTTACGCCGCATAGTATCACCGATTGTGGAAACATCGCGGGACGTTGGTCGTACCCTGCCCTCAATTGTCGCAGCACCGACACCAACGAATCGCCAACCAATGCGTCAATCTCATCAAGAAACAGGATGAAAGGCTTGTCGAATTTTTGCGACAGAAAACCTAAAAACGTGGTAAGACGGCTACTTTTGTTGATTTGTTTGAATTGTTCTTCATAGAGTTTGGATAATTCATACCCGCCCAACATATTGTCAATCCTGCGTGCAATGGTAATGCAGGTATTGGCAATCACGCCCTCTACATCATTTCTGTCAGATTGTCCGCCTTCGATATTGGCATAGACGCAAAAATATTTGCCGCTTGCGTTGAGATAGTCCCTTAAAGCAAGGAGCATAGAAGTCTTGCCCGTCTGCCTCGGAGCGTGAAGCACAAAGTATTTTCTTTGGGCAATAAACGATTCAATCTCCGGTAAGTTGATGCGTTTTAGCGGATTAAGTGTATATTGTATGTCGGGTTGGTTGGGTCCTGCCGTGTTAAAAAATTTTTCCATAATGGCAACTCTATCAATTTTGCACAAAGATAAAGAATATTTTTGATAATTCAGTTTTTTTTCGTAAATTTGGGTATTAGTGTAATCAATCACCAAACTATGATATATCCTTCTGTTGGACAATATACTGAGGCAATCAAGTTGGCGGAGCAATCTCCCGAAGATTATTTCGCCACTATGACTACGCTCCGACCGGTTTTGGGGGCGGACGGCAACCCCGTGATGAGTAGCGGTAATTTTGCGGTGGTCTTTAAAATGCAAGACCAAAACGACGGCAAGATTTACGCCCTCAAATGCTTTACCCGCGACCAAGAGGGCAGAAACGAAAGTTACCGCCTTATCGCCGACGAACTGCAATACGTTGAGTCGGAGTATCTCACTAAAATTCAATATCTTGAAAACGAACTATTTGTCGATACCGGCACCGACGACACCGAGTTCCCCGTTCGACAACACTTATTCATAACTTGGAAAGCCCAAATATGACAAGGCAATTCTAATTTCTAAATACTACTGAATTGTGATACTCCAAATATTTTGCTCTTTCGTCATCAATCGGCAAGATAGCAATTTGTTGATTGTCTATTATTCCAATGCGTTTTTTGTCATACTCAGAAAGCCAATTCGTAATTTTCACGCGTCTGTCGATTGTAAATGTAATAAAGCCACGGTCAAAAAGTTTGTCATATAACGGAGATAATATAAAACCGTTTTTGGGGTCAATTTTTTCATTGTCATCGCAAACCGCCCACGGCTTTATATGGCTTGCAATCAGCAATTCAGGTGCTGTGATTTGCGTTATCGGACACATAGGACATTCTTTCAACAATGCGTCTCGGTATTTACCTTGACCTTCACGTGCATAACGATATTCTTTCGTTTTAGGAGTTTCTTGAATTTCGTTTTTAGGGATAATTATTTCTTCGCCCTTTTTGCCATAATTGATGACATAGTTTTTTCTACGCTCCATTTCAGCAAAATCTGCGAACAGTTTCCAATAATATATGTCTGAATTGCCGTCTTTTAAGTGCATAGTGGAAATATAACTTATGTATGGCAACGCAATTTCGCGGATAAGTTGGTATGCTGAATCATCAGAATTGACATAGCCTCGAACGCCTTCAATTTGCTTTTGGTCATCAATATTGAATTCGATGATTTCGGGGAGTGAATTAATTTTGTTCAAACGCGACTTCCACAAGTCTTGCATAATGTCTTTGCCGCGATAATTTTGCGACGGGCGTTGGTACTCTGGTTTTGTTGCGTTCATATACTTCAAAAGATCTTCCTTTGTTATGAAACAGTGTACTGAAAAACCACTTCCTCCATAAAATTCGTGCATTTTATCCTTGTTGGCTATGTACAATTTAGCCTCTCCATTTCCGCTGCCAGTCTTGTTGGAATTTTTCACCCAACTATCGGCAACGGCAATAGAATTTTTGAACACGTCAACAAATTCAAATTCTTTGTTCGCTATATTCATAGTTCTCCGTATTGTGTTATATCCATTTGTTTCAAAAGTGCAATTAGCACATCAACTACTATCGAATTTCCCGCTTGCTGATAAGCCGCAGTATCTGACACAACAATTTTATAAGAATCTTTGAAGCCCATCAGCCTATGACATTCCCTTGGTGTGAGTTTCCGTATTCTCCCTTTGTGCGTGACGTAATTGTCAACCCCCGCCCTGTGCATTTTGTGCATCGACTGTAACAAAGGTCGAGCAACGTCTAAGTCTGTTTCTATGCGAGTTTTAAAGTTTTTTGTCCCTGGACACAAAACATACTTGGCAACTTTTTCCGAAAGATAATACTTTTCTTCAACATCCTTGACATCAAAGATAAATTCATCATAGTCATCTTCGATGTCTTCTTCAACATTTAATGGATGATATATAAAATCGCCGTGCCAGTTGAATTGTTGATTTCGTTTTTGGCACAACGCAATATCACCATTAATTTGCGTATAGCACTTGATGTGATTTTTATGGCTTGTAACAAATTTCACGCCTTTTTCCCGTAAGAAATATTTTGTGTCAACGAAATCTTCAAGAAAATCGTACATACGGTACTCCAATGGAATTGGTGCAGGATAGTCAAATGACGTTGGATTCTTAAATCCTATGCAAAATAATCGCTCTCGGTGCTGTGGTATTCCGTAATCTTTGCTGTTGAGTACCCTATAATATACTTGATAGCCCAACTCTTTAAATATGTCGTAGATAACTTGCCAAGTACGTCCTTTGTCGTGGCTGATTAATCCCTTGACATTCTCAAAAATGAACACTTTCGGTTGTGTTTCTTTGATGACTCTTGCAAACTCATAAAACAAGGTTCCCCTTGCATCCTCAAAGCCCAATCTCCGTCCGACCATCGAAAATGCCTGACACGGTGCACCTCCAACCAACAAATCTACTTTGCCGTTGTACTTGGTTGCATCAAATGTTCTCGCATCATCAAACCAATCTTCGGGATTGATTTGATAATTAGCGAAATAACTTTGTTTGCATTTATCGTCAATATCCCCTGCAAAAACGATTTTGTGTTTTAGTTTCAGACGTTGAAAGGCGTGTTCTACTGCGCCAATTCCACTGAACATTGTCGCAACTCTTACCGTCCTTTCGGGATATGCAAATTGTTTGTTCTTCCAATTCATATTGTGCGAAATATTGGAAGGATTTGTTATTGGAAAAAGCCTCAACTCGTCAACCTTTGTTCGCACATAATTGCGGACGTGGTTAATACGCTCGCTGGTTTCTGTTATATATTTTTCTACCGTGTTTGCCATAATGCCGCAAAGTTACTAAAAATAATAATCAAACCAACAACATTTTTTATACTAAAACAAAAAAATATAATAAGACGCTCTCCAACCACCACAATATCAATAAGTTGTATCATTTTACCGATTTCGACAATCTTGAATCTATCATCAAGCACGGCGGACTTTATTCGTGGGCAGATTGTCAGGCAAAGGGAATCGACATTCCTAAGCCCGGCGGAAGCGATGTTTCGCGGAGTTTGGATTCTCGCGACAACCTCCAAAACTATGTCCGCGTAAGTTTCACCCAAAAACATCCTATGATGTACGTGGCGATGAACGACGGCAGGATTTCAAACCCCGTTATCCTCGAAATTGACCCCGAAGTGATTTGTTGGCGTGACACCAAATTTGCCGACCGAAACGCTGTGAAAAACGGCGCAAACATCGGCGGCTCTCTGTCGGATTTCAAAAAGATACATTTCGACACCGCTTTTAGTGACAAATATTTTGACCTTCCGCCCGACGAACAGCCTTATTATCAGGCAGAAATCCTTGTTAAAAATCATATTCCGCTGTCGGCGATTAAGAACATCGGCAATTTTGGAATTTCGATACCGTCGCAGCCTCAAAAACTGCAAATCAAAAATCCGTACACCTCATTCGATGGTATCTAATGGTTGAGATTTTATATTTTCGCATTTTAGTCAATTTGCCTATTTATTCCTCTATTTATGATTGTATTACCAAATAATATTATTATCTTTGCAGACACAAAGATGAAATTATTATGGGACTCTACATCAATATAGGCAACAATGGCTTCCGCACCGCCAGAAACAGCGAATATGTGGACAAGTCGGGACTGATTGGCGTTGTTAATAGGACGCTCGACACGATATACAAATTCACTTGCGTAAGCCGATGCCGCAGGTTTGGAAAATCTATGGCTGCGGCTATGCTCAGCGCATATTACGACAAGTCGTGCGATTCTCGCCCATTGTTTGCGGATTTAGAAATTGCCAACGACCCTACTTTTGAGGCTCATCTCAACAAATATTCGGTGATTTTTATTGATATGAGCAACTTTACGCCGAGGTTTAAAGACGAGCCGAATATTATCGGGCATATTGACAGCGAAATTAAAAACGAACTTCTCTCAAAGAATCCCGATGTTAAAGTCTCTGACTCCGACGACCTTATGAACTGCCTTGTGCGTGTTCACGACGCTACCGGCGACAGGTTTGTGCTGATAATTGACGAATGGGACGCCATCTGCCGCGAATTTAAGGCGGGTAGCGAGGCAATGGATCGTTACGTTACTTGGCTTCGTAGAATGTTCAAGAGTGTCAACGCCGCTGATGTGTTTGCTGGCGTTTATATGACGGGAATTCTGCCTATCAAAAAATACAAAACCGAATCGGCTTTGAACAATTTTATTGAATATTCGATGATAGTGCCGGGTGAATTTGCACCTTATTTCGGATTTACAAAAGACGAAGTTTCCAAACTATGCGAAAAAAACGATATGGATTTTGCCGAGGTTGAGCGTTGGTACGACGGATATATTATTGGCAAACAAAAATCAATGTTTAACCCCAACAGCGTGATGACCGCTATGCGACAGCAAGTTTGCGCTAACAATTGGGGCAAAACAGGTGCATACGATTCGGTTTCTTCATATATCCAAATGAATTTTGAAGGCTTGAAAGATGATATTTTGAAAATGCTTTCGGGTTCTCGCGTTAAGGTGAACACCACTAAGTTTCAAAACGATATGTCGATAATCCGCAGCAAGGATGATGCGCTTACAGTGTTGATTCATTTGGGATATTTGTGTTATTATTACGAAGATCGCACTTGTGGAATACCCAATTTTGAGGTTTGGGAAGAGATGCGCAACGCAGTGGAAAATACCGATTGGACTAACATTGTAGAGGTTATCCAAAACTCTGAAAATCTGTTGGATGCCGTCATCGACTGCGACGAAACCGCTGTTGCCCGTGCCATCGACAAAGCCCACGACGACAACACTTCCATTCTCTCTTACAACAATGAAAATTCATTGGCGTGTGTGCTGTTTATTGCTTTTATTGCCGCCAAAAACGATTATATCATTCACCGCGAACTGGCTACGGGCAAGGGTTTTGCCGACCTTGTTTTGATTCCGCGCCGACATATCGACAGTCCTGCGATTGTTTTGGAGTTGAAGTTCGACAAGGATGCCGATTCTGCCATCCGTCAGATTCACGAAAAGCGTTACGCCGGCAAGTTGCTCGAATACACAGGAAATGTCCTTCTCGTCGGCATCAATTATGACAAAGAGAGCAAGACACACGAGTGCAAGATTGAGAAAGGATAATCACTCCTCTAAAAACTCAATTTTTTCAACCTTTAACAGCCCGATTTTGTTTTTGATTCCGCCGCTGTAACCCGTCAGGCTTTTGCCTGAACCTAAAACCCGGTGGCACGGAATGATTATGCCGATTGGATTTTTTCCGACCGCACCGCCGACGGCTTGTGCCGACATTTTTTCAATACCGTGGTTTTTAGCGATTTGAGCGGCAATTTCGCCGTAAGTCATAGTTTTGCCGAAAGGTATTGAAACCAAGATTTCCAAAACTTCCCTGCGGAAGGGCGTAGAGTTTTCAATCCTGAACTTTGGCGTAAAATCAGGCTCGCGCCCCGAAAAATAAACGTCCAACCACCGACAAACCTCTTGAAATATCGGCAAACTTTTTTGTTCAAAACTTTCTTTATATTGCTTTATAAAACGTAAACCCGTCAAAACTTCGCCGTCAGAAGTCAAAATGATGTCGTCAAGGTTTTCAGGCGTGGGGTATATTAGACAAAAAGAACTCATAATTTTTCTTTATTAAAAACTACTGTAAAATTAAACAAAATTTTTGAAAAATCATTATCTTTGCTTTGTTGTTTTTTAAACAAATAAGCCTTATGAAAATCACCATAGAAACACCGCAGTTTTTTCAGGGACAGGGTCGCAGAGAGTATCAGGAAGACTCTTACAAAATCTCTGAAAGCGGACGTTACTTTATTGTATGCGACGGTTTGGGCGGACACCAGCACGGCGACCTCGCCTCTAAAACCGTTTGCAATGCGCTTGCTGTATATTTTGATAATCAACCGCCTGAAAATTATATTGTTACGAAAGAATATTTTGACAAAGCCGTTATGTTTGCGTACAGCGAACTTGATAGAAAAGATCCTGACCCGACATCGTTTAAAAATATGGCTACGACTATGACTTGCGTATATTTCGGCGACAACGGTGCTTTGGTGGCTCATACCGGCGACAGCAGGGTTTATCAAATCCGTCCGAAATATTATATGCCAAATTACTGCAAAACGGCGACGGTCTTAGAAACCAAAGACCATTCACTTGTTCAGCAACTTGTTGACAAAGGTGAAATCACCAAGGAACAAGCCAGAACTCACCCTCAGAGAAATATCATAACCAAATGTATGACAGCCAATTCCGATCCTGATATGCCCGATTATGACAGTTGCAGCGTTATCGAAGGCGATTATTTTTTCTTATGTTCTGACGGCGTTTTGGAAAATATAACGGTTGAGGTTTTGTGCAGTGTTTTGGCTATGAAAATTTCCGACGAGGAGAAAAAACAAAAACTTTTTTCTTACTGCAACCAAAAAACGTCTGACAATTTCACCGCCGTATTAGTACACGTTAAAAGCGGTTATCTTCCGCCTGTTGATTTCAATACTGTGCAGACAGAAAAACCGCCAGCCGCAAAACCTGCTTACGATCCTGAAAAAACTAAAAACTTGTTGGAAAAAATCAATGCATACTTGAAAGAAAAGTTCCAAAAGTAAAGATAAAATTTTTGAAATTTAAACGAATCAGATTATATTTGCGAAAAATGTAAACTGTTATGAATCACAATAATAAATCTTCGTCCGTATTGGTCAAAACGCTTATTGCCGTATTCTCTCTGACGTTTTTGACTCTCGGACTGTACTTTATTTATCAGCAAACCACGCTTGAAAAAAACTGCACCGACCGCATTGACGGCGTGGTGGTTGAAAATTACATAAGACGTCATCAGCACGAAAGTACCACGAGGGTTAACGGACGTGTTACCGAGCGCAGCGGTGAGGACAGAGGCGCAACAGCTCCTGTTATTGAGTTTGTTTACAAAGGCAAAACTTATCGGGATACAAGCAGTGTGTCATCGTATCCGCCAAAATATTCCGAAGGCGAGCATTTGGTTATTTTTATCAATCCTTCGGATTCTACGCAGTGGTATATTTCCGGCGACAATGCTTTGAAGACTCTCGGAATCGTGTTTGTATGTATCGGTGCGGTATTTGCGGCAATTTTTCTGATTGTTTTGCGAGGTGGCAAAAGGATTGTCTAAAAAGTTGAGTGCGTCTTCCCTGTCCGCCTTACAAGTATTTGCAGGCAAGGATGCCTGCGCTCCAATGAACCTTTTTAGACAACCTCTTAATAATAATTTATTTTTACAGTTACCGCTACTCTTCCAAATAGTTGCGGTAACTCATTTTAACTCCGTCTTGAAGTTCGATTTTGTATTTAAAACCGAGACTTTCAAGTTTTGAAACGTTTAATAATTTTTGCGGAGTGCCGTTTGGTTTGTCAGAGTTCCAAATAATCTTGCCGTTAAAGCCGACAGTATTTTTTACCATTTCCGCCAACTCTTTGATTAAAAGATCTTTGCCAGTGCCGATGTTGATGTGGGTGTTCTTGACTTCCGATTTTGTGTACGGCGTTGAAAAATCCGTTATGTTGAACTGATTCTTCAAAATGTCCGAAAAGTCAACGTGTTCCATCAAAAAGACACACGCATCGCCCAAATCGTCAGAATGTAAAAATTCTCTTCTCGGACTGCCGTCGCCCCAAAGTTCAACCGTTGCAGTTGCTCCTTCGCCGAAAATTCCGTACTTTTTCAAAACCGAAAGTTGCTCCTCCAAAGAATTTTCGCCCGAAATTTTTTCTATCGGACGGCGGTTCAAGTCTTTTTTGATGCCGTCAAAATCCTTGTTTCCCAAGCATTTAGCCAAGTGAAATTTTCTAATCATCGCCGGTAAAACGTGCGAAGTTTCCAAGTTGTAATTGTCGTTAGGACCGTAAAGATTTGTCGGCATGACAGAAATAAAATTCGTCCCGTACTGCAAATTGTAACTTTCACACAACTTTATGCCCGCAATTTTTGAAATCGCATACGGCTCGTTAGTGTACTCTAAATCAGAGGTTAACAAAACGTCTTCTGTCATCGGCTGAGGCGGATTTTTCGGATAAATGCAACTCGAACCCAAAAACAACAGTTTTTTTGCGCCGAATTTATACGCTGAATTGATGATGTTAGCCTCAATCATCAAGTTCTGATAAATAAAATCCGCTCTGTACGTCAAGTTCGCAATTATTCCGCCGACGTGTGCCGCCGACTGAAAAACATACTCAGGTCTTTCCTTTTCAAAAAAGTCCTCAACCGTCTTTGTATCAATCAAATCATACTGCGCGTGAGGCGTAAAAACAAGGTTCTCATAACCTCTCCTTTTTAACGCCCTGCATATCGCACTGCCAACCAACCCACGGTTGCCGGCTACATATATTTTACTGTCTTTGTTCATTTTTTTTGTTTTTTTCTTCCTTTTTAAAAAAAGGAAGCGAAAAACTTTTAAGAGCGCGCTTCGCGCGGAGTTAGTTATGTATGAGTTACGTCCGCCACTCCGCGCGAAGCGCGAATATAAAAATTTTCCGGTTCCCTTTTTTAAAAGGGAACAAAATCTATTCAAAATAATTTAAAATCTTAAACCCGCCTTCTGCCAAATATCTGTCTTTCTTCATGATTTTGAGGTCAGACTGAACCATTTCGGCGGCGAGTTTTTGAAGGTCGTATTCGGGTTTCCAACCGAGCACTGTGCGTGCTTTTGTGGAGTCGCCGATTAATAAATCCACTTCGGTCGGACGGAAATACGCCGGATCTACTTTTACTAAGACATCGCCTTTTTTGACGTGCTGTTTGATGTCGCGGAATTTTGTGTCGTCTGAAACTGCGGCTACGACACCAGTTTCGTTAACGCCTTCGCCTTGAAATTCAAGCGTTACGCCCGTTTCTTGAAACGCCATTTTAACAAAATCCCTGACTGTTGTCGTTACGCCGGTTGAAATCACAAAATCGTCAGGCTCAGTGTGTTGAAGAATCATCCACATTGCTTTGACGTAATCTTTTGCGTGTCCCCAGTCGCGTTTTGAGGAGAGATTGCCAAGGTAAAGACATTTCTGCATTCCGAGGGCGATTTTTGCGGCTGCGCGGGTGATTTTGCGGGTTACGAATGTTTCACCGCGAATCGGGGATTCATGGTTGAAGAGGATTCCGTTTGAAGCAAAAATGCCGTAAGCCTCTCTGTAATTGACCATTATCCAATAAGCGTAGAGTTTTGCCGCTGCATACGGACTGCGCGGATAAAACGGCGTTTTTTCGTTTTGCGGCACTGCCTGAACTTTTCCAAAAAGTTCCGACGTTGAAGCCTGATAAATCTTCGTTTTTTTCTCCAAGCCGAGGATTCTTATCGCCTCCAAAAGTCTTAACGTTCCCAAACCGTCAGCGTTTGCCGTGTATTCGGGCGTGTCAAAACTTACCGCAACATGGCTCATTGCCGCGAGGTTGTAAATCTCGTCCGGCTGAACTTCCTGAACGATACGGATTAAGTTCGTTGAGTCGGTCAAATCGCCGTAATGAAGTTGAAACGTTCTGTTTTCTTCGTGCGGGTCTTGATAAAGGTGGTCGATTCTGTCGGTGTTGAAAAGCGATGAACGTCTTTTAACGCCGTGAACTATATAACCTTTTTTTATTAAAAATTCGGCTAAGTACGCGCCGTCCTGTCCGGTTACTCCCGTGATTAATGCAGTTTTCATGGTAAAAATAATTTTTGCAAAGGTATGAATTTTTCCGAAAAAAAATATATAAATTTGCGTTTTGAAAAATATTTATTTACGTACAATGGAAACTAAAGAAAATCAGAAACTTAAAACCAATAGCTATTATAAGCGAAAATTAATAATGTCTTATTGGACAAGTACGCTTTGCATTTCGTTGGTTTTGTATATGGCGGGGTTGTTTTTAATGCTGCTTTTTAATACTCAGCATATTACGGATATGTTCCGTTCTAATATTAAAATGACAATTACCCTTAATGATAAACGTCAGCTCGGCGAAATCGAAAATTTTCGTAAAACTCTTGACGCTTCAGATTTTGTCAGAGAAACGAAATATATTTCAAAAGATGCTGCTGCCGAGGAACTTAAAAAAGAGTTAGGCGAGGATTTTTGCGAAATTTTGGATAATAAAAATCCGTTGTTTTCGCAAATCGAAGTCAATTTAACTGACACTTATACTAATATGGATAGTATTAAATCCATAGAAAAGGAATTAAAAAAATATCCTGCTGTTGATGAGGTTTATTATCCTAAGGATATTTGGAACAATGCTACAACGGTGATTACAAAAATTGCCTCAATAGTTTTGGTTTTAACACTTATATTGTTGATAATCACTGTTATACTTATTAACAATACAGCCCGTTTAAAACTTTCGGGCGATAGATTCGACATTAGGACGGCAAAACTTATCGGTGCTTCCTTCTGGCGGATTTCAAAACCGTATATACAAAAGGCGTTGTTGCAATCAATTGTTGCGGTTTTCTTGTCAGTAATAGGTTTGACGCTGACTATCAGATTTTTAGAGAATATTTTGCACGGTGTTTTTATGATTTCGGCTTTTTATCCGACACTTATAACAATGTGCGTTGCGGGCATTTTTATAACGGTTGTTTCAACTTTTATGGCTGTTCGTAAGTTCTTGAATACCAAAGAAGAAGATTTGTATTATTATTAAAAAAATATTTTAAATGAAATATGCATTAGTAACGGGCGGAAGTCGCGGCATGGGTCGTGCTGTCTGCGTAAAACTTGCCTCTTTAGGCTATCATGTTTTAATTAACTACGTTTCTAACGAGGCTAAAGCCTTGGAAACTCTTGAAATGACAAAAAATGCCGGCACAGAAGGCGAAATTATAAAATTTAACGTTGCAGATTTGGAAGAAACAACTTCTGCTATCGAAAAATGGCAATCTGACAACAAAGATGCTTATATTGATGTTTTGGTCAATAATGCAGGCGTTACAGCTGACTCTTTGTTGCCGATGATGGAGCCTGAGGCTTGGCACAAAGTTTTAAGCACCTCTTTGGACGGTTTTTTCAACGTTACAAGGGTTGTAATCAAAAAAATGATTCGCAAAAAACACGGTCGTGTAATCAATATGGCATCGGTTTCGGGTTTAATCGGACTTCCCGGTCAGTGTAATTATTCGGCAGCAAAAGGCGCAATCATAGCTGCTACAAAAGCCCTTTCAAAAGAGGTCGGCGGCAAAAATATCACTGTTAATGCCGTAGCTCCGGGTTTCATTAAAACCGATATGACAAACGCTCTTAATGAAGAAGAACTCAAAAAAGGTATCGCTTTAGGACGTTTCGGAGAGCCGGAAGAGGTTGCATCGCTAGTTGCATTTTTGGCATCTGATGAGGCGGCTTACATCACGGGCGAGACTATCGCTATTACAGGCGGTCTGAAAGGTTAGTTTTCTTTACGGGGAGGGAAAAAAAACTCCCCGTGAAAAAAAAATTTGTCCGTGCGCATAAAATTTGTTTACTTTGCACCTTGAATTATTAGACGGGGTTTCCCGTTAATTAAAAACTAACAAGGTTACAAATGGCAAAGAACTTAGTGATTGTGGAGTCTCCGGCCAAAGCCAAAACGATCGGCCGATTATTAGGTGAGGACTATATTGTAAAGCCAAGTTTCGGACATATTAGGGATTTGGCTAAGAAAAATTACGGTATTGACATAGAAAACGGTTTTCAGCCCACATACGAGGTGGATGCGGAAAAGAAAAAAGTAGTAAGCGAGTTGAAAAAAGATGTTAAAGCGGCTCAGACCGTTTGGCTCGCATCCGATGAGGACCGTGAAGGAGAGGCAATCGCATGGCATCTTGCCGTTACGTTGAAACTGCCTGTTGAAACAACCAAACGTATTGTTTTTCACGAAATTACCAAAAAAGCAATCGACGAGGCTGTAAAAAATCCGCGTACCATAGATTTGAATCTCGTTAATGCTCAACAGGCAAGGCGTATTCTTGACCGTCTTGTCGGTTTTGAACTTAGCGAAGTGCTTTGGAAGAAAGTTAAAAGTAACCTCAGTGCCGGCAGGGTTCAGTCTGTTGCCGTAAGACTTGTGGTTGAAAGAGAAAGAGAAATCATGAATTTCTCCGTTTCTGACTATTACAAAGCTGTTGCAAAATTTTGCGTTCCCGGTATTAACAATTCTGTTTTTAGAGCAGAATACACAGAAAAACTTCCCGATGAAAATTCTGCAAAACAACTTCTTGAGGGTTGTTCCGGCAGTACTTTCAAAATCAAAAATATCGAAACAAAACCTGCAAAACGTACTCCTGCACCGCCTTTTACAACTTCAACACTTCAGCAGGAGGCAAGCCGTAAACTCGGTTTTTCGGTAAGTCAAACCATGACTTTGGCTCAAAATCTTTACGAGTCAGGTTTTATAACCTATATGCGTACCGATAGTGTTAATCTTAGTGATGTTTGCATTAACAACTGTAAAGATTTCGTTACTAAACAATACGGCGAAAAATATTCCAAACCCCGTCAGTACAAAACCAAATCCAAAGGAGCTCAAGAGGCTCACGAGGCTATCCGTCCGACTTCGCTGAAACAAGTTGTAAGTCAAAAATGGGACGAACAAAGACTTTACGAAATAATTTTGAAACGAACTTTGGCTTCTCAAATGTCGGATGCCGTTTTGGAGAGAACTAATGTTAATATCGAATCCGAAAAAAACGGTGCAACATTTTCTGCAACGGGTGAGGTCGTTAAATTCGACGGTTTCTTGAAAGTTTATATGGAGGGCACTGATGACGAAAATATTCAAGACGAACAGTTATTGCCTGATTTAAAAGCAAATACGGTTTTGAATTTGGAAGATTTGGAAGTTAATCAGCGTTTTACCAAACCTTCTCCACGCTATACAGAGGCGAGTCTTGTTAAAAGGCTTGAAGAACTCGGAATCGGCCGTCCGTCTACTTACGCACCTATTATTACTACGATTATCAAAAGGGGGTATGTTCTCAAAGAAGACCGTCAAGGTACTGAAAGAGAATATGTTAATCTCACTTTAAAGGATAATAAAATTACCCGTAATATCAAAAAAGAAAATACCGGTTTTGAGAAAAACAAACTTTTCTGTACCGACGTTGCAATGGTTGTAACCGATTATCTTTCAGAGAATTTTGAGGATATAATGGATTATAATTTTACGGCAACGGTTGAAAAAGATTTTGATGAGATTGCGGAAGGAAAACTCGAATGGGACAAAATGTTGAAAGGCTTTTATGACCCGTTCCATGATACGATTACAAAAAGTATTGAAGGTAAACGCAGTGTCGGTGAAAGAATTTTAGGTAACGACCCTCAAACGGGCAAACCTGTTTCTGTTCGCATCGGACGTTTCGGACCTATCGTTCAGTTAGGCGAAAACACTGACGATGAAAAACCTGTTTATGCTTCATTAAATAAGAGTCAGCATATCGAAACAATAACATTGGAAGAGGCATTGCAACTGCTTAGTAATGAGCAGGGTGGAAGACTTCTTGGTGTTGATCCTAAGACCGGCAAAAATATTTATGCCCGTATCGGACGTTTCGGACCGATGGTTCAGTTAGGCGAAAACATCGGCGATGAAAAACCTCAATATGCTACTTTGTTGAAACCTTTGACGGTAGAAAACGTTACTCTTAATCAAGCTCTCAAACTGTTTGAATTACCGAGAGTTGTGGGCGAATACGAGGGTAAGAAAATGACCGTTGCCGTCGGCAGATTTGGTCCTTACATCTCACATGACGGCAAATTTATTTCACTTAAAAAGACTGACGACCCGATGACCGTAAGTTACGAGCGTTGTGTTGAATTAATTGGTCAAAAACGTGAAAGCGATGCAGCACGACTTATAAAAGAGTTTGACGAAAATCTTAAAATTGTAAAAGACAGATGGGGACATCCTACGGTTTATTACAAGAAAAAATATTTTAAGATTGCTGCACAGATTGACCCCGAAAAACTTACGGAGGAAGAATGTCTTAATATCGCGGGTGTAAAACCTGAGGCCGTTAAGGAGAAAAAAACGGTAGCAAAAACTTCAACGAAAAAGACAACAAAATCTACTACTAAAACTACAAAATGATAGTTTTGGTATAAATTTTGTAAAATACTTGTTACTATTTAATACCAACTTAAAATTATGAAAAGAATTTTTTTGTTATTGTTTGCCGTAATCGTTTTTACGGATTTAAGGGCGCAGCAAGATCCGCATTATAGTCATTTTATGTTTAATCAAGCTGGTTACAATCCGGCGTATTGCGGAATAGAGGGGTTAATAAATGCCACGTTGGTTTACCGTAATCAATGGCTTGGGCTTGAGGGTGCTCCTAAAACGATGATGCTTACGGCTGATATGCCTGTTACGGTTTTTGGAAGAGCCTCAGGCGTAGGAATTACAATGGAAAGCGATAATGTAGGATTTGAGAAAAATTTTACGGCAAAACTCGGATATGCTTATCATATTCAAGCTGGTACGGGAATTTTTTCTATCGGTTTGAGTGCGGGGCTTTTTAACAAGGCTATCGAGGGAGATTGGCAATTTCCTGACGAAATGGAAGCTATTTTCCAAGGTAAGACACGAAAAATGATTTTTGACATGGGAGCGGGTTTGTTTTATACTGTAGGCGGACTTTCGCTTGGTTTGTCTTCGTCGCATTTGTCGGAACCGGTCTTAGATTTTTCTCAAGACGGACAAACTTATTTGGCAAGACATTATTATTTTACCGGGAAATATAATATTTCGCTTTCTAATTCGTTATTTGATTTGACACCGGCTCTTATTTTGATGTCAGATGGCAATAATTTGCAATTTGATATAAATCTTAATGTTTTATACAATAAAAAAGCATGGGGCGGCGTTACTTATAGAAACGGAGATGCAATAACGCTTTTAGGCGGTTTAATGGTAATGGGAGATTTCAAAGTAGGAGCAGCCTACGAAATCGGTCTTTCAAAGTTGAGAACGACAAATTCAGGATCGTTTGAGCTGATGTTAGGCTACGGTTTTATGCCGGAAAAATCAAAACCCGCACAAAAAGTAAGAAGCGTAAGATTTCTCTAAGTTTCTTTTAAGAGAAAAAAAGAAAACAAGGAAAAATAAAAGAAAGTTACAAAAATATATCAGCAAAATATAATAGTATTATGAAAAAAGTTATTATAGCAGCGGCTTCGGGACTTCTGGTTCTTGGTGGGTGTACAAGTAAAGACACCGGCGAACTTATCGGCGCACAGAACCGTCCTGCAAATTATGCAGAGACCGACCCGTACGGAATGGTTTTGATTCCGCAGGGAAGTTGCAATCTCGGTCCTAACGATCAGGATGTACCGTTTTCGATGACCGCACAGGCAAAAACTATTACTGTCGATCCTTTTTGGATGGACGATACCGAAATCACTAACAACGAATATCGTCAGTTTGTAGAGTGGGTGAGGGATTCAATCGCAATGCGTCTTTGTCTTATAGCAGGTGCAGGTGATGATGCAAAGGGAAATATGTTTAAGATTAACGTTGATGAAGACAAAGTAGATCCTAACGAATATGACCCGTCAGACCCGAAAACTTGTTGGCTCAATTGGGAAAACAGAGATAAGGTTTGGGACAAGTCAGGTAAAAGCGAGAACAGACAAGCTATTTCTGATGCTACGAAAGATTTGTTTCTTATCAAAGAGGAACGTTTCAACAAACTTCAGGAAATTGACACAAGAAAACTTATTTATGATTACTATTGGGTAGATTTGCGTCAAGCAGCTCTCAAACAAAACCGTTACAATTTCAACGAGGATTTCACCGGCGGTAAATATGACGGTACAGTTGTAGATGCTAAAGGTAATGTTGTTCAGATTCAGGACAGACGTTCTTTTATCATGCAGGGTAGAATTAATGTTTATCCCGATACTCTTTGTTGGATGAGTGATTACACTTATTCTTACAACGAGCCGATGGCAAGAAAGTATTTTTGGCACGTTGCTTTCGACAACTATCCCGTTGTAGGTGTTAACTGGAAACAAGCAACCGCATTTTGTATTTGGAGAACAGACCTCTTGAACAATTATCTTATTAATCACGGACAATATCCTATGGATAACTATCGACTCCCTACCGAGGCTGAATGGGAATATGCAGCACGCGGCGGTTTGGCACTTTCAATGTATCCTTGGGGCGGTCCTTATACAAGAAACAATTCAGGCTGTTTTATAGCTAACTTCAAGCCTTTGAGAGGTCGTTATGCTGACGATGGTGCAGCAAGAACAATCGAAGTTGCAACCTACGCTCCTAACGAGTATGGTCTTTACGATATGGCAGGTAACGTTGCTGAATGGACTTCTAACGCATTTGACGAGTCAGCTTATAGCTATACACACGACTTGAACCCGGATTACAGTTACAATGCTTTGGCTGATGATCCACCAGTATTGAAAAGAAAAGTTGTTCGTGGCGGCTCTTGGAAGGATGTCGGATATTATCTTCAAGTTGCAACCCGTACATTTGAGTATCAAGATACAGCAAAATGTTATATCGGTTTCAGATGTGTAAGGTCATACATGGGACGTAATTCTTCAGATTGGGACTATGGCAATTTCTAAGAATAAGATAAAAATTTCATAATACTTCGTGTCGGTATGCTTAAATTTTTAAATTTTGAGCATATCGGCATTTTTTTTGATGTCTTTTTTTTGAAAGGTGAAAACTAAAAAAAAACATAAAAAAAATTAAATATTTCTTTTTTATATGAAAAAAGATATATAATTTTATGCGGTCAAAAACTCTGTGGTATATTATACGGAGTCTTTGAAATTATTAAGAAAATATAAACAAATAATAAACAATAAGTTACATTTTTAAATTAAATTAAAAATTATATTATGGTAGCATTTAACAAAACCAAAAAATTTGCGAAGATTTTCCAAAAAGTGAATTCGCTTGGTGCTGCTGTCGTTATTGTCGGCGCGTTGTTTAAAATCCAGCACTATCACGGTGCATCTGTCATGTTGATGGTTGGTCTTTTGACAGAGGCCGCAATTTTTACCATCACAGCGTTTGCTCCGCTGCCTGTTGAATATCACTGGCACAATATCTTCCCCGAGCTTTTGATTGGTGAAGAAATTGAGGAAAAAGTTTTCAACCACAATGCACCCGTTGCAACTTTCAACGAAGAAACAGGTGAAATCGACGTTACGAAATCTCCTTACAACTTCTACGGCGAAGGCGGTGCTCCTGCAATCGGCAAGAAAACTCCCGTTGCTCAGACAGATGGTACGGCTCTCGCAAAATTCAACGAGATGCTCGAAAAATCAAGCGACAAAGGCAACTTCTTCGACAAACTCGGAAACTCATTTGCAGACTTCACCGAACAAGTTAAAGGTATGTCTTCAGTTGCTAATTCAGCAGTTGCAGCTAAATCATTTACCGAAAGTCTTTCTTCTGCATCTTCAGCAGTATCATCTATTAACTCTTCTGCAGAAGACCTTTCAAATACTTTGGGTAACGTTCAGTCTAAATTCTCAGGAATCAAAGATCTTGACTTTACTGCTCTTACCGAAGGTAACAAAGAATACAGCAACAATATCAAATCACTCAACGGTAATCTTAAAGCAATCAACGGCGTATTCGAAATCCAATTGCAGGAAATCGATTTCGATTCTATGATTGCAGGTTTGAAAGAATCCGTTACCGGTGCTAAACAATATTCTACTGAAGTTACAAAACTCAGCAAGAATCTTCAAGCTCTCAACACCGTTTACGGCAATATGCTTACGGCTTTGAACGTAAAAGTAAGCTAAGAGAAAAATAAAGTAAAAATTAATTTTTAAAAAAATTCAAATTATTTTAAGACACTATGAGTGGAGGAGGAAAAGAGACCCCAAGGCAGGCGATGATAGGTATGATGTACCTGTTTTATACTGCGCTTTTGGCCTTAAACGTGTCTGCTGAAATTCTTACCGCATTCTCTTTGGTGGATGGTAGTTTGAGAAAAACTAACACTATTACCGAAGGCGTTATTGCGGATACGCAAAACGAATTTGTTAAAGCTATGGTAAACGACTCGGCTGGAGTTGCACCTTACAAAGCTTTGGCAGATCAAGTTATTACGGAAGCAGACAAAGCATATAACGAAATCCAACATTGGAAAGAACAGTTGGTGTTTACCCTTGAGGGTGTAAGCAGCGAGGAAGAACTCCGCGCTAAACATGACAACGATCAAGAATCTTATATCGGCGACCTCGTTTCTAAAAAAGACGATAACAACGTCGGTGGTCAGATTTTCATTACTGAAGGACATTCAACGGATATTAAAAATTCCCGCGAGTCTTATCGTAACTTCCTTATTGGCATTGTAAACAAGGATACCGTTTCTACGGAACAGGCAATTGAATCTCGTAAGAGTCTTATCAACTCTCTCGAACAAATGCTTTCTACCGAAGATACAAAATCTTTGAATGATGAAGGCGAAATGTTGCCTTGGGAGGTTGCTAACTTTGAACATTTGCCGGCAGCAGGTGTTTTGTCATTGATGACAAAAATGCAGTCTGACGTTCGTAACACGGAATCTTCTATGCTTACCTATTTGTTGAGTCAAATTGGTAAAGCTGATATGAAGTTCAACGCTATCAAAGCCGTTGTTAACTCTCCGAAAAGTTACGTTCTTGTTGGCGAGCCTTACAAAGCTGAAATCTTTATCGCAGCATACGACTCTACACAAAATCCTGATATTTTTGTAGGCGGTAGTCCCGTTAAGGTCGTAAACGGTGTAGGACAGTATACAGGAAATACTTCTGCTCCCGGTCCTAAGAGTTTCGGCGGTGTTATCAAATTGAAAAACAAATCTACCGGTGAAATTAAGGATTATCCTTTCAAAGGCGAATACGAAGTTGGACAATCATCTTTGTCTGTATCTCCGACGAAAATGAACGTTCTTTATATCGGTGTTCCTAACCCAATCGACGTAACGGCTTCAGGTTATGACCCGAGCAAACTTCACGTTTCGATTTCGCAAGGTTCAATCCCGAGCGCAGGCAAACCCGGTCAGTATCATGCTAACGTAAAACAGCAAGGTACAGCTAACATTACCGTAACGGCAACCGTAGACGGACAAACCAAAAACCTCGGTACAAGACAGTTCCGTGTTATGAGAGTTCCGAATCCGACTGCAACGGTTAACGGTCAGTCAAGCGGTCTTATCGGTAAAGCAATTCTTGCAGCACAGCAAGGTGTTAAAGCCGATATGGGTAGCGATTTCGTATTTGATATGAAATTCAATGTAACGAGTTTCAAAGTATCAACTACTATCAAAGGTTTCGTTCAGGATGCTGTATCTAACGGTCCTGCATTCTCGGCTCAGCAGAAACAAATCATAAATTCTGCTAATGTAGGTAGCAAAATCTACATCGAGGAAATCAAGGCAAGAGGTCCAGACGGTTCTATTCGTGATTTGTCACCTATCTGTCTTAAACTTAAATAGTTTTTTGAAAAAAATATTAGGGTTTTAAGACAATAAACTATAATAAAAAGAGTTTTAATAATACAGTGAGTTTTATTAAAACTCTTTTTTTGTAGTGTTAATTTTTATATTTGATGATAATTATGAAAAAAGTTTTGTTTTTGATGGCTGTTGCAGCCGTTTTGCAGTGTTTCAGTGCTGCGAAATCTCATGCGCAGGTATTGTTAGGGTTGCCTTATGAAAAAATTCATACCATCAACCGCAAGCCCGTGCCGTACCAATACGTTAGAGAGTCTGACGTTATGTGGTCTAAAATTATTTGGAGGCGCATTGAGCTGTCGGAAAAAGCTAATCAACATTTGTATTTCCCGACCGTTCCTATGGACGGCAGAATGAGTCTTATCGATGTTATTTTGGACGGTATTCACACTCAAGGTCTTACCGCTTATAACTCTAACGGACAGGACGAATTTGCTACTATTATCACCGAAAAAGAGGTGCATCAAAACATGGGTGCAAGTACCTCTCAGATTGAGGTTCCGACTCTTGACGGTGGCACTGAGCAACAAATCGTTGATAACCCTTATAATAGTTCCCAAATTATGTCTTACATGTTGAAGGAATTATGGTTTTTCGATAAACAACGTTCTGTAATGGAGGTTAGAATTATCGGTATTTGTCCTATCCGTATTTTTTATAAAGACGAGGACATAGACCAAGAAAGCCCGCAACAGAAACAGACATTTTGGATTTATTTCCCCGAAGCGCGCAGAATCCTTTCAAATGCTGAATGTTTCAACGCTAAAAACGATGCTGCTCGTTTGAATTACGAAGATATTTTTGAAAAGAGATATTTTTCAAGTTATATTTTTGCAGAGTCTAATATTTATAATAACCGTATTATTGCAGAATATACTCAAGGTCAGGAATCATTGCTCGAGGCTGAAAAAATCAAAGAAACGATTTTTAACTTTGAACAAGACCTTTGGGAATACTAACACTTTTTGTTTTTGTTTATTGATAAAAGGCGGATTTTTTAGTCCGCCTTTTTTCTTTTTTCTTAAAAATTAACGCCTAAATTGTACATCATTGCTCCGGCAATTACATTATATTTGCCGTATTTTCTTGGCAAAATCCAGCCTAAACTCATTTCAAACCAACCGAACGAGACTCCTAATTCTGGTTTTACGGCAAAAGCGTTGCTGTAATCGTATGTAACGATTATTTCAGCATCAATACCTTCTTCGTCCGTGCCGTTATAAGCAGCTCTTGCAAAACCGCATTTCAAACGTCCACAGCCTAAAGTGATTGCAGCGTATGGCCTTGCAGCTGCGTCTGTCTTCAAGTCAAAGCGGGTTTTTAATCCGATAAGTCCGAGCTTTGAGGCTTTTAATTCGACTTTTTTGTCGTTTACGGAAGCATTTGCCGTTAGTAGAATGTTTCCGTCCCGTGCAAAACCGAACGAAAGCTGATTGTCCAAAATATCGGGTGCGTATGTAATGTCAATACAATAGCCGAAACCGAATCTCGCTGATTTCTCGAAATCCTCACCGATAGGCTTAGCACCGCCCACTAAAAAATCGAATCTGAAATTTTGTGCGTTAACAATGGCGGCAAAACTCAAAAATAGAATTACCGCCGTGATTTTTTTTATCATTTTGTATAGAAATTAAAAACATTTCGTCGTTTGGAACGAACTTGAAGGCAAGCCTGAGTCGTTGAAAAGCTGATGATTATCAACGCAGTTTTTCCAAAGATAACGAACCGACAAAGGCTTTTTAACTTCTGGTGATGAAACTTCAACCTCGTTGCCTTTTATAACGGCTTTTGCGGGATAATATTTTTTGTTTTTACCGCAGATTTCAAAACCGTCCAATTCTCCGCCTTTTGATGTTAAACCTTCTGAAAAATCGAAACTTAAAATGACTTTTCCGCCTTCAATTCTTTGCGATTTGAACGCCGGACCTGAATATTTTACGTCTTTTTTGCCGTAAACATTATTGAGCGCAATCTTTGCTAAACGGTCGCCGACTTCGTGTTTGTTAGCGGGATGAATGTTCTCGTTGTTGCCGATGTCCATTGTTACAACCATGCCTGAATTTTTTACTTTTTCTAGCGTAAGACGCTGAGCCTCACGAATTTCCTGCGATTGTCCCTCGCCATAATTCCACGGTGCAATTTGGACAAAATAAAACGGAAAATCACCTTGCGACCATTTTTCTCTCCACGATTTTATCATTAGCGGAAACGACCTTGAATATTCTTCAGCCCGTCCAACATTAGCCTCGCCTTGATACCAAATTGCGCCTGAAATTTTATAACCGGCTATCGGTGCAACCATTGCGTTGTAAAGACAGGTCGGAGTTTGCTCGCCTAAATCTATTGGCAAAAGCGGTTTTTGGAAAAAATCCTGTTTTTGAGTGTCATAAAGGTAAAAACTTCCGTTAAAATACTCTGCAACAGGCATATATTTCCATTGAGTATCGATTTTTTGGGCGTTTTTTTCATCGCCTTTAACATAAAATTTCAGTTTTGAAGGGTTGCCGAAAATTCCGCCGCCGCCCTGAGTGTCAAGAACCCTTATCGCAATAACGGCTTTTCCCGCTTTGACGAGTTTTTTGTCAATGGTATAAACTCTGTCAATGTTATAAAAACCATCTTGCATATAACGTCCGATTTCTTCGCCGTTAAAATATGTGATGTCCATATCGTCAATAGGTCCTAACGAGATTGTAAGGTCTTTGCCTTCCATTGACGGGGGAATTTCAATTGTTTTCCTAAACCAAATAACGCCGTCAAAGGTGCGGATTTTCTCATCAGTTTCCCAAAGTTTTCCGATAGTTGTCGTCTGCCATTTAGAATCGTCTAACGTTTTGTCTTTTAATGACATATCGTTAAGTTCAAGAGTTTCCCAAGTTGAGGGTTTCTCAATTGATTTATGACTTACAACCCATGCTTTTGCCTCGTCGGCTTTTCCGCGGGAATTGTCTATTAACGTGCATTTTGCAGTGTATTCGGGAAGGGTTTTAACAAAATCTTGAGGAATCCAACTTTCATCGGGAGTTCCGCCCCAAGAGGTGTTGATAATGCCGATTGGCACACCGAGTTCAGAATTGAGTTTCCTTGCAAAATAATAACATGTTGCGCCGAATTTAGGAGTGTTGAGCGGAGAGGCAATTTTCCAAGAGCCTTTCAAATCTTTTTCCTCATTGAAACTGACGGCTCTCTCTACCATGAAAATGCGGATTTCATTGTTGAAACTATTTGCGATGTCTTCGGGACCGTTTTCAACGGGACATTCCGGCAACCAGCCTTCCATCGGCATTTCCATATTGCTCTGACCCGATGCAAGCCAAACCTCACCGATAAAAACATCGTTGATGTGAACAGTGTTTTTGCCTTTAACGGTAAGCGAATAAGGCCCTCCGTAACATGGAGTAGTAATGTTTACTTTCCAAAAGCCATCTTGAGAGGCTTTAACTTTTTTCTCTTCGGAATTCCAAGAATTAGAAACCGTAACTTCTTCGTTAGCAGAGGCTTTCCCCCAAACGGGGACGGAAGTTTTTTGTTGTAAAACCATGCCGTCGGTAAAAAGTTTTGGCATTGTGATTTGTGCATTTGCCGCTAAAAAAAGCGATGCGGAAAATGCAGTACTTATAAGAATTTTTTTCATCGTAAAGAATTAAGTGTAACTGATTTTTGTTACAAAAATACTGTTTTTTTGTAATTATACACTATTTTTTATAAAAAAAGTTCTCGCAGTTTTAAATTGTTATTCTTTTAGCAATTTTGCTACTTCGTCTTTTGTAAGTTGCAAAACAATAGAAATCATATCAAGAGATGTTCCCTGTTTTTTCATTTCGACAGCGATTTGTTTGTTACGTAGAAAAATCCCTTTTTCGATACCGATTTTTTCGCCTTTTTCGATACCGATTTTTTCGCCTTCAATTCTTCCTTCCTCGCGACCTTCAATTCTTCCTTCTTCTCGACCTACTCTGCGCTCACGCTCCATTGCTGATTTTTCAGTGCTTATGTCAAGCCAATACTGATTGTAAGTCAGCAATTCTCCGGGTGTAAATGCTGAGCGTCTTAACAATTCTAATGCCTCAGAAGTTTCTTTGTTCTCCAAAAGTTCAGGAGCGGCATCGGTTGTGTTTTCGTCGATTTCTGTTAAAAATTTCAACCATAAATCGTGCATTTTTTTCTCAGCTCGGTTTTGAGGTGTATAATTCGGCAAAATGATAAACACCATCGACAAATCCGTCCGTTTGTCCGCCGTATGCTGTTTATTTGTCAAATAGTATTCTTGAATATACTCGTTGCCGTATTCTGGAAAAGCCTTAATGTCATTAACAAAAGACAAAGCGTAAACATCTTTTAATTCGCCGAAACTTTTACCTTTTTCTAACTGTTTTGCGTACATCGAAGTCGCATTAAAAAGAGTTCGCGAAAAAAATTCCGTGTTCCAATATGACTGCATTTCTACAATAAAATGTCTACCGTAATTGTCGGTGCAATACACGTCAACAATAGAGTATTTTTTGCCCGGATTTTCAGGGATATTTTCTGGCGAAAGATACTCCACGTTTTTTATTTCCATACCTTCCGGTAACGGCAATAATGCGTTCAGTAGGCTTAAAACAAGGTTTGAATGTTCACCGAACACTTTTTTGAAGGTTAAATCCGCCTTTGGGTCAAGGTATTTAGACATAATGATTTGCAGTTTAATTGTTGGTTGCAAAGGTAATGATTTTTTGATAAAACGGCAATAAAAAATTTTTTTAATTTTTTATTGTATTTGGTAAAAACATTTTAATTTTGCGACGTCGAAAAATTAAAAACTGATTAAAGAAAAGACATGTTTATAAAAGTAAATAATATTTTACCCTCCCCTCAAAAGGAATGTAATTTACTGTTATTCAGTAATTTGTTGATTTCTTTTTTCGTTATTTTTGTCTTAAATCCGGCAAAAATTTATTCACAATCAATTGAGACAATTACAAATTCAAGACCGATAACAATTGGCGGCAACATCGCTTTCAACGACAATCTCGAATTTTTATCCGATTCGGTTAGCAATTATTATTGTTTGAGCGGTGGTTTGAGCACCAAGTTTTTCGGCGTGGTGGACGTGCCTGTATCGTTTGCTTATACAAATAATCAGTTAACTAAAAATATGGCATTGCCTTTCAATAGATTTTCATTGAGTCCAAACTACAAAGAATATACACTTTATGCCGGTTACAACTCAATGACATTCAGTAAGTTCACAATGAATGGTCACGATTATTTTGGAGGCGGATTTGCATATTCAGGCGAAGGTGCAGTAAGTGTAGAAGCATTTTTCGGACGACTTAGAAAAGCAGTATTGCCGGATTCCTCTACAACTGATGCCGGCTATGCAAGACTTGGCGGAGGTATTAAAATCGGTTATAAATCTGATAAATACAATATTTCTGCAAATGTAATAAAAATCAAGGATAGAGAAAATTCAGTGAATTTTGAAGATTTTCCAGAGCAATATGTTCAACCCAAAGAAAATATTGCATCAAGTATTACATTAGAAACGCAATTGGTTGAAAATCTTTTAGTTAGCGGCGAATATGCAATAAGTTCTATCCAAGAAATCGGACAATCTACCGCCGAATCTCAAAAAAGTGAAAATGTTGTATATCAAGCATTTGAGGCAAGTTTGGCTTATTCTTTTGAAAATAGTTCAATTGGCGTTAGTTACGATAGATTACCGCCTGATTATGAAACACTTGGCGGATATTATTTCAGTGAAGACGAAGAACAAATATCACTAAACCTTTTCACTACAATTGCCGAAAAATATCAAGTAAGCGGTGATTTTGGTTATCGTCATGATAATGTTGATAATCAGCAAGTAACTACTAATAAAAGTTTTGCTTATTCGTTGAATTTAAGTGCAAATCCTATTGAACGATTATCATTTTCGGCTGGAATTAACAACGACCAAAGTTATGTAAACTTAAAAGATAATCTCGAACAATTGACACAGATGTCTGATTTTGAAGATTTGGATACCAATGAATATTCAAGACTAAATCTCACTACAAATTTCAGTGCAAACTATACGATGAAAGAAAGCGAAATTTTGTCAAACAGTTTTTACTCTTCGTTTTCTTACAACACGACTTCCGACAAGCAGCGTTATGACACAACGAGCGCTAATTCAAGGATTTACAATCTGAATTTTGGAACAAATTCTGTTTTCAAAATACCGAAAATTTCAGTCGGATTCAACGTCGGACTCAGTCAAACGGATTCATATTCACAATGTTACAAGATGTTGACATTAACAGGCAGTTTGTCGAAAAACTTTGAAAATGGGATTTCGCTTTCAGGTGCGTACACTTACGCCGCAACAAAATCCGACTCTTTGCAAAGTAGCGTTACGAATATCAGAACTACAGCGTCTTACGCTCTGTTTAAAAAGCATAATCTCGGTTTGACTTTTTGTTACATTCATAATCCGATGTCAAAAGAATTTGAACATCGGTATACTTTGAGTGTAAATTATAATTATGGATTTAGTTTAATTGACAACAAGAAAAAAATAGACAACGAATGAAAAGAATTTTCTTCATATTATTTTTATTATTGTTGACACTTTCCGCCTTTTCGCAAGGAAACAACTCTTTGAATATCACTGTTTTAGGTTGTGGAAATTATTCCGCCAAACTTTCGGATTATTATTCGCCGAAAAATGCCGGAATGATAACTATCATCTTGAGAAACAACGATTTAAAAGAACCCGTAATCCCTGTACAATTGTACATGAGTGTTACAAACTTGGGCAAAACGTATATCCAAACCAAAAGTCCAAATACGTCAAAAATCTTCCAAATCGGTTCAGGTGAGACACTTACGCTTACCGGTCAGGACTTGGAATGTATTTTTAATACGTATTATTTGAATTACAAAAAGCCAAATTTTCAAGACGGTCAAAACATCCTGAAAATTTACGCCCGTGACGTCAAAACAGGAAAAATTGTCAGCAATACTGCACAAATTTTGCTGAAATCCGTGATGATTGCACCGCCCAAATTGACAAGTCCGGACGAAAATTTTACAATTGAAACTGACAATCAATTTTTTAATTTTGCTTGGCGTGGCGACAACGGCGGTGCAAACATCGCAACCCGTTGCAATTACCGTTATAAATTTGAACTTTGGAAACAAAATATTAACGACAAAAACGTTGAAGCACAACGATTTGCAGATTTTACAGCGGATAATTTGTTCGATGAAAAATATCAATTTTTGCTTGCAAATTTTCCATTTGAAATCGGTCAAAAATATTGTTGGCGCGTTACGGCTTACGACCCGTTTGAAAAAGCAACGTTTTTGCAAAATGGAAAAAGTGAAGTTAGAAGCTTTATTTACAAGTACTTACCAGTACCAGTAACCGGCTTGAAACATACAATCAACGAGCGAAACCGTCAAGCAACCGTTACATGGAACGCTGCCGAGGGACACACAAAATATTACGTAGAATATTACAATCCTCAGACTACCAAAACGATAGCTATGGAAAAAGACGAACCAAAATTTACCTTGGCATCAGCTCCCGAAAAAGAATATACAATTTTATTTCGAGTAAAAGCGCAGTGTTGGGGCGACGACAGCCGTTGTTCTAACTGGTCGGATTGGGACACCATCAAATACACTGCACCACAGATAGTTGAGCCGAAATATCCGTGCGGTTATCAGTTTCCAAAAGTCGAAATTACAAATTTTGAATTGAAAACTGATTTCAAAGAAGGCGACATCGTTTCGGAGGCCAACGGCTCATCAGATTATGAGATAATCAATTGTAAATCAGATGGTGACGGCGTTTTGCAAGGACAGTTTTATTTGATTATGAACGCTTGGGGCGGTGCAAAAATTGCATGTGAATTTTGGGATACAAAGATAAATACTGATAATCAAATAATTACGACTCGTTATCGCAGTATTGACACACCCGTTGGCATGGTTGAGCCCGAAGAATTAGCGAATTATGTAAAATCTCTTTGGCTTGATGGAAATTCTTTGGCAACATCGTCAAAAATTCGTGATACGATTGTAATTGACCAAAAATTTGATTACCTTTACCGCCGTGAAAGCGGTGAGTTTGTTGCCGTTGTTGTAAACAATGACGGCTCGACGACAGAAACCGAATTTAACCTTCACAAAAATCCGTCGCAAACGTTGATAACCGACGGCAAAGGCGACAGCTTGGTTTATTCACAAAACGGACATGTAATGGGCATCAAAGAATATCGGGCGACGGGCGGAAACACCGCATTATTAAAGGATTACCACCGCAAAAGCGATTCGCTGGCGCAGTGGCAAATTAACTTTTTGCCTGATACTGCTACACAAATATACGGTTTTGACTATCTTGGTAGCGGAAACCATGGAATTTATTCAGGTTCAGAATATTATCCGTATTTGTCTGCTAATTATGATTTACGTTACAAATCGGTTGAAACCGGTAAAACCGACAAAGTAATTGTAGACTTTGGAAGTTACCCCGAAAAAGACAGCGTAATCTTCAAAGATAAGTACGGCGTAACACTCAAATTGTCAAAAGGTAACGTCTTGAATTTCACTGGTGTTGCAAAACCCGACACCAATTATATTTACGCTTACCGTGGCGATGAAAAAATCGGAAAACTTTCTGTAAATACCTATCAACAAAAGACTTACAAAGTCGTTTTGGCGAGTGTGAATGGTGCAAAACTACCGGAAGCAAACGACTTAGAAAATTATTTGAATGAAGTTTACAAACAATGCACGGTAAGCTTTGATGTAGATACAGCTAATTTTTCTTTATCTGAACTAACAAGTTTTTCTCATGGTGGAAGCGGTGTTTTAACCGTTTACAACGACGACCAAAAAACTGTTTTGCGGGCATACGACTCTCGTATGGAAAACGGTGTTTATTATTTGTTCTTCGTTGACAACGTTACCGACAAAAAAGATGGCAACGGTACGATGGTATCGGGTTATATGCCACGCGGTTACAACTGCGGCTTCATTTATGACGGCGGCTCTGAACACACCATTGCTCACGAGTTAGGACACGGAATTGCAGGCTTGGAACACGTGTTTGAAAATTCCAAATCAAGCGGCAAAACCAACAACTTGATGGATTATTCTTCCGGCGAAGAACTTTGGCATTTCCAGTGGGATGCAATTCAAGACCCAAGCCGGGTTTGGATGAAGTGGAATAAGGATGAAAGTGAGGGAGAATGGTTTAATGCAAAAGTAATAACTGATGCAATTGCTAAAAGTTATACGATTAATTATGAAGGTTCATTAACATTTCTTACTCCTGCGGGATATCCTATTATTTTGCCGTCTACTCTTACTCAAGTTTCGTTTGTTTCACTTATTGATGAATGCCCTGATGGAGCGTTGACCAAATTTAATATTGGAAAAGATTCCTATGTCGCACAGTATTTAGTTAATGAAAAAGGAGATAAGATAAAATTTATAGGTTACCATTCTCCTCTAAATGACAAATATTATGAGAATGATTATGATGCTAATAAGCCAGAAAATGTAATTTTAGGATATAATTATGATTGTCATATAGAGTTACTTTCTATGGATTATAATAAAATCCTTCCTGTTTTTGCTAAGATTAAAAAATTAGGTGACGGAGAGGTAAAACTTAGTAATATCCCTTATGTACTTATGGGGATGAACCATTTAGTCACAATTTCTGATACTGAAGCTTGTTTCCTTAAAACGGATTTAGCAAAAGCATTTTATGCCAATGAAGTTAGCAAAATCGCTTTACATGAAAAAGAGACAATTTATAATAGTAAAATTCACAGAATTTCTGCTGAAATTGATAACTTTTTATTAGAAAATCCTAATGCAGTATTACAACTTGAATCTTTTATAGATGATATTCTTACAAAATATAAATATTTGGAATATGAATGGTCTGTAAATGATTGTTCAAAATTGAGAAAGTATTTGGAATACTTTGTCAATTCATATACTCATAAAGAATCATTATTGTTAAGTTCTTCAATTGAAGATAATAAAGTAATAGGATTATTTGGTTTTAATCAATCTTTAGATCAAATTTTGTCGGAATATTCAAATAGTACGAAAGTTGAAATCATTTGTTATTTATTGAAAATATCGTGTCTGACTAAAAATGACAATATCAGTTCGATATTAAATAATGTTAAAAAAGATGATTATGCTAAATTTATAGATATTATTTACACAGAAGATGACGATATAATAAATTCAAATATTTGGGATTCAAGATGTCTATTTGATTTGGTGTTAGCAAAAAACGGCTCCTGTAACTTGATTTTTGCTAATTTTTCAAAATTGATGTGGGATATTTTGGAAAAGAACAAAGGAAATAAATCATTTGAGATTTTTCAACAGTTTAATGATTATACTCCTTATTCTTCAATGACATCTTTTTTTGATAGTCATGGTTTTACATTGTTTATGAGTATTGACGCAAGAAAAAAGTTGTTGAAATATTATTCGGAATATGGTTTATCAGATGAAGATGAAAATGTAGTGATAAGGATCATAAAAAATACTCCTGACGAAGATTTGGATGCTCTATTGACGTATATGAAAGTATATAAATTGTATTCAACGTTTGCTTCTAAAATTGATAATATTGGAGGGGCTGCCAATTATGATTCGTACTACAGAATTGTAAAAGAAAAGTGGTCAAAATGCTATCCTGATAAAGGTGACGATGAATTTATAAAAGATACTGATCAAGCATTTTTAAGTTGGTATGCGAAGGATAGGCATTGTAGTTTATTTCATTATACAATTAGCTTAGGTGCAAAAATTGCAGCTTATATAGGTGGTTTTAATGGTTCAGTTTCATATGGAATAGGTGTCGATGGATACAAAAATATTGCATTGTTGGGTAATGCGAATGTGTTTGGTTACTTTCTAGAAAAGGGATTTAGATATGATAAACTAACAGATATTGTAGATAAATCTTTTGATGATGCAATTTCTGATTTTAAAAATGATGATGATTTTATTGTTGGAATTGGACCTATGGTTGGTGCTTCTTTAAATTTCGATTTCTTCGCTCCCGATGTTCGTTCATTGTATGGTATAGGTTATACCTCGAGTTTTAGCGGTAGTTTAAGAGGTGTTGATTTAAGTATTTTGTTTAATTATGATAACGAAAAAAAATTTATAGGATTTGGTTTTGGTATAGGAGCGAGTATTGATTATTTGAACCTTCCTATTTCTTTTGAAACAATTACGGAAACAAATAGAGGTCTGATTATCAATATAGAAGAAATAACTCAAATAAGGTTTGAAGATTTTGATACAAGCCAAAAATCAAAACCATCTTATGATATAGAGAATGGAAAACTTGTAATCAGGTCTTTGTTCGGTACTTTAAAAACGAATTTGGATGCTAAGTTTGATGATATAAAATTAAAAAATTACATAATAACTCAAAAAGCTAATAAAAAATATAATAATTAATAATATTATGAAACTATTTAAGATAATAATAAAAATTTATGCAATTATTTTTGTATTAGTACAATTTTTTTTATTGTATTATATTTTTTTTAAGCCAAGTAGAGAACCTCAGCCTAGCAGCAATAAAAGGATTATAGAAGCATATTCTGAAGGGGTGAGAAAAGATTCTCTTTTTTTGAATCAAGTGGCAGAAGCTTTTATTGAGACTAATTACAAAGGTGTAATAAAGTATTGTTGTTTTACTTCAGGTCGCCGACATACTTTATCTAGTTTTGATAGTGATTTGACAGATATATATCCCAAAATTAGAGAAGTTATAAAGAAAAAATTTCCTGATGCACGTGATACACGATATGAGTATATATATAACGATGGTATATTGTTTTTGGATGTATTGTCATTTTGTTTATATAATTATAAAATGGAACTTGTTATATTACTATATACTGATGATTTAGAAAAATTAAAACAGCGTTTTTCTAATTATAAATTTTATGATACGAATAATATACCCATAGAAACATACGGGTGGATATATAGAATTAGTAAAAATTGGTATATATGTTCTCCTGATGATAATCTATATTTTCAGAAGTTTAATGATTTTAGTAAAACAATAAATGCAAATAAAAACTAACCTATTAATATTAACCATGTCCTTGCTGCTTGCAGCAACAACCTTGCAAGCTCAGCCGCATATCGCTGCACTTTCTAAGTCCGGCAAGACGTGCATTGAATTGCGGTGGTCGCCAATGAGTTACGAGGCGTGGCAAGTTGGACTCACCGGCGGGTATCTGATTGAACGTAGCACGATACTCAAAAACGGTAAATTGTTAGAGCCCGTTGAGCGTAAAATCTTGACACCCAATCCGATAAAGGTTGCAGACAAGTCAGAATGGTCAAAATACGAAAACGATAATTACGCCATGGTTGCCGGCGAATGTATTTTTGGAGAGTACGAGGACGCGGAAACAAATTTTCTGCCGCTCAAAGCCTACAAAAAACGTCAGGACGAAGAGCGCAGATTCGGTTTTGCGTTGTATAGTGCAGATATGTCGGAAGTTTTGAAAATGGACTCGCTTTTTTTACATAACAAATTAGCCCCCTCGACGGATGTAGTTAATTTTGTTCATAGCGCATGTTTTAGTTAACAACGCAAAGATAAGGATTTTGAGGATATTGACAAAGAATTTTTGTAATCAAAAATAATATTCTACCTTTGCAATACTAAAAAGATTGTATGAAAAGAATTTTCTTCATATTATTTTTATCATTACTAACACTTTCCTCCTTTTCGCAAGGTAACAACGCGTTGAATATCAGTATTTTGGGTAGTGGAAATTATTCCGCAAAACTTTCGGATTTTTATTCACCGAAAAATGCCGGAATGATTACGGTTATTGTTAGAAATCAAAATATTAAAGAAACTGTTTTGCCGATTCAACTTTATATGTCGGTAACAAACAACGGCAATACTTATATTCAAACCAAAAGCCCGAACTTATCAAAAATCTTCCAACTGCATGCAGGTGAGGTACTTACATTAACCGGTCAGGATTTGGAATGTATTTTCAATACGTATTATTTGAATTACAATAAGTCAAATTTTCAAGACGGTCAAAACATCCTGAAAATTTACGCCCGTGACACCAGAACAGGAAAAATTGTCAGCAATACTGCACAGATTTTACTAAAATCCGTGATGATTGCACCTCCAAAATTGACAAGTCCGGACGAAAATTTTACAATCGAAACCGACAATCAATTTTTTAATTTTGCTTGGCGTGGCGACAACGGCGGCGCAAATATTGCAACACGTTGTAATTATCGTTATAAATTTGAACTCTGGAAACAAAATATAAACGACAAAAATATTGAAGCTCAGAGATTTGCAGATTTTACAGCGGATAATTTGTTTGATGAAAAGTATCAATTTCTTTTATCGACATTTCCCTTTGAAATCGGGAAAAAATATTGTTGGCGGGTTACGGCTTACGACCCGTTGGAAAAAGCAACATTTTTACAAAACGGCAAAAGCGAAGTTAGAAGCTTTATTTACAAGCACTTACCAGTTCCTGTAACAAATGTTAAACATACAATTAACGAGCGAACACGTCAAGCAACTTTTACTTGGAACGCTGAAGAAGGACACACAAAATATTACGTAGAATATTATAATCCTCAGACTACCAAGACGATAGCAATGGAATCTGACGTTCCGCAATTCACGACCGCAAATGCACCAAAACAAGAGTACAAAATATTTTTCCGAGTGAAAGCTCAGTGT
>JAFPYR010000034.1 GCA_017412115.1 Bacteroidales bacterium | reverse complement strand
CGGCATCAAGATGACGTATGTAAGTATCTTGCTCCTCTTTTGTCATGCGGTCGAACTTCATAACTTCTTTTGCTTCAATAAGTCCCGGAACTTTTGTGTCTGATTTAATTTCTGAATTTTTCAAAAACTCCATCCACTCGTCCATCGCAGTTTTAACATTATCGTCGAAAGAATTAACACGAATCATGTAATATGTTGGCATTATAGCTCCGGCATTATGATGCTCATATTTGAATTTTCGGGCTTTACCTTGTAATTCGTCCTGTTCTTTTTCGAATAATGTAAGTTCTTCTTTTTCAGTAATTAACAATTCATCATTGCAGTGAACTCCAACAAATTTTGTGTTGCCGACATAAAGATAATCTTTTCCTTTTCCAAAATCGTAATAAACAATTGAAATAGAGTATACTTTTTTGATTTTACCGTAATCGTCGCCATCTTTCATCTGTTCGGTTATGGCTTTTGAGGTTCCAAAAAGTACACGCTCCATGTAATGAACGTAACGAGTCAGTTGGATTTCAACGATAAAAATTTCACCGTCGGAGGATTTCGCTTTGATATCCACACGGTTGAATTTATCGTCCTCAAAAGCGTTATTACTCTCACTTTCAAGAATTTCGATGATTTTACAATCAGGTTTACCAAGAAAAACCTCAATAAAACCTTCGAGAATACCAAAGTTAGCTTTGTCTCTCAAAAGTTTTTTGATAGCCCAATCAAAACGTATGTAGTTAATTTTGTTCATCTTACATGAAATTTTAGTTGTTGCAAAAATAGCGATTTTTTTTATAAATATCCCACAAAAAAGTAGTTAGCATAAAAAAAATTATCTTGTGTAATTATAAAAAAGATGTTAAATTTGTTGCGAAAATTTAAGAGTGTAAATAAAACTAATTTATAAATTGCAAAAAGTAAACAATACTTTACTGAGTGGGTAAAATTCCCATTCCTGTAATTTTACGATATAATCTTGATCCCTTACGGAGTGGAGTATAATACTCTGTTTCGTAAAGATTTTTTTTTTATAACTTAAAACATTGAAAATAAATAAATTAAATTCTAAAATATCCCGCTATGAATATAGATGCAAATATAGTAGAAATATATTAGATTGCTTATTTTATATCTTAATCTTTTTTTAACTTTTTATTTCAACCTCATTCCCCTCAACTTTATAATACCCTGATAATACCCTGATAATACCCTGAGCGTATTTTTATGACTGTTTCATTGCAAAATAAAAGGTAACGACAAGGTCTGATTTTTTAATAATCCGAGTCTTGCAGTTACCTCGTTTTTTTATAATTAAAGTGTTTAATTCTTTTTCTTCAGTTCGTTCTTTAAATATTTTGCGGTATAACCGACACCCTTTTCAACAATTTCTTCTGGCGTTCCCTCGGCAATAATTTTGCCGCCGCCTTTACCGCCTTCCGGTCCTAAATCTATAATATAATCCGCCGTTTTAATAACATCAAGATTATGTTCGATAATAACAACCGTATTGCCTTTATCAACAAGAGCATTCAAAACCCTCATCAAAACTCGAATATCTTCAAGATGAAGTCCAGTTGTAGGCTCGTCCAAAATATAAAGCGTTTTGCCCGTATCAGTCCGAGAAAGTTCCGAGGCAAGTTTTATACGCTGTGCCTCACCGCCTGAAAGCGTTGTCGCTGATTGTCCTAACGTTACGTAACCCATTCCGACGTTTTGTAAGGCTTGAAGCTTTTTCAAAATTTTCGGCTGGTTCTGAAAAAATTCCGCCGCACGGTTTATCGTCATGTCAAGAATATCCGAAATAGATTTGCCTTTGTATTTTACCTCCAATGTTTCTCTGTTATAACGACGACCGTTACAAGCATCGCATTTAACATAAACGTCCGGCAAAAAGTTCATTTCAATAGTTTTAACGCCGGCACCCTGACATTGCTCACATCTGCCGCCTTTCACGTTAAAAGAAAAACGTCCCGGCTTATAATTCATAATCTTTGACTGAGGCAATTCCGCATACAAAGCCCTTATATCACCGAAAATGCCTGTATAAGTACAAGGATTACTTCTCGGTGTGCGGCCTATCGGGTCTTGATTGACCTCAATTACTTTATCAATATTTTCAATGCCTTCTATCGAAGCATACTCTTTCGGCTCTTGCAACGAACGATAAAAATGTTTCGTTAAAATAGGTCTTAACGTTTCGTTTATTAACGTTGATTTTCCGCTGCCCGAGACTCCGGTTATCAAAACCATTTCGCCCAAAGGAATTTTTAAATCAACGTTTTTCAAATTGTTGCCTTTGCAACCCTTCAGCGTTAAAAACTCTCCGCTGCCTTTACGACGCTCCGGCGGCATTTCCACGTCCAAAGTTCCGTTTAAATATTTTGCCGTTAAAGTATCCGTTTTCAATAATTCTTTAGGCGTACAAGAGGCTGAAAGATAACCGCCTAAACGTCCTGCGCCCGGTCCTATGTCAATAACATGATCGGCATTTAGAATCATATCTTTGTCATGCTCAACAACGATAATCGAATTACCGTTATCCCTCAAAGCTTTCAACGATTTTATCAATCTGTCGTTATCCCTTTGATGAAGACCGATTGAAGGCTCATCCAAAATATAAAGCACATTAACAAGTTTTGAACCTATCTGTGTGGCAAGTCTGATACGCTGTGCCTCGCCGCCTGAAAGCGAAACCGAAGGACGAAAAAGACTCAAATATCCCAAACCGACATCAAACAAAAAGCCTATTCTCGTTCGGATTTCTTTTAAAATCTCGGTCGAAATTTTCTTTTGCTTTTCTGACAATTTGTCTTCTACGGTATCCAAAAATACTTTCAAATCCTCAATGTCCATCATTGACAAATCGGCAATTGTCTTTCCTGCTATTTTAAAACTCAATGCCTCTTTGTTAAGACGTTTGCCCTCACATTCGTGACAAACTGCCTCTGAAGAATATTTCAAAACCAATTCAGCCAAATCCTCATCTTCGGCAGCATTAACAAGATATTTCAAAATGCCGTCGTATGTGGTTTGAGGATTGCCGTATTTTGCCATCCATGACATCTCCAAAGGCTCTGCCGTACCGTTCAAAACCATATCCAACTGCTCCTGAGTAAGGTTTTTTATCGGATCAGAAAGCGAAAATCCTTCCCTTTGAGCAAGAGCCTCCAACTGACGGAAAACAAAATTATCAGTCTGTTTTCCAAGCGGTGCAATTCCGCCCTTTGCTATCGAAATTTCTGGATCGGGAATAACTTTTGAAACGTCGATTTTATTAACAACGCCCAAACCCTTGCAACACGGACAAAAACCGGCAGGCGAATTGTACGAAAAATTCACAGGCGCAGGCTCTCTGTACGAAATACCCGTTGTAGGACACATTAAAAGCTTACTGTAATAACGTGCATCATTGGAATCAGGATCTAAAAGCATTATAATGTTTTTTCCGAGTTGAAGAGCGGTTTTAACAGATTGTTTCATTCTCTCCAGACCGCCGGAATTAGTTTCCGCATCTTTAGGCACAACAAGTTTATCCACAACGATTTCAATATTGTGGACTTTGTAACGGTCGGTTTTCATATTGACGATAATATCTTTTATAACCCCGTCAACTCTTACCTGAAGATAACCCTTTCTGCGGATTTGTTCAAAAAGTTCACGGTAATGACCTTTTCTGCCCTTGATAACGGGAGCAAGAATAAAAACTTTTTTGCCGCCATAATGGTTTGTAATGAGTTTACAGATTTGTTCCTCAGTGTATTTAACCATTTTTTCGCCGGTATTATAACTGAAGGCCTCACCTGCACGGGCAAACCAAACACGCAAAAAGTCATAAATTTCGGTAATAGTTCCAACCGAAGAACGCGGATTTTTGTTAGTACTTTTTTGTTCGATACTGATAACGGGACTAAGTCCAGTGATTTTATCAACATCGGGTCTTTCTAATGAACCAAGAAACTGTCTTGCGTATGCGTTAAAAGTTTCGATATAACGACGGCTGCCTTCGGCGAAAATCGTATCGAAAGCGAGAGAACTTTTGCCGCTGCCGCTAAGACCGGTTACGACGGTCAGAGAATTTCTGGGAATCGTAACATCAATATTTTTAAGGTTATGAACCCTTGTACCATAGACGTGAATATTATCGAGGTCTAAACTTTCTTCTTCAAATCCTTTATTTTCAGGCATGATTATCAATACTCTAAATTTGGGCAAAAATAGGGATTTTTATTGAAGTTTGCAAAATATAATTTGTCAATAACTCATAAAAAAACGGGTTAAAGCAAAATATATTTTCTTAAAAATTTGCCTTAACCCGTTTTTTGTATTAAAAAAGATATTATTTCATATAAAAATGTGAAAGTTTCAAATCTCTGTCCCTCGAACTTGAACCTACATAAACTAAGAAATTGCCTGGTTCAAAAAATTTCTCAAGGTTTTGGTCATAAAACATAAGGTCATCTCTTGTGATATTAAACTCTATATCTTTGACCTCTCCCGCCTTAAGATAAACTTTTTGGAAAGCTTTTAATTCTTTTACGGGGCGGACAACGCTCGCAAATTCGTCCCTGATATAAAGTTGAACAACCTCTGCACCGTCCCTTTCACCGATATTTTTAACGGTGGTTTTTATTTTTACAGTTTGGCTTTGAAAGAGAGTATCTTTGTCGATTTTCGGAGCTGAAATTTCAAATTTTGTATAACTCAAACCATAACCGAAAGGATAAACGGCATGATTTGTAGGCGGTTCCCAAGAATTTTCAACATAATGATAAACGTTTTTAGCCGTATCCAAAACATAAGGGAAAATAGTATCGCCTCTGTCTTCAAAGACATAACTTCTGAAACGGTTTGGTTTCATGTTGTAATAACAAGGCAACGAACCCGCTGAAGAGGGCATCGAAACGGAAAGTTTTCCTTCAAAATTATAACGGCCGAAAAGCACGTCCGAAACCGCATTACCACATTCCTGACCAAGATAAAAACACTGAACCAAAGAATTAGAATTGTCTCTTGCAGGGCGCAAATTAAGCGGACGTCCGCCGAAAATCAAAGTTACAACGGGTTTGCCCGTCTCTTTAAGTTTTTGATTCAAAAGGTTTTGATAGCCTAACAATTCCAAATCATCACGGTCGCCACGATGATTTTCACCCCAAGCCTCACGCGAATACGAAACGTTTTCGCCCATACACAATACGATTACATCAGAAGTTTTAGCAAGTGCAACAGCCTGATTGATAAGTTTTAAGGCTTCTTGCTGAGAAATAAGTTCCTGATTATCGTTTTGCCAAAAAGCAATCGGTGAATTTGACAGACGGCAACCTTCGGCATATTCAACTTTTATGTTTTTATTTTCGGCAAATTTTTTAATACCGTCCCAAACCGTAACTCCCGGATAGACAGGCTCAGCCGTATAACCACCGTAATCCAAAGTATTAGCATTAGGACCGATAACAGCGATTTTTTTGATTTTTGTACTATCCAAAGGCAAAACTCCGTCATTTTTTAAGAGAACCATGGTTTTTCTTGCCGCTTCTCTTGCTAAAGCCTTGTGTTGAGAATTGTTAGTAACGCTATTCATATATGCGATGTCGGTTTTGGGATCGTTTTCAAAAAGTCCTAAACGCCATTTCAAAATCAAAAGATTTTCAAGGGCATGATTTATAACCTGCTCTGAAAGTTTACCGCTCAAAACCGCTTCTTCCAACAACTGAAACGTTCCTTCCCTACCGATAATGTCAATGTCAATACCGCGTTTTATTGCCATTATTGCCGCCTCTTGATAAGAAGATGCAATATGATTGACATCATACATTCTATCAACGGCATTTTGATCGGAAACCACCAAACCGTTAAAACCAAATTGTTTTCTTAAAACATCTTGCAAAAGCCATTTGTTAATCGTAACCGGCAATTCACAAACATCGTTGTAAGCCGGCATTACACAAGCAACTCCCGCTTTAACACACATTTCAAAAGGCAAGGAATGATTGTTCATCAAATCGTTAGCCGAGCCGGTATAAGCAGCAACATTACGGCCGCCTTCCACTTGACCGTGTCCCATGTAATGTTTCAGCGTTGCAGCCATTTCCAATTTTCCGTTCTCGCCCGCAGCTTGAAAAGCTTCAACGGCAGTGCGTCCGTAAATACCGCAAAGCAAGGGGTCTTCGGAATACATCTCCTCGATACGTCCGAATCTCGGTTCACGCGCCAAATCCAAAATCGGCGAAAACAACATATTAATACCTCTTGCCTTAGCCTCTTGAGCCGTCGCCTGATAAACTTTTCTCAAAAGCGTAGTATCAAAACTGCAACCCAAAGAAATAGCTTGAGGAAAAACCGTCGTACCCATACTCATAAGACCGTGCAAACCCTCACCAATAAAAATCATCGGAATAGGATTTTTCAATGTGTTGTTGTATTCTTTCAGAGAATTAACGGTACGGCAATATTTTTCACCGGGAGTGTTGCCGAAATCAATATTCATAAGACCCATTCCGTAAGGATAATATTTCTTCAGAGTATCGAAATTCAAATTACCCAAAGAATCAGAAGCGTCTTTTATAACATAAATACTTCCCGACTGCAATTGTGCAAGTTTTTCTTTTAGGGATAAACGGGAAATAATTTCACGGGCATTTGCAGCGGCCTGATCCCTATAACCGCTGTTAGGAGCCGAGGAAAACTCCGATGCCTTGTTTTTCGTACAGCCTGAAAAACACAAACTCAAGGCTGCAATGCCTAAAGAGGCCAATAATAATTTTCTCATGTTGTAATTGGTAGTTTATATCTATTTTATATTCAATTCCTTATCAATAAGTTTCGTAACCTTGTACAAATCCTCCTGAGTGTTTAAAAAATTCAACTCGTCGATATCAACAGTCAAAATTTTACCACTTGTATAAGTCTTTGACCAAGCATCATATTTTTCGTTCAGTTTGTTAAGATAATCGGGCGAAATGCTAAGTTCGTATTGCCGTCCCCTTTTTTTAATTTGTTTCAACAAGGTCGGAACGCCGGCTTTGAGATAAATCAGCAAATCAGGCGGCTCCAAAAGCGAAGTCGTAAATTCAAAAATATCAAGATAATTTTTGAAATCCCTTTCGCTCATAAGATTCATCTCGTAAAGATTCTCAGCAAAAATATACGCATCCTCATAAATAGTCCTGTCCTGAACTATATCTTTACCAGAATTTTTAATGTCTAATATCTTTCTTAACCTGCCGTGCAAAAAATACACCTGCAAATTAAACGCCCAACGGGGCATATCATCATAAAAATCATTAAGATACGGATTTTCTGAGGCATCCTCGTAATTAGGAGTCCAACCATAATGTTTTGCCAAATTATCGGTAAGGGTAGTTTTGCCCGAACCTATGTTTCCTGCTATTGCAATGTGCATATTTCTTAATTTTTAGAGTTCCCAAAAATAACAAAAAAATTATTGCGCAGAAATATAATTTTAAAAAAAATAGTTTTATAATTTTGCAGCAAAATTAATTCCGTAAAAGAAAATGGATAAAAACGTAATTATATCGCCCTCTATTCTCTCATGCGACCATGCTAACATAGAATCGGAGGCTAAAAAAATTAATCTAAGCCCTGCGGATTGGGTTCATATTGATGTTATGGACGGTGTTTTTGTTCCAAACATAACTTTCGGACTGCCAATCGTAAAAGCATTTAAGAAACATTCTTTAAAAATGCTTGATGTACACCTTATGATAGTAAAACCCGAAAATTTTGCAGAAGAATTTATAAAATCGGGTGCGGGAATCTTAACATTTCATTACGAGGCATGCACTCACGCACACCGCCTTATAAGTCAAATAAAAAATTCCGGCTGCAAATGCGGCATCGCATTAAATCCCTCAACACCGGTTTCAATGTTGGAAGAGATAATTTCAGATGTTGATATGGTATTGATTATGACGGTAAATCCGGGATTCGGAGGTCAAAAATTTATCGAGAACTCTTATTCAAAAATTTCCCGCTGCAAAGACCTCATCCAAAAAAACAATTCCAAAGCATTAATCCAAGTAGACGGCGGTGTTGATAATACAAACGCTAAAAAACTTATTGATGCCGGCGTAGATGTTCTGGTTTCAGGAAGTTATCTTTTTAATGCCGAGGATTTCAACAAAAACGTAGAACTTTTGAAATATTGTAAATAAAAACACACACCCCCCAAAAAAACGGGATTTTTCTTTCCCGTTTTTTTTGTTTAGCCTCTGACTTAAAAACCGTAAAGCGAATTTATCGTATCATACATCCGCTTAATAAGTTTTTCGATTTTGTACTGAATAGAATCGTTATCTTTTTGTTTAACAAATTCGTCTTTGAAACTGTCAAAAGGACTGCCGAAAAACGAAGTTTTAAAACTATAATTGTTAATATCCTCTTCGTCGGGGCGGAAAAGTTTTTTGTTGAATTCAAACTTTTTGACCTCCTTGGAATTTGTTAAACCGAAAAGTTCGGCGTTAAACAAAAAGTTTCCCTGCCCTGAAGCCGACCTGTGAAGCTGACGCAACCAACCGTCAATTATCTGACCTTGAGCATCATAAGAGAAATGAAACATTTCAAAATATTTTTTCAGAGCCGCAGCCTCTTGAGTTTCAATGTCCTCGTAACCCGAAATATTGCTTTTTTTGAGCTGACCGTTTTGAGCTGCCGAAACAAAATCCGTATTCTCAGGATAAACCAAAAATGAAAGAACCGTTAAAGCTGCGAACTTTTTAGCAAACTCCTGAACTTTTTCAGGCGGCATAAAATCCTTAAAATCAATTCTTCCGTTTTCGTTTATGGTACGGTAATAATATTGAACCTCTTTTTTCTCGTTTTTAATGGAATCGATTTCTTCTTTCGGAGTGTTGAAAAAATCGTATGCGGCAAAAGCTGCAATCAATTCGATATAATGAGAATCGTTTTTTTGCAAAGCACCGCCCGTAACGGTTTCGCTTGTGTTTTGAGGAGTTTCAAAATTATTATCCGGCGTACCGAGCATATAAAACTTTGAAAACGTATCTTTTACCGTAAAATCCTCATTATAAAACATCATCGCAACCTGTGAATTAAGAGCGAAATTTTTGCTCGTTGCAACGATTTTTTGTTTTGAACGGAAACTCTCATCAGGAGCAGCAAATTTAAAATAAGCACTCAAAAGCGTTGCGCCGAAAGAGGCTTTGTTGAGTTTTTTGCCCGGATTAAGAATTTCAACGGCTTGAGAAAAAGCTTTCGGAATAATCGGAATGCTTGAGGCTCCCGTCCCGCCGAAAACCGAACCCGTTATAAAAACTCTCGTATCAGAGCTTTCGCTACTATCATAAATTTCTTGAATAAAATTGCTTAATTTTCCATGCGGATTCTTTTTAACTTCCTCAATTATAGAATGATACATCAAAAGCGAACCCAAATGAGTTTGTGCTCTGTAACCATGTTTTAAATCAAATTCCCTGACTTGAGGCGTCAAAAGGATTTCCGCTAACGCTTTTTTGTCGCCCTCTGCGTATGAAAATTTTGACAAAGCTTCAAAACTGCCGTTTTTTGTTATATCCGAATAATCGGGCGTAAAGGTAAAAAGGTTGATTTTCGCACTGAAAAGCGTATCATGCAACGGATAATGCGTTTTGTTATAACCCTTTATTTTAAGATAACAATCCTCAACAAGGGTTTTAAGCCTTGAAAAATTACCGTTTTCGAGGTCGGTATCAAGGGCAAGAATATTAATCTGACAATCATCGTACATACCCATAGCACAAGAATGAACAAATGCTTCAAGACATCTCATACCCGTCCCGCCGATACCGATTAAAAATAATGTGCGTTTCATAATTTTTTTATGCAAAGTAATTTATGTCGCAAATATAAACGTTTTTTTGAAAAAAATCCGTATTCAAAGCAAAATTATAATTTTTTTTCAGAGTTTTTGCCCACTGATTTTTTAAAATTTTCAACGTATTGCGAGGGCGAAATATTAAACTGTTTGGTAAAAGCGGTCGAAAAATAACTCTGCGAACCAAATCCAACCATATCCGCAACCTCAGCTATCGTAACATCTTTTTGCGAAAGAATTTCAGCAGCTTGTTTTAAGCGGATAATCCTGATAAACTCGTTAGGATTTTGCCCCGTAAGACTTTTAAGTTTCCGTTGAAGATGCCCTCTTGAAAGTCCGACCTCTTCAGACAAAGTTTCAACCGACAACTGAGAATCTGAAATTCGTTTTTTAATAACCGTTGTAACCTTTCTAAGCAAATCTCTATCAGGTACACTGACGGCAGTCTGTTCGGCGTCAAAGCCCGCATCCTTTGAAAATTTTTCCCTCAAAGCCTTTCTCAATTCCAAAAGTTTTTGGATTCTTACCAAAAGATGTTTAGGATTGAAAGGTTTCGGAATATAACTGTCAGCACCCGTTTCAAGACCTTCAATACGCTGTTCTTCAGTACCTTTGGCTGTTAACATTATAACGGGAATATGACAAGTCTCAACATCGTTTTTAACAATCCTCGTAAACTCTATTCCGTCCATTTCGGGCATCATTATATCGGTAATAATCAAATCCGGCAAAATTTCTTTCGTTAAATTCAAACCCGTTTTTCCGTTTTCAGCCGTTTTTACATCATAAAGTTTGCTCAACCCTAAAGCCAAATAATCACGGATTTCAGGATTATCCTCTATTATTAAAAGTGTGGATTTTTCTCCGCCCTCTTTTGAAAAACTCTCTTTCTGAACATTGTCGTAAAAAAATTCTGGTTTAATATGTCCGTAATCCGACTTTGACAATGCTTCAGAGGCAAATTCCGCTCCGTCAGAAAGCATAACGGTAAAAGCAGTACCCTCACCCTGACGACTCGAAACCGAAATTATGCCATGGTGCATTTCCACAAAACGCTTTGCAAGCCACAAACCTATACCCGTGCCTTGCTGCATTTGCGAACTGCCGTCTTGAAAAAACCTGTCAAAAATTTTATTAATATTCTCAGGCGCAATACCGCAGCCGTTGTCCTCAACGATAATGAGAATATTATCATCAGATTTTTTGAGCATGATGGAAATTTTGCCGCCATTAGGTGTAAATTTGAAAGAATTAGACAAAAGATTGTACATCACTTTGTCAATTTGGTCGCGGTCAAAATACGCATAAAAATCTTTTAGAGAACTGTTAAAAGTAAATTCCGTATCTTTTTTCTGCGCCAACTGACAGAAATTCTCGTAAACCTCTTTCACAAAAGCCACTAAATCACCTTTTTGCGGACGAAAATCCATCTTCCCGTTGTCAATCTTGCGCAAATCCATAATCTTATTGACCATTTGCATCAAACGAAGCGCATTACGATGCATCAAATTCAAATTCTTTTGAGTCTCTTTGTCATAACGCTTGTCTTCAATCATATTTTCCAATGGACTGATAATCAACGTTAAAGGCGTTCTAAACTCGTGAGAAACATTCGTAAAAAGTTGCAAACGGGCTTTATTGAGTTCGATATCGTTTTGCTGTTTCAAAAGATCGAGTTTTATCTCATTTTTCTCGTGTTCGTAACGGCGGTATTTGTTCCAAAGGAATAACACAACCGACAATGCTGTCAAAAAATACAAAAATTTCATCCACGGACGTTTCCAAAACGGTGCTAAAATTGTAATTTTCAAGGTTACGGGCTTGCTCCAATTTTTGGAATCGGCAGAGGCTTTGACCTGAAAACTATAAACTCCTGCATCCAAATTCGTATACGTTGAAGAATTTTGACGATAATCGTGATATTCCCAATTGTCATTAAAACCTGTCATACGGCAAGCATAAACAATTTTTTCGGGTCTGATATATTCCACCGCCCCGAATTTTATCGTAAAACTGCTGAAAACCGATTTCAAAACCAAATTGTCAGATTCCGTAACAGAATTTTCTAAAATACCCGTTTCATCACCCGGCTTAACAATTTTATTAAAAACCAACAAATCTTTTATTAAAACTTTCGGAACCTCGTATGAGGTTTTTATGTCTTTCGGGTCAAACTCCGTTACCCCCTCCGTTGAACCGAAAAATATCTTTCCGTCAAGAGTTTTACAAAACGAATTGTGCAAAAATTCATCAGAAAACAAACCATCGTCGATGCTGAAATTTTCAAAAGTCATTTCCTGATAATTGAATTTACAAATGCCCTTACCGGTAGAAATCCAAAGATTGCCGAAATAATCCTCTTCTATTGCGTTAATCACATTGTTAGGCAAACCGTCTTTAACGGAAAAAACCTTAAAACTTCCGTCCGAGGTATTCAAAAGTTTCAAACCCTCGGAAGTCCCCGCCCAAAAATTCTGATGCGAATCCTCCAACATACAGTTATAAGAATCGTTGCCGTCGCAAGAAATAAAATTTTTGAACTCGTATTTCACGGGGTCCATTCTTGAAAGTCCCCAATAAGTTCCTATCCAAAGATAACCGTGACGGTCTATGTACATTGAAGTTATATGATTATCAACCAAAGATTTATCAGGATTTCTTAAATCCTTTTTAAAAATCTTAAAAGAGCCTTTTTCCTTATCCATCAAATTAAGACCGCCGCCGTTGGTGCCGACCCAAAAATTTCCCAAACGGTCTTCTATTATCGCTGTTACATCGTTATGACTCAAAGACTCCATATCGTTTTCTTTATGAACATAACCCGTAAAAATATTTTTATCACGGTGAAACTCATGAAGACCTTCCAAATATGTACCCAACCAAACACGATTATCATGATCTTTATAAATACAACGTATAACATTAGTTTTCAAACCGTTAGAACCAGCTTTAAAATTCTTGAACTCATTTGTTAAAAGATTCCAAATATCCATTCCGCCGCCGTCAGTGCCTATTAAAATAATATTATCACCTCCCGGACAAAGCGACAAAACAGGCTTTTGCGAAATTCCGGATTTTGGTTTTCCCTCGGCATAACCTGCACCCGAAAACAAAGGTTTTGGTTTCAAAAAATTAATACCGCCCTGAAAAACTCCTAACCACAAATTATTATCTTTGTCAGGAAAAACCACGTGAATATTATCACCGATTAATCCCACACCGGTACCATTCGCCTTGCAATAACGGTAAAATTTATCCTCAGAAAAATCATAATAATAAAGCCCAGAACTCTCCGTGCCTATCCAAAGATTATGACGCGCACTCTCGGCAATAGAAAAAACGTTATGACACTCATCATAAACTTTAAAACTCTTAGTTTCAGAATCATAAATCGTTAAACCCGAATCATAAGAACCGATAATAACCTTGTTGTCCGAGGTGCATAAAATTTTATTAACGATATTGCCGGGAATTTTGCCTGAAGATTTGTTGATATTGGTAAAAGTTAATTCCTTAGTATCAAAAATAGAAATGCCGTTGTCTTCGCTGCCGATCCAAATACAGCCGTTTTTGTCAAGAGACATCGTTAAAATGCCGTCAGAACACAAAGAATTAGGATTTGAATCATTGTGACGGTAATATTTTACAGCGTCGGTTTTATGATTAATCACTGCTAAACCGCCGCCCGAAAGTCCTATCCAAATATTTCCGTCGTCGGTTTCCAAAATACTTTTCACCGGGAAACTATTAACGGTATTTGACTGAGGAGGAAGGTCTTTTGTTACAAAACTCTCCGTCTTATAATCATAATAACAAAGTCCCGAAAAAGTTCCGAACCAAATTCTTCCGCTTTTATCAGAATAAATCGCACATACGGTACTACTATTTATGGTTTTCTCATCATCGGAAAAATGATAAAACCTTTCAATATTTTGACCGTCATAACGGTTCAAACCGTCGTTTGTGCCTATCCAAATATAGCCTTTAGAATCCTGACAAATAGCATTGACATGACTATTAGATAATCCGTGAACCATAGTAAAAGACCCGAAAGGCAAACTCTCCGGCTTTTGAAACCGAAAGTCAGCCTTCTGCGCTTTGACTCCTACGGATACAAAAACAAATGCAAGAAAAAACTTGAACTTAAAAAAACTCATTTAACGTTAAATATTGTTTGCTGTCCTTCTTAAAAATCAGTTTCAAAGTAAATAAATCTTTTTTTAATAAAAAAATTTTAATTCACTTTTTCGTCAGAAATACACTATTTTTTTTAAGTTTTCAAAGTGTTTTTTTAACAATTTATTAAAACTAAATCATTTTTTAAAGCATTAATAATCAATTTTTTAAGTTTAAAAAGTTACAAATTTGAACAAAATATGTTACAAATTTTAATAAAAAAAATGCACTATCCGTACAAATGTTAAAAAAAAAGCTACAAGTTTTAATGCGTTCAGAAAAAAAAGATTCTACCTTAGCAACGTTAAAATTATGCATGAAGAAATAAAGTTATTTCTTGGGTTCGCATCCTTTTGTTTTAAGGTTATTTTTCATTTTTTTTATTACACTATATTTTTTTTTAATTCAATTACACTAAAGAAAATTACTAAAACAATTTTAGCGCTAAGAACAGCCTAAAACCAAACTCATTAAACTCAAAAATTTTTTTTATTAATAACAAATTACTTAAAAGAAAATGACTAATTTTTCTCAAAGACTTACTCAGCTGAAAAAGGACCATGAAGCCCTTTTAACACGCAAAAATGAAAAGGAAGAAAATTCAAACGGAATTTATACACGTTATAAATATCCCGTTTTGACGGCCGAACACGCTCCTTTAAAGTGGCGTTACGACCTTAATGAAAAAACAAATCCTTTTTTGATGGAAAGGATTATGATTAACGCTGTTTTCAACGCCGGTGCAATAAAATTTGACGGAAAATACATCGTTGTAGCAAGAGTTGAAGGCGCGGACAGAAAATCATTTTTTGCCGTTGCAGAAAGTCCAAACGGTGTGGATAATTTCAAGTTTTGGGACTATCCTGTTGTAATTCCGCAACTTGAAGAACCCGATACCAACGTTTACGATATGCGTTTGACCGCACACGAAGACGGCTATATTTACGGAATTTTCTGCACCGAAAGAAAAGACAAAAACGCTCCCGAGGGTGATACCGTTATGGCAGTTGCCAATGCAGGAATTGTCAGAACAAAGGATTTAAAGACATGGGAAAGACTTGACGATTTGAAATCGTATTCGGGTCAGCAACGCAACGTTGTACTCCATCCCGAATTTATTGACGGCAAATACGCTTTTTACACACGTCCTCAAGACGGTTTCATTGACGTTGGAGGCGGCGGCGGAATCTGTTTCGGACTCTCTGACACAATGGAACACGCCGAAGTTAAAGAGGAAAAAATCATTGACAACAAAATTTACCACACTATTAAAGAAGTAAAAAACGGTATGGGTCCCCAGCCGATTAAAACTTCGGAAGGTTGGCTTTGTTTGGCTCACGGCGTAAGAAACACGGCTGCGGGTTTAAGATACGTACTTTATATGTTTATGACAGCTTTGGACGAGCCGTCAAAAGTGATTTATTCACCCGGCGGATATTTCCTGGCTCCCAAACGCAGCGAAAGAATAGGCGATGTTTCAAACGTAGTATTCTCAAACGGTTGGATTAAAGACGATGACGGCAGAATTTTGATTTATTATGCAGCCTCTGACACAAGACTTCATGTTGCTCAAACATCTGTCGAACAATTAGTTGATTATTGCAAAAACACTCCTGAAGATAATTTCAGAAGCGATTTGTCAGTAAAAACTATAATAGAACTCGTTGATAAGAATAAGAATTACTAAAACATATTCGTTTAACTAATTTTTTTTTCAATAGCACATAGTAAAGTAATCTTATTATTACCGAAACAAAATTCATTATGACAAAAATAAAAATTCTTGTTCCGTAAATAATAAAAAAATTAAGTATATACTACTAAACACCTCTGTCGAAATTTCCGGCAGGGGTGTTTTTTATTTTTTTAAAAAGTTTGGACTAATTAGGATATATTGTTACCTTTGCGGCGATAAAAATACTCAAAAAAAACATCATGGAAAATTTCATAACGATAAACGATATAAAAATAAATTACAAAACCACCGGCAACGGGCAAGATGTGCTATTGCTTCACGGCTGGGGTTGTTCGTTAGAAATTTGGAAAACTCTCCAAAGTCAGTTAGAAAAAAAGTTCAAAGTTACGTCAATAGATTTTCCGGGCTTCGGCAAAAGCGACGAACCAAAAGAAATCTGGGGCGTGGAAGAATACACCCGCTGCACAGAACAACTTATTGAAAAGCTCGGATTGAAAAACCCCGTTTTAATCGGACATTCTTTCGGAGGTAGAGTTTCAATTCTGCTTTCCTCAAGAAACGAATATGTAGAAAAAGTGGTTTTAACCGATTCGGCCGGCATTAAACCGCAAAATACCAAAATTTCAGTAAGCAGAATTTTTTCTAAAATGAAAAAAATCTCTACGAAAATCGTCGGTGAAAAAATTACGGAAAAAATCGTCCGCCCGTTTGCAAACAGCTTAGCATCAGAAGATTATAAAAACGCAAGCGGCATTATGAAAGAAATTCTCAAAAAAGTGATAGACGAAGACCTTCAAGCCGAAATGCCGAAAATCAAGGCTCCTACCCTACTGATTTGGGGCGAAAAAGATACGGCAACTCCCCTGTGCGATGCCCTTATAATGGAAAAACTAATTCCCGATGCCGGAGTGGTTATTTTTCCAAATTGCACGCATTATAGTTTTTTGGAAAACCCGAATTATTATTTCACAGTAGTTGATAATTTTTTAAGCAATTAACAATATGGTTTTGGTCATTGTAACATTCATTTTTATAATAATTTACGCCGCTTTGAAGTTCAAAGTGGAACTGCATAAATTTCAGCAAAATTCTTACCGAAACGAAAGGTTTCTAAAATTTTTGAAAAGCTCGGATTTGTTTTCAAAAATCCGTATCGCTGAATTTTTAAGCCTTTTAATCGGTATTGCTGGACTTTTCTTCGGTGAAAATTTTATGTATTTTTTAACACCGTTTGCATTAATTTTACTTTACTATATCCATTACAACAAAACCTATAAACCGAAAGTAAAATTCAACTTTACGGCAAGGGCAAAACGTCTGTATTTCACGACATTCGGTTTGTTTTTCGTTGTCGGAGAATTAGGCTTTTTACTCTCAAAAAGCGAAAACGTTGCACTTTTAACAACACTCTGTTTTACCGTTTTTAGTTTTTTGATGTTAATGCTCTCGAACATCGTTTTAAAACCCGTTGAAAAACATATCAACAATTGGTACATAAACGATGCTAAACGTATTTTAGCCGAGCAAAAAGATTTGATAATCGTCGGAATAACAGGAAGTTACGGTAAAACTTCAACAAAACATTTTCTTGAAAAAATCCTCAGCGAAAAATATAACGTTTTGATGACACCGGGGTCTTTTAATACCACAATGGGAGTTGTCCGTACGATACGCGAGTATTTAAAGCCTACACATCAGGTTTTTATTTGCGAAATGGGTGCAAAACAAATCAACGACATCAAGGAGATTTGCGAGATTGTTAATCCCAAAATAGGAATTTTAACTTCGGTAGCAGAGCAGCATTTGGACACCTTCAAGACGCTTGAAAACGTCCGCAAAACCAAATTTGAACTTATCGACTCCCTGCCTCAAGACGGTCTTGCAATTCTTAACGGCGATTATGAAATTATCAAAAACACCAAGAAAACCAAACCAAGCGAATATTTTTCAGTGGATAATTCCTCATGCGATTATTCAGCAAAAAATATAAAATTTTCGCCGCAAGGTACTGAATTTGAATTATATCACTTTGACGAAAAAGTTGCCGAACTTTCAACACCGCTGCTTGGCACTTATAATATTTCAAATATTATTTCGGCTATTGTCTGCGCCGTAAAACTCGGACTCTCATGGCAACAAATTAAATTCGGTGTTCACAAACTTCAAGCAGTGGAACACAGAATGGAAATTAAACCCGGTCCTAACGGCGTTGTAATTATCGACGATGCGTTTAATTCCAATCCCAAAGGTGCAAAAATGGCATTGGAAATACTTTCGCAATTCACGGATTGCAAAAAAATAATCATCACTCCGGGCATCATAGAACTTGCTGAAAGAGAGGATTTTTATAATTCAGAACTCGGCAAACAGATTGCTAAATCCGCTGACATTGCAATCCTCGTGGGTAAAGAGCAAACCAAAGCAATTTACGAGGGGTTAAAATCAGAAAATTATCCCGAGCAACAGATTTATATCGCTCAAGGTCTGAACGATGCGGCAGTTTATGCTTATTCTCAAGCTCAAGCCGGTGACGTAATTTTGTTTGAAAACGATTTACCGGATTATCATTAACAAGATTATAAACAATATAAAACAGATAAAAAATTTATAAAAATCATGATAACATTAGGCGTATTTTTCGGCGGAATGTCCGTTGAACATGAAATTTCAGTAATTTCAGCATTACAAACAATTCACGCTTTTCCTGAATTTAAATACGAAATCGTTCCTATCTACATCTCAAAAGAAGGCGAATGGTACACGGGTCCGGGTTTAACGGTTGTTTCTAATTATCGCAATATGAGCAAATTACTCTCATGGTGCGAAAAAGTTTACATGACACCGACCCGCGGCGATTTCAATCTTTACCGTTACAAATCCAATATGTTCAAATCCAAAATCGTAAAGAAAATTGACGTTGCCTTCCCTATTCTTCACGGCTCTTACGGTGAAGACGGTTCGTTGCAAGGATTTTTTGAAATGATTGGAATTCCATACGTAGGCAGCAATCTCCGTGCAAGCAATATTGCAATGGACAAAATCGCAACAAAATATATGTGTCAATCCTGTGGCATTCCTTGTGTTGATTATATGTGGACAACCGACAAAGAATGGTTTGAAAATCACGACGAACAAAAAGCTAAAGCCGAAAAAATAGGTTATCCGTTAATCGTAAAACCTGCAACTTTAGGCTCGTCGGTCGGAATTTCAAAGGCCGCTAACGAAAAAGAACTCGAAGCCGCAGTAGACCTCGCTGCAAAATTTACCGATAAAATTATCATCGAAAAAATGGTTCAAAACCTTCAGGAGATAAACTGCTCTGTTTACGGAAGTTATCACGACTGCAAACCTTCGGTTTTGGAAGAGCCTTTACGCAGCGGCGATATTCTCTCGTATCAAGACAAATACATGGGTTCCGGCTCGTCAAAAGGCGGTGCTAAGGGCATGAAATTCGGTGCAAAAGGCGGTGCGAAAATCTCCGGCGCAAAAGGTTCCGGTTCTATGTCAGATAGTCAGAGAAAATGTCCGGCAGATTTACCTGAAGATGTTACGAAAATGATTCAAAACCTTGCCGTAAAAACTTTCAAGGAGATGAATGCTTCGGGAATTATCCGTATCGACTTTATGAGAAACAAAGAAACGGGCGAGGTTTATGTAAATGAAATCAACGCTATTCCGGGTTCTTTGTCATTCTATCTTTGGGAAGCAACCGGCAAAAAATTCGTTGATGTTTTGGACGATGTTATTAACGTTGCAATCAAAGAAAATGCTGAAAAACAAAAACTAAAACACAGTTTCGATCAAAACATTTTCGCAATGGGCGGCGGAATGAGTTTCGGTGCAAAAGGCGCAAAAAGATAAGAATGTTATTCCCCTAAAAAAATACAGTCTAAAAAGCATACGGCAATATTGCAAATACTTTTTAGACTGTATTTTTTTTATCGCTTTTTTTAATCGTTCATAATTCTGTCCTTCAGATAAGGAAATTCATCTATCAAAATGTTTTTAATTTCCTTACGGCTATAACCGTCCCGGATAATCAACAAAATAGTGTCATCACCGGAAACCGTACCGGCAACGGCTGACAATTGACGCTGGTCAATCTGAATGGAAACAGCATTAGCATAACCCGGAGAAGTCTTGATAACGGCAAAATTAGCTCCCACAAATTCCAAAGATTCAAGTTTGCTGCTAACCATAATATCCGCAGTAGGCGTCATGTTTTGCAATTTGTAAATATAACCACCGTTACCGTCGGGAATACGTGTCGCTTGAATCTCTTTCAAATAGCGGGAAAGACTTGCTTGTGTCAAATCAACACCGTGTTCCTTCAAAATGTCTAATATTTCTTTTTGCGACCTAATGTTATCATTTTCAATAATTTGTCGCAACATTATAAGCCGATTTTTCTTGTTGTTCATACACTAAAATATTTAGTTCAAAGATAATAATTTTTTTTCTAAATATACAATTTCCTTTCTCAAAAAAACAAGTCTTTTTTTTTAACACTTATTTTTTTGCCGGAATTATGTTTTTTTGATAATTTTGCATACTATAATTAATAATTTAATAATTAAAACAAAAAAACATGAAAAAATTTTTCTTAGCACTTGTATGTGCATTGACCTTCAGCGGTTTAGCTAACGCTCAGATTGCTACTGAAAACGTAGTACAATTCGACAAAACCTCTACACGTCCGGGTTTTTCGGCTACTTTCAGCAATGATGTCAAAGATGTTACAACAGCCGTTAGAAACCGTATGGCAAAAGAAGCTCCTAAAAAGAAAGCTGTCAGCGCAGGTAAAAACCTCACGAAATACGAAGCAGTAAGCTCCAATAATATTTGTCTTCAAACTTGCGATGTATATTTCTTAATCGAAGGTAATTCCAAAAGCGCAAAAGTAACACTTTTTGTATCAAAAGGTTATGAGAACTTCGTTTCTTCAAGCAATGACCAAGAAACAGCTGACCTTGCTAAAACATTCGTTTCAAGTCTTGCAAAAGATATTGAAACCGTTACGTTAGCAAATCAAATAGATGCTCAAGCAAAAATCGTTAGCAAAGCTGAAAACGAATACAAAAAGAGTGTCAGCAATAAAGAAAAACTTCAGAAAGAACTTCAAAAAGCTGAAGATAACGTAAAAAACTCTGATGCTGAACGTCAAAAACAAAAAGCTTTATTAGAAGAACTCAGATCAAAAGCTGCTAACCAATAAAAAATTATCGGATACAATATTTTTTTTAAGAGGAAATCACACGATTTCCTCTTTTTTTTCGACTTTTTTTTTAAAATTCGCTTACAAATATTTTTTTGCATTTCATCTTAAAAATCCCTATTTTTGCAACAACTAAAATTCCATGTAAGATGAACAGAATTAATTACATACGTTTCGATTGGGCGATAAAAAAACTTTTACGGGACAAAGCAAATTTCGGTGTTCTTGAAGGTTTCATCGAGGTTTTTCTTGGCAAACCTGATTGCAAAATCATTGAAATCCTTGAAAGTGAGAGTAATAACACTTTTGAGGATGACAAATTCAACCGTGTAGACATCAAAGCGAAATCCTCTGATGATGAAATTTTCATCGTTGAAATTCAACTGACACGTTACGTTCACTACATGGAGCGTGTACTTTTTGGAGCGTCAAAAGCCATAACCGAACAGATGAAAGATGGCGATGATTATGGCAAAATCAAAAAAGTATACT
>JAFPYR010000033.1 GCA_017412115.1 Bacteroidales bacterium | reverse complement strand
TACGGGCGGGACGTTTTTCCCCGTCACATATTCGTAAATCAATGATTTTTTGTATGCCTCCAACGTGCTGATTTGCTTTTGCTTGTCGCTGATGATGCTGTCAAATTCCGTACATTTCGTATCCAAATACGTCGCGATGTCGCGCTGTTCGGATTCTGATGGAATCAAAATATTGAAGTTCAACAGCATTGGTAATCTCATAGAAGGGACTGTCGATTGTGCACTCCCTCTATCCATTTCATTTGGAAAGATATTGCTCAAATAGTAATGTATATATGATGTATTAATTTTAAAATTGTATAATCTATACACTCTTTGGTGAACAGCATATTTTCCAAAAACATGATGGAAAATTCTGCCTGCGCCTGCACCATCACCTGCAATTAAAATACCTTCACCATCAAAAGTGTATCGTTTACATCTTTCGACTTGTGGGGAACGTACATAAAATGGATATTCTCCATCAGGATCAGCATTTTGAGTGTCTTCATTTCCGGTTGTAATTTCACAAAGGTATTTAAGTCTACATTTACTCCACCCCTCCGGAATCATTCCAATCCACTGAATACCGCTGTCTTTGAGTTTTGCATTTTTGTTCAAACCTTTTGTAACAGCCTCTGTGATAGTAGATTTTTTTAACTCGTTGAGGGTTTCAATCTGTTTGTTAATATCCGCAATCAAACCGTCTATCTCCGAACATTTCGCGTCGAGATAGGTGGCGATAGAGGTTTGGGTGGCGAGGGGAGGAAGGGGGAAAAAAGAATTGCCCAATAAATCTCTTTGTAATTCAGTTTGATTTGTTGAACCCTCGGCTAAATTGTTATTAATCCAATCAAACAATATTGATAACGTATAGTAATAGAATTTGCTTTCAATTTTGTTCGTTGCTCTCAGAATAGTTACATGACTATCGGCTATACTATCATTATAATCTAAGTCATAATAAAAAACCTTACCAAGTACACCGCCGCCTGTTGATGCCATTAAAACATCTTTTTTCCTGATAAAGTTGTCATTATATCTGCAATCCGTTGTGAATTTTTGATTATCTCTATCAAAAAAAAATTTACTAAATGTAGATTGATTTACAACTTTGCAGTTTGATTTTTCTACATAATTGGGTGTTTGTCCCCTATGTATGTAATCAAATATATATTTCAATTTGCTCACCTCCCAATCATCAGGAATCTCGCCAATCCATTGTATGTTAGAGTTTTTCATTTTGTTTCAGATAATTAGTTAAACAATTTTTCAATCCTCTCATTTACCGATTTTTCCAACTCCAAAAACTGTTTTTGGAGTTCGTCGGATGGGGTTGGCTCTTGGTATTTGTAGAAATAGCGGGTGAAGGGGATTTCTGCGCCGGTCTTGATGACGGCTTTCTTTTTGGAAAGGTCTTCCTCAAAGAAATATTTGGCGTCGGGCACGTGCGGCAATACTTCCGCCTTCATGTAGTCGTCGATGTCGGTTTTGTAAGGCACAATTTCGATGTCCTTGCTGTCGGGGTCGTAGATGATGTTGCCGGCTTTGTCGCGCTGGATTTCGGCGTTTTTGTCCATCTTGGAGAGGCCTTTGGCTACTTTTTCTACAAATTTTGCGAGGTCTTTGCCGTTGTATTTGTCGGCGATAAGTTTTGCCAATACCGGGATGAAGGTTTTGGGATTGTTGTAAACCTTGTCGGAAACGGCGTTGTTGAGGGTTTCGATAATTGAATCATAGACCGGCTTGCTGGCTGCGTAACTATCGAGACGGTCTTTTTCCTTGCCTGAAAGTTCTTCTTTGCCTTCGAGTTCCGCCACCTTTGCCTCGTCGTACAATGCCGACAGCGCACCCGACGAAATCATATTGCCGATGCGCTCCTCGGTGATGGCGTAACTGCGCTGCAAGGGCTGCATTACGCAATATTCGCGGTACATAAAGTCCTCGTTGGAGTGTATCTGGCAAAATTCGTTTTCCTCAAAGTCGGAATACAATTTGGTGATTGCCTTGCGGTCGTCGGGCGAAATTTCGTTTCGCTTGTTGCCCAACGATTTGCGCAAAGCGTGTTTGAATCCCGAAGCGTCAATCAGTTGCACTTTGCCCTTGCGTTTTTCTGATTTGCATTTCGACAAAATCCAAATGTATGTGGCAATGCCGGTATTGTAAAACATATCAGTTGACAACTGTATAATGGCTTCCAAATAGTCGTTTTGCAACAGCCAACGCCTTATCTGCGATTCGCCCGACGATGTGCCGCCGGTAAAGAGTGGCGAACCGTTTTCTATGATGGCGCAGCGTCCGCAGGTGTCGTCTAATTTGTCTAATGCCGACTGCACAAAAAGCAACTGCATATCGCCCGTGCCCGGCGCACCGGCTGGGAATCGTCCTGATTCTTTTTTGTTGACTTCGGCATTAACCGCATTTTCGCAGCCTTCTGCCGCGTCTTTGCCGCCCCACGCCGTGCCAAATGGCGGATTTTCAATCACAAAACGCATTTTGGTATCGGGAAAACAATCCATTTTCATAGAGTCTTGCAGGCGGATATTGTCGGCGTTTTGACCACGGATAAGCATCTCGGCAAAGCACATGGCGTAAGATTCGGGGTTGATTTCCTGCGAAAATAGTCGGATGTCTGCCGATGGGTTCATGCGTTTGATGTAACTATTTGCAATCGACAACATTCCGCCCGTACCCGATGCTTGGTCGAGAATGGTAATTACCTTGGCATTGTCGAAAATATCGTCGCAACCTTCGGCAGTAAGCAACGACACCATAAGTTTGATGATGTCGCGTCCGGTGTAATGGTCGCCCGCCTCGGCATTTTCAGAGAATTTTCGTATCAACTCCTCAAAGATATATCCCATTGTCATGTTGTCTATCTTAGTGGGGTCGAGGTCAATCTCGCTAAACGCCTTTACCACAGCGTACAATCGGTCGTGCTTTTCCATCTTGT
>JAFPYR010000032.1 GCA_017412115.1 Bacteroidales bacterium | reverse complement strand
TGGCATTAACGATTTGCCGGTGTCGGTGAGCGAATATTCCACTTTTGGCGGCACCACGGGATAGACCTTGCGGTGGAGTAAGTTGCTGCCTTCGAGGTTTTTGAGCGTGGCGGAGAGCATCTTTTGCGAACAGTCGGTCATAAGGTTTTTGAGTTCGCCGTAACGCAAAATGCCACTCTCGCTCGCATTGATGGAATACAATACAAGCAACGACCATTTGTCACCAAACTTGCTGATTACCTGCCTGATGGGACAGTTGTAGTAGTTTTCTTCAAAATCTGCCATAACGATAAAATTTGTAACAAAGGTAACAGTAATTTTTTAACTACGAAAAACACGAAAAACACTAAATTTTTTCGTGCTTTTCGTGTTTTTCGTAGTTAATCATTACGAATATTTCTCGCCGACAAAGCCGCTGCCTTCCTCGCCCGTAATAAGGTTGAAATGCCTCAATACCGGCGGCGTGGGGTTGAGGTCGTAATAGTCCATTTCGGCGATGTTCATCGAAAAATACGCCAATTGGTCGTAACTGTCGTAAAGCCGCGAAAGGACGGGATTGTTGTCGAAAATCCATTTTTTGATGTCGTCGTCAACGTGAAAATTCACCCGCCCCGAACAACGGACAGAAATTTTGTTGTTCATACTAAGTAGTTCGATGTCAGGTGTTTGCTGCAACTGACGATACACTGCCTTTTTGAACGATGTGGCGAAATACAGCACCGTTCCTTCCTGTTTCATTATCTGAAAAACACGAATTTTAGGCAAGCCGCCTTCGCAGGTTGCAAAGGCGACTTCATTGTTCTGTTTCAAAAAATCCAACGCTGTCTGCATAGTCCTTTCTTGAAAAGTTAGTAAGCCACAGTGAAACGCTCCTTGTGGTGCTTGGGAGTTTCCAATTCATCTACCATCGCCATTGCGTAGTCCTCAACGCTGATGAAACTGTCGCCCTTCTCGTCCACCAACATATCGTCCTTGCCGGTGCGGTATTTGCCGGTTCGGGTGCCGGGTTGAAGGTTGCCGAGGTTGGCTGCCGGAGAGAGGAAAATCCAATCGATACCGTCCTCTTTCATAAGCGTGTTGAGGTAAAACTCGCCGAGGCTCTTGACGCCGGGCAACCACGCTTCGGGCAACGATCCTGTGTCAACAAGCCTTACACCCGGAGCCACAAACAGCGTTCCTGCGCCGCCGACGATGAGCAAACGTCCAACGCCCGATTTCTTTACCCCTTCCAAAATCTTCGGATAGTTTTCCAATGTCTCCTCGTACTGACGGGGATTGGTCCAACCCGGATTGTACGCCGAGATTACAGCGTCCTTGCCCTTTGCGAGTTCTGCGATTGCGGCAACGTCTGCCACGTCCGCCTTCACAGCCTTTACCTGAGGCTTGTCGGCGAGTTTTTCGGGGTTGCGGACAACAGCCGTTACATTGTGTCCCCTTGCGATGAGTTCGTTCAAGATAGCCGAGCCAACAAAGCCCGTTGCGCCGATGAGTAATACGTTCTTAGCCATTTCTTTAAGTTTTTAATTGTTGATAACTCTGTTGATTTTGTTTTACGCTGCAAAGTTAATAACTCATTGAATATCTTGCAAGAACGCACATTTTTGTCAGATAGTTACCCAAAAGTTAGAATTGCTGAAAATCAGCGGCGGGGGAGATGGAGATTTAACAGAATTTAACAAAAATCCCCGCACCGATGATTCATACCCTCACATCAGCGCGGGGATTTTCAATTGTCAATTGTCAATTGTCAATTGTCAACTGTCAACTGTCAATTGTCAACTGTCAATTGTCAATTCCCAACTATCCGTAATTCTCAATCAGATACTTCACGAAATTCATATCGGCGAAGTTGATTGTGCCGGTGTCGTGTTGGTTCATTGTGGCGATTTGAGACATTTCATCGGCTGTGAGGGTGAAGTCGAATATGTTGAAATTCTGAATCAAATCGAAGTACCTCGCTAAATGTTAGTATCCCAATCCTTTAATCCATTTTTCCACAGTTGACTTGCCGGTGCGCACGTCGTGTCCGTACATCGAAAAGCCCGGTTTAACGTCGGCTTTCGGGAAGGCTTTTTTGACGTCAGAAACGCAACGTCCGAGTCCGCTGCCTTCGTGCGTGGTGAAGGGGATTACGGTCTTGCCATCGAGGTTGATGTCCTTAAAAAGCGTGAACATCACCTGCGGATAAGTTCCCCACCAAACGGGTCCGCCGATAAACACGGTGTCGTAGCCGCTGAGGTCAGGACATTTGCCCTCGTAAGGCGGAAGTTCGTTGTTGCGCTGTTCCTCCTTGGCGAGGTCGCAGAGGGGTTGGTACGCCATACCGTCGTATTTGGAAGTGGCAATTTCAAATTGGTCTGCGCCGATAATTTCGGTGATGTAGTCGGCAACGATTTTGGTGTTGCCTACCTTGATGTTGCCCACCGAGTAGTTGTCGCCCGCGTGGGAAAAGAAGATGACGATAGATTTTTTCATTTCGCTACTGTTTGAATTGTTGTTTGCATCGCTGTTTCTCTGACCGTTGCAGCCCGTCACAGCCATCAGGCAGAACAATATGGTCGATAATAATTTCAGTTTCATTGCTTTCGTATTTTGAGGTTAAAAGTTTACGATTGCAAAGATAATGGCTTTTTCGACATTTGCAAGTACCTGAATTATGGGAAAAGTTACCAAGATTTAGGGGAAGCCGTCAAGCATTCTTCCTTATCACCTTGCACGGGTTTCCCACCGCCACGCTGTCGTCGGGAATGTTTTTTGTTACCACCGAACCCGCGCCAATAATGCAGCGGTTGCCGATGGTAACGCCGGGCAAAACGATTACACCGCCGCCGAGCCAACAATCTTCGCCAATTGTTATCGGTGAGCAACGCTCTATGGGTTTGCGGCGTTCAAGGTAATCCATAGGGTGGTTCGGGGTAAGGAATTGGCAGTTGGGACCAATCTGAGTGTTGCTGCCGATGGTGATGACACCGCCGTCGAGCATTGTGCCGTTGTAGTTGACGAAAACATTCTCACCGAGTTTGATGCCGTGTCCGTGGTCGCAATGAAAAGGCGGCGACACAGTGGACGATTCAGGAATACCGGGAATCAAGTCCTCGATTATCTTCCTGTAATCTTCGTCATCGGTGGTCATAGTTTGCAGTTTTGCACAAAGGTGCTTTGCCTTATAGTAACTCGCCAAACATTCGTCGCTTGAAAAGTCGTAAAACTCTTCATTGCGCATTTTATCAAAATCAGTCTGCATATTGCGGATGTTTTATTGGTGTTTATTATGAAAATCAATTGCTCAAAACCACCTCTTCCTCAGCCATTCCCTTACCGGCAAATCGTAAAGTTTGAGTGATGCGTAGGCGATGCCGATGGCTATTACGAAGATGCTGACGGCAAAGAATACGTGCGTGCTTGCGGGCAGGTCTTGATGAGTTGCAGCCCACGACATCTGCCAATAAATCAGCGGATAATGCGTGATGTAGAGCGGATACGAAATGTCGCCGAGAAATGCGCAGATTTTTTTGGAGGCGTTGCCCTTGATTTCAGACCCCGCACCCACGGCGAGTATCAGCGGAAACATTATCAAAATGCTGAACGCCTCGTATGCACCGTTCATCCAAAAATTCTGTTCGTCGGCACCGCCAACCCTCGGCATTGCCAACAGCACAACCACCGCCAAAGAGCATATCCAAAAGCCGCCTTTGAAGGTTATGAATTTCTTGATGCGAGAAAGCAACAATCCCGCAAAAAACGGGTACAGAAGCCTTGTGAATCCCACCTGCAATTGGTCTGCCGAAAGACTCCAACCGCCTACGACAGTGTGTTTTGCCCAACTCCTTGCTTCAAGCACTCCGAAAACGTCGATGTCGAAACACAATATCACCGTCAACGCCGCCGAAACGCCCACGAAAATTCCGAGCAAAAGGTTTGAAAACCGCCTGATAAACAGCGCGTAACAAACGTTGGCGAAATATTCCCACAGGAGCGACCACGACGCGCCGTTGAGCGGATTAAATTCGCCCCAACCCCTGATGTCGAACCTTGCGGGCAGCGGAAACATCGTCAGGCACACCAAGCACACCAACAACAGCGAATACCAAGGCGTTTCGTTCACCTTGCCGAACTCCGCAAAGTCGCCGCCGCAATAAAACAGCACCAAGCCCACCAACGTGCCGAAAATCAGCATCGGGTGCAGCCTCACCAACCGCCGCTTGAAGAAGTTTTTGAGGCTCATCTTGTCCCAACGGTCGTCGTAGGCGTATCCGATTACGAATCCCGACAGCGCGAAGAAGAAGTCCACCGCCAAATAGCCGTGGTTGATGGGTTGGTCGGGGCCCATATGAAAATAAGTTTCAAACAAGTGGAACGCCACAACCATCATTGCGGCAACGCCCCTGAGACCGTCGAGAATCTCGTAGCGCGGTTTTGATGCGAGGTATGTTGACATTATTTTTACTGTTTTGGTTCTGACGGCAAAGGTAGTGATTTTTTTCAGGATTTGCAAATGCCTTACGCCGCCGCCCTGAACTCCGTCGGGGTCTTGCCGGTCTTCCGCTTAAAAAACCTCACAAAATGCTGCGGATAGCCGAAACCGAGGGTATAAGCCACCTCCGAAATGCTGATTGAAGGCGTGTTGAGAAGTTCCTTGGCACGTTTTACGATGGCATCGCCGATGAAATCCTGCGCCGTCTTGCCGGTCTCGGTTTTTACCAATTCGCCAAAATACCCGGGCGTGAGGCTGCACTTGTCGGCAAAATACGCCACCGACGGAATACCTTCTGTCTCAGCCTTTTGGTCGAGATATTCGTGGAGAAGTTTTTCAAATTTCTTCACTACTTCGTGGTTGATTTCCTCGCGCGTGATGAACTGACGGTCGTAAAACCTCAGGCAATAATTCAACAGCAACTCGATGTTTGAGACAATAAGTTCGCGGGTGTGCTTGTCGATGGCGTGGTGGAGTTCCTGACTTATCATATCCAAAACGCTGCGGAAAATCTCGATTTCAGACTTTGAGAGGTGCAGAGCCTCGTTGCTACTGTAAGAGAAAAACTCGTAGCGCGACATCTGCCGTCCCAACTGCGTGCGTGCCAAAAAGTCGGGATGAAACACCAACGCCGTCCACTTTGGCATCAAAACATCGGGATTAGGCTCTATGTGCACCGTCTGACCGGGCGCAAAAGATGTTACAGTCATCTCGTCGAAATCGTATTTGGTGCGTCCGTAAGAGAGTTGGCAGCCCTTGTTTTCCTTCAAAAACAGGGCGTACAATCCGTAGTGGACATCACATTCGTCGACAACCACCGCCTTATCGAACCGCACAACACTCACAAGCGGATGCAAGGTTTCAAATCCGTAATAATCGTTGAACTGTTGAACTGTATTGAAATCAATCTGTTGCATAATTTACGTGTTTTGTTTATAAAGCAAAGATAATGATTTTTGCGGAGTTGTGGATGAAACATTTTGCGGTTTTTGTTACCAAAATTTTGGGTGGACGTGGCAAAATCAAATATTTAATATTAATCAATCTTCCGTTGCCATTCCTATCTCCGAAAAGAAACTTCATTTTTTCGTCATAACAACTATGTATTCGTTGCACATCGTTGAGGCTTTTGCACCAGTAATGTTTGTCGGACTATTCTTCGTCGGCATTCGTTTGCTTGGAATTTCACGCACAATAGTTATTTCATGATTAAAACCATGATATTCAAATGTTTCAGCGGTAAAATAATCAAGAGGAATCTGAACTCCTTTAACTGTGCGGTTGCCTACTACAAAACAAATGCGACCACCTTTTCTGATTTTAGGGGCGATATGTTTAATTGAATAGTAATAGTCATTCAAAAAAGAAACAACTTCTAAGTAACGCTTTTTATCTTGAATTTCTATTTCTTTAAGTTCTTGATCGATAATTTTGGTTTCAAACTCTCTGACGGCTTTCTTCTTTCCTCCCATCAAAAGGTTGTCAAGATTTTGGGCGTTAGGGAAACCGAACCATTCGTTTGCCCAACGGCTGAATTGACCATATGCAACCGTAGTGTGGCTATCACCGTATGGAGGCGATGTAACAACCATATCAACAGAATCGTCCGGTAAAACACCATCAGGGATATCAAAAACGGTATTAAAATCGTAAATTTTAGTTAACGCATTACTTTTCAGGCTATTAAATTGCTTCAATCCTTCTAAATTTCTATATAGTTTGCTTTCAAAAATTCCGAAAACATCAGGGTTGAATTGTTTAATTTTATCTTCCTGCATTCTGAATCTTTTAAACTCACCGTTACGGGTGTACGAAACCTCACGAACAATTTCCGACAATGCAATTTTAAAAAACAATTGCTGGGATTCTTCTATGCTATCAATTATTTGCGATATGTATGACAATTTGTACAAAGTATCTTCCGAGTACCAAAAAAGATGGTTAGAAATCCTTGAAAAATCAGTATTCTCAACCTTGTCGGGAGAATATAAAAACGGCATAACCTGAATTTGAGAGATGTATTTTTGAATCTTATCGGTGTCAAAATGAATGGTCTTTGCCATAGAAATGAGCCTTGCTAACGGATTAATGTCGGTGCCGATACTATTAATGCCTTTAACAGAAGCCTCAACAAGTGTAGTACCGCTGCCCATATAAGGATCGAAAATCAACGTGCATTTGTCTTTTGGCGCATAGTTTTCAATCAATGTACGCGCCACCTGAGGAATCATCATCGCAGGATAAGTGTGGTAGCAATGTGTAAACTCCTTAGTATCAGCGGTTTTAAAATTCCAACTTCTATCAGCAATTCTTTGGTACATAGTGTATTAATTTTTGTGCAAATATAAACATTTTTTAATTACTCACAATTTGAGAGTATAAAATATTTTTTTCAATACTAATTTTACACTCAAAATGTGAGTGATTATGAATAATAAAAATTCAAATATACAGACGCAAATCATTCAGAAGATAAAGAAATTGCGCAGCGAAAAAAATATTAGTCAACTTGCACTTAGCGATATTTTAGGTGTTTCTGACGGGCAGATTGGCAACATCGAAAGCCCAAAGTATAGCCATAAATACACGTTAAAACAATTATACGATTTCTGCATCTTTGTAGAATATCCTTTTGAAAAACTTTTTTTATCTGATGAAGAATTAAAATCAAAAGATGTGTTAAAATTGTTAATCAGTAAAATAATTGAATATGACGAATAAAGAAAAAATCATCTCAAAATTTAGAGCCGTCAAAGAATTGGGCTATGTCAAAAGCCGTCGTCGCAACAATACCGGCATAGGCAAGACTTTTGAAGATTATGTCGGTGTTGTTGAAAACAATTACGACGAGCCTGATTTGTTTGGATACGAGATAAAATCACACCGCGAAGCCGCACAATCGTACATTACACTTTTTACCAAAAGTCCGTCATTCCCAAGAGGTGCTAACGCCAAACTGAAAGACAGTTACGGAACACCGTACGAGGATAATCCCGACTTGAAAAAACTTCATACAAGTTTCTTTGCCAACAAAAAGAATAGTTATGGTACGAGATATGCATTCCAACTCATAAACAACCGTGAAGAACGTTGCATTTACATTGCTGTTTATTTGCAAAAAACAAAAAAATTGTTGGATTGCAGGTGCGGCTACACATATGCCGACTTGCAAAAGGTGATGAAGAAGAAACTTAAAAACTTGTTTTATGTCAAAGCAGAAACTAAAACTGACAAAAAAGGTAATGAATATTTTTTGTTCAACAAGGCTGAAATTTATGAAAAGCCGTCCTTTGAAAAGTTTTTAGACTTAATCGATAATGGATTGATCATGTACGACATTCGCATAGGTTCGTATCAATCGGGGGCAAAAATTGGCAAGGCTCACGACCACGGTAGCGGATTCAGAATATTGGAAAAGAATCTCTCAAAACTCTATTCTGAACACGACAAAGTTGAATAGGTTCAAAAAATCACCGCAGCCGACATTAACATTTATATTCTTCGTCGCTCACCGCTTCGAGTCATTCGTTGCTCCCTTTGCTGCCGGTGGCAACGAGTTTGGCGATGTTTTGTGCAAAGCGTTACCCAAAATACGGTTTTTGTTACCTAAAATTTGGGAGGGTGATGTTTCTCATTTTGCAAAACTTACCCCCAAAAAAAGAACAAAATGAAATTTTCGCAAAGGGATATGATTGGTAGAAAACGTGTATCTTTGCTGTAATGATTTTTTTGCGCCCTTAAATATCATTCCTCAGCCAACGTTACTTCAACTGAGCCTCTGCCGGCGTTGAGAAATTCTTTGAGTTCTGTCTGCGAGAGGTTTTCTATTTTGCCTATGCGGGTAAGAATGTCATTGATTTCCAACCCTCTTGATTGCAAGAGTGCGACTTGACTTTTGACATCCAAATATGGTTTGCTGAATGGGAGTTTTTCGTTCATAACTATATAAAAAAAAAAACGACCCGCAAAACATTTGAGCATCGTTGAGAGGCTTGGCGGGTTCTGACGCTGCAAATGTAGAAACTTTTTTTCATTTCCACAAAATCTTTTTGCAACTATTTTTGCAAATATTTTCTAATCGTCTATTTCTCAACATCATTCCACCGCCAACATTAATTTCACACTGCCGCCGTCGGCGTTGAGAAATTCTTTGAGTTCGGACTGTGATTGGTTTTCAATTTTGCCGATGCGGGTGAAAGTCCACGAATTTTAAAAACAATCTCAGAACTACTACAAATTTTCCTTGAAAAATTTTTCGATCTTTTCATAAGGAATTACGCCTGCCTTGTCGTCGTAGAGGTCAACGTGTGATGCACCGGGGATTATCATAAGTTCCTTGTTGCCTTCTTTAACTGATTGACCCTCAACGTGCTTGCCGGTCATTTTTTCAAAGGCGTATTCGCTGAAATAACGGCTGTGTGCTTTTTCGCCGTGTATCAATAGCACTGGGGTTTCGATTTCTGATGCCCACGCCAAAAGTGGTTGATTTAGAAACGATTGACAACCAATTACATTCCATCCGTCGTTGGAATTTCCGCTGCGCTTATGGTAGCCGCGAGGAGTTTTGTAATAGGCATAATAATCCTTCACAAACCACGGAGCGTCGTCGGGCAGAGGGTCGATAACGCCGCCTGCACGTTTGTAAGTGCCATTTTTGAAATCCTCGGTGCGCTGAGCGGCTATTGCGCGACGTTTTTCCATACGCTGTTCGGGAGTGTTTTCGCTACCGAAATAACCCTCAACATTCACCTTGCTCATATCGTACATTGTGGAGGCAACAGTTGCTTTGATGCGTGGGTCGATGGCGGCTGCGTTGATAGCCATTCCACCAAAACCGCAAATTCCGACAATACCAATGCGCTCAGGGTCAATGTTTTCGCGTGTTGAAAGAAAATCTACGGCGGCAAGAAAATCTTCGGTGTTGATGTCGGGCGATGCCATACGACGGGGTTCGCCACCGCTCTCGCCTGTAAAAGATGGGTCGAAGGCAACGGTGATAAAACCACGCTCAGCCAAATGCTGTGCATAAAGTCCTGACGATTGCTCTTTTACTGCGCCGAAAGGTCCGCTGACAGCGATTGCGGGCATTTTTCCCGACGCATTTTTAGGTGAGTACATATCGGCGGCGAGTTCAATGCCGTAACGATTGCGGAAAGTTACCTTGGTGTGGTTTACATTTTCGCTTTTTGGGAACGTCTTGTCCCATTCCTGAGTAAGATTGAGTTCAGTCATTTCA
>JAFPYR010000031.1 GCA_017412115.1 Bacteroidales bacterium | reverse complement strand
ATGTTAGATACTTATCTCGAATGGTATCGAAAATAGGAACCGCCGTATGCCGAACGGCACGTACGGTGGTGTGAGAGGTCGGAAAACAAAGTAGGAGAAAAACTACTTTGTTTTCCTCCTACTCGATTTGCGGATTAATAAAAAAATGATTACCTTTGTCGTCAAACTTTTAATTTGAAAAAACATGGGAAATTATATACGTTTTGATTGGATGATAAAACGCCTTTTGCGCAACAAAAGTAGTTTTGTTGTGTTGGAAGGTTTTTTGAGTGTACTTTTAGACCGTCAGATAAGAATTACTCAAATTCTTGAAAGTGAAGGCAATCAAGAAGAGGAAGAACAAAAATTTAACCGTGTTGACCTTGTGGTAGAGAACGAAAAGAAAGAGAAATTTTTGGTAGAAGTTCAAAACGACCACGAGTTGGACTTTTTTCAACGTATGGCGTTCGGTGCATCAAAAATTATCACCGATTATATGAAAATTGGAGAAGCCTACCAAACTTTGCCGAAAGTTTTTTCAATTAACATAGTATATTTTAGTCTTGGACAAGGCAAAGGTTACGCTTATCACGGCACAACAGTTTTCAAAAATATGTTCAATGCCGACGATGAGTTGAAACTTACTTCTGCACAGAAGTCAAAATTTGGCGTTGACGAAGTTGCCGGTATTTTCCCGGAATATTATATTTTGCGTGTCAACAAGTTTGACGACGAAGTAACAACCCCGTTGAAACAGTGGATTTCATTTTTGAAAACAGGCGAAATTCCAGATGCTTTTACGGCTCAGGGATTGAAAGAGGCGCGTGAGGTTCTCCGTGTTGATTCGCTTAGCGTAGAAGACCGCAAAATATATAAAAGGTATTTAGAAGGTCTCAGTTTAGCAATGAGTCTTGACGATTCGAGCCGTTACGAAGGGTATTATGACGGATTTGGCGCTGGGCGCGAAGAAGGGCGCGAAGAAGGTGAAAAAATCGGCATTGAAAAAGGTATTGAGCAAGGTCGTGCTGAAGGCATCGAAAAAGGACGTGCTGATGCGATGCGAGAAATTGCCCGTACAATGAAACAACACGGCGACGATATTAATTATATTGCTGCAGTAACGGGTCTTTCTTCCGACGAAATTAAAACTTTATAATAATTTAACATCTAACATTTGTTAGATGTTTTGTTTTCTTTTTTCTTTGAGTTGTAAAGTAATATACCTGAAATTAAATATATGTGAATTTACAATGAAAAATTTGCAAAACTCAATAAAAAATTGTATCTTTGATACGCAACGCAACGGTATCTTTATACCTTGATATAGATACTTTACATATATTTGATGATATACGAATCCCTTGCGGACGGAATTTCTAAATTCTGTCCGCAAGGGATTTTTGTTTTTATGCGAATTTTATTTTTTTAAAATTATAGATATATGAAAAAACATGTAATTTTAGTTTCAATGATTGTTGCAACAATGTTTGCAACCTCATGTAGCAAAGACGACGGTGATAATGTAGAACAACCCGTCGCACAAGAAGTTCAGAATGAAGACAACAACAAGCCCGAAGTTCAAAACGCAGAATCTCGTCAGATCGTAATCAAGGCAGACAATGGCAAAATTCTTTCTGAGGTTGAAACAACTGACGGTTATAATTTTACATTTTCTAAAGGCAATAAACTTGTTTTGACCGATGGTGAAACAACGTATGCAACACTTGAAATGGAAGGAGAGGGAGGTTCTTCAAGTGCAACTTTCAAAGGTGAAATTTCTACAAAAGCCGACAACAAGTCAATTTATGCTGTAATTGAGGGACAATCTCCGTTAAGCGAGGTTAAAACATCAACTGTAAGCCTTGCTGATGTTGTGCAAAGTAATTGTTACTTCAAATCGGAAAAATTCGATTACAATGCTAACAGCGAACTTTCTGTAACTCTCAATGACCAAAATGCGTACCTCGTGTTTGAAGTTTCTGAGAATCAGAAAAAAGTCAACATCGGTAGCGGATGGTATGATGTTTCAGGCGGTAAATGTTATGCTGCTGTTCCTGCCGGTGAAGTTTCAGGACGTTTCTTTGGAACAAAAACCGCAAAATCAAGCGAAATCTACACAATAACCTGCACCGATGTAGTAGACCTTGGCTTGTCGGTTCTTTGGTGTACATCAAATGCCAATTCGCCTGAAACCGATCTAAAGACTTGGGAGGATGCCAAAACATTGGCAGCGAGCGTTGAAGGTTATGACTTACCTTCAGCCGACAATTTCAAAGAATTGACAGGAGAAACGCAAGTTAAAGACGTAACAGTAACAAAATCGGAGAAATGGAATGGCACAGGTACGGAAAATGGCGTTACTTTTTCTACTGACTACGGTTCAGTTTTCTTCCCTGCGGCTGGTTTCAATGGTGGCGGCTACAACGCCGGCTACGAGGGCAACTACTGGTCAAGTTCACCTGCTGACGTCGCCAACAACGCCTACATCTTGTACTTCTTCGACGGCGACGCGGGCGTGAACCTGAGCGGCGTCTACCTCGAGTACTCTGTGCGGCTTGTGCGTGGTCTGTAGAATTTACTGATTGTATTAATTAAAGTTTCTCTGTGATTTATTTCAACCGGGAAACTTTAATTATGGAAAAATACAATGGAGGGTTTTTATTACATAAACTAATGCTAAAAATAGAGCAAGTAATATGGAAATGTGTTGTTTGTTTTATTTTTTTTGAAAAAATATATAAAAAAATTTTGTTGTGAATTAAAATGTTTCTACTTTTGTGCCGTCATAGTAACAATATTTTTAGAGTTTAACATTTATTGAAATCGGGGCATGGCGCAGTTGGCTAGCGTACTTGCATGGGGTGCAAGTGGTCGTGTGTT
>JAFPYR010000030.1 GCA_017412115.1 Bacteroidales bacterium | reverse complement strand
TTCTTGATTTTTGCCGCCTTGAATGCCGTAATCATATTTTGGCAGAAAAAATCGTAAAACGACTTATTATCAATCCAATTTGTCTTGTCGGTAGTTTCAAAACTCAGCGACACAACCAAATATTCGCCGTTGAGGTGGTTATAAATCCATTTCAACGACGTTGACTTGCCAAACTGCCGCGCACGATTGATGGTGAAGTATTTGCCAAAGTTGATGAGACGTTCAAAAACCTTCATCTTGTTGGTAATGTCCACCATATAGTGCCGTTTCGGGTCGCAGGTTACCTCTGTATTAAATTGTCTTGCCATAACATTCAGAGTTTTATTTTCGGCAAAGTTACGAAAAATAATTTGTTCGGCAAAAACAAAGTTTTTAGGCTTATTTAATTACCACTTTCCCCATACACAAAAAAATACAGCCGTCCGAATTCCTCCGAACGGCTGTAAATTTTCAATTCTCAATTTTCAACTTTCAACTTTATCTCGTTTTCAAGTATTCCAACGAGTTCTTTGCTAATGTGAAGACGTTGTCTTGATAGATATTGTTTTTTGGGTGGGCAGATTTGTCGGGAGTGCCGTCGGTGTTTTTCATCGAGAACTCACAGCCACCGTTGCCAATGCAGAGAAGCGTACCTTTGAACTCGGTGTTGCCTTGCTGAGCCTCCCAAACGTTCATCTGACTTACCCAATCTATCTGACTGTCCCAAGTGCCAAGCGGATAGATTCCGTAAACTTGCGTTAGAGCCGTATAGCAATCCTCATCTTGATTACCTTTGCCGGTGAGCAACGACGGAATATTGAAAAATAGGCAGTTGTGGTCTTCTGTCCAACCCGGACCTTTGAATGCAATCAATTTTGTACGGTCGGTTGATTCTACTTCGAGACCTTTGTAAATTGGGTGTGTAGAATGGTCTTTGGTGAATTTTGAACCCGGATTAAGTGCAACAGCCATTTTCCAAACGTCGTTGTTGATACCGCCTTCGCCCATTCCAAAAGCATGGTCGTTATTTTTGAGATCGTCAAGACTAACACGTCCAAGATGTGCGGCGTAAACCGTTGCGTGCGACCACAATAGCAAACTTCCACCTTCTTTGTACCAATCTTTAATGACGGGTGTTGCTGCCTCTACGTTGGCGGGCATTGTCCAAACTTCAGTCTCTCCTACACCTTCCAAATCTCTAATCCAGAAAAGAACACGGAAATTGTTGATGTCATCAGCAGATTTCACATCATTGAAACTTACAAACTGAGCCGTCGGATAAGTTTCGTGAAGCCAAAGCCATGCCGTAGCCTCATCGTCGTCGCCGTTTGATATAAGTTCGTCGGCATTAGCATAAACGCTCAAAAAGCCGATTGCAGTTTTTCCAATTTTCAGCGATGACGAAACAGAAGGCGATTTGCCTTTTGAATTTTCAGCAACAAAAGTAACATTCCAAACCTCTCCCGATACAACATCAGGTATCGTATAATTCGTTGTAGAACTATTGAATGTCTCGCTAATTGTTTTTTCGCCGTTAGTTGCCGTTAAGAAAACCTTGTCAGCATCTTCCGCTTTTTTCCATTCAACATAAGCATCGTATCCTCCGTCTTTTTCTACCTGCGACATCGAAATGCCCGCAACCGACGATGCACCCTCGCGCAAAAACGTTTTTACAACTCCTGACGAAATATTGTTTCCGTCTGTCAGTTTGAAAACAAACTCGTAGTTAACATTTGTCGGTACATTTTTGAGTGTAAAAGTATTACCATCAACCACTTCGCTGCCTGAAAGTGTGCCGTCAGCATAATATGTTACCATCATTTTCATTCCTGACGGATTGTTCCATGTAACAACATAGTCATCTCCTTGAAGCGAACCGCTAATTGTTTCGGCTGAGGGCGAAGTCAAAATCATCTCTCCGCCTTCCAAATCCCTGTCTTGACAAGCCGGTGCAGCAAACAGGGAAAGTGCTGCTATTGTGTATATTAATCTTTTCATTTTAATTACGAATTTTAATTTTTCAATTATCAATTATCAATTGTCAATTGTCAATTGTGAATTGTCAATTGTCAATTATTAATATCCCTTGTTCTGAGTGTAGAGACCCGGAACGTAGTAAAGTTGATTGTAAGGAACGGGATAAAACTCGTTTTTGCCCGGTGTAAAATGCGCATCTTTGTAATATTGAGCGTATTTCTGACCTTCATAAACGTCGTTTTGCTCAGTTTCAAAGAACTTGTTGAGAGTCTCTGAGGCTATGCCCCAACGACGGAGGTCGAAGTAACGCTGATTTTCCATAGCAAGTTCAAGACGGCGTTCAAAGCGGAGGCATTTGCGAGCAGAAACTTTGTCAGCAAAATAACTATCGGGATATAGTTCGATGTCGCAATAATCCTTAGCGTATTCAATGTGTTTGTTAATTGAATTTTTAGCACGTTGACGGATGTCGTTGATGATAGTTTTTGCTTCTGAAAGTTGATTTGTTTCTATTAAAGCCTCAGCACGCATAAGCATTACATCGGTATAACGGAAAACATAATCGTTCATCGCAAAAGCCTGCCACGGATTGTTGAAAGTCTCTCCCTTTGAACGTTGTGGAACTTCTTTTAACGAAGCATAATAACCGTAAGTACCCGGAGTACGGCTGTTATCCTTTGTCATGGTGTATTCTTTTTCGTATTTGTATGGAAATGAAGGCATTCCGACAGTATGGAACAAACGGGGATCGTATTTCTGAGTTGACGGTACACCGTTGATAGGATACGTATTTTCGTTGTTGAAATCATCTAACATCGGAAGTCCGTTTTTGGTCTTGAAAGCATTTACAAGGTTTTGTGTGGGTTTGTGAAAATCCCAACCGCACGACCAAATACCCCAACAACCGTTGAGAAGATTGTTCCAATTGGCACGACCGTATGTGGTGTTGTCATCCTTATAATCAGAACATTGAACCGCAAAAACGCTCTCTTTTGAATTTTTGTATTCTGGCAAGAAAATGTCGCCGAAATCTTCCAAATATCCGTACTGAGAATTTTTAACAACCTCGGTGTATTCAACAACCTTGTTCATGTATTCTTGATTGATGAAACCTTCGCCGGTAGTAGCCTCATAACCGTCGCCCCAAGCGATTGTAAGATAGCATTTCGCAAGATAACTTGCAGCAGCGATTTTGTTGACACGACCTCCGTCTTGTTGTTTTTCAGGAAGCACGTCGTATGCAGTCTGAAAATCAGCAATGATTTTTTTCATCAACTCTTCAAAAGAAAATTCGTCGTTTCTTACGCTTTCGTGAAGGTTGTTGCGATAAACTTCCTCATCAATCCACGGAATTTGGTGAAACATAATGAGAAGTTTGAAATAAAAATGCGCACGTAAGAATTTTACTTCACCGATACGAATTGCGGTGGTTTCGTCTCCGAGAGTTTCCTTTCCGTTGTCCTCAAGGGCAACCAAAGCACGATTACAACGGCTGATAGCACGGTAGAGATTAAACCAAAGTTCGTCGAACTCGCCCGGTGTTGAAGTCATTGTGCTCCAAATTTCCATCGGATGATAACCTGTGTCGGTTGTACCCGAACCGCCTTTCAACGCGTCGTCGGAGGCAACGTCGCCATACACCCAAAGATTAAAAGGATAGTTGTACCAAGTATCGCCCAACATTGCGTAGGCGGCGGTAGTCATTTGTTCGGGATTTTCCATTGCAAGTTCCTCGCTGATAACACCTTCCGGTTTTACCTCAATAAAATCTTCGCAGCCGGAATTTGCAAGCAACGCTGCCGAAGCCAATATAATGTTTAAAAATCTTTTCATGTTTGTAATAATTATGAATTATGAATTGTCAATTGTGAATTGTCAATTATGAATTGTCAATTCCTAAAATCCTACTTGCAAACCAAATGAGAATGAAGTGTAGTGAGGATATGCCCAGTTAGGAGTTTCAGGGTCAGAAACCGTAAACGATTTGCTCTTTACTGTAAAGAGGTTGTCGCCTGAAAGGTAAACCCTTGCGCTCGAAATTTTAGCATAATTCAAAATATTTTTCGGAAAATTATAACCGATTTGTAACGTTCTGAGTTTCATCCAAGAACCGTGTTCAACAAAGTAAGTAGAAGCACGACCTTCATCGCCTGTGTTGTTGGTTGTTAACATCGGAATATCAGAGCCCGTGTTTGAAAGTGTCCAACCATCAAGCATACGGTTACCTTTGTTGCTGCCGGCATCTGTCAATGAATAAAAATCTGTTTGGAACTTTTGATCGTTGTAAACGTCAACTCCAATCAAACCTTGGAAAAACATCGTCAAATCGAAATCTTTGTAAGTTAAAACGGCATTCAAGCCCCAAGCCAAATCGGGAACGGGATTAAAAATCCATGTTTGGTCATCACCGTTGATAACGCCGTTGCCGTCGATGTCGTGATATTTAAGACCGCCAAGACGTGCGTTTTCTTGTCCCGAAGATAAAACTTCTTCACGTGTTTGATACAGTCCGTCAACAACATAGCCGACTCTTGAACCGTAAGGACGCTCGCTTTCTACAAGGTTTTCTCTTGTTGTATGAACGTATGAACCAGTTGTGGTTTCGGGCAAGTAAGTTACTTTGCTACGATAGAAATCAGCGTTGAAATTAAGGTCAAAGCCAAATCCGTTTTTATAGTTATGACGGTAGCCAACAGTGAGTTCCATACCACGGTTTTCGAGATTAGGACCGTTGAGCCAAGCAGCACCGCCTTCACCCATAGCACCAAGATAAGCGGGGTTAATCAACATATCTTCAACTTTCTTGATGTAAATATCGTAAGTTCCGTAAACATCACCGTTGAACAAAGAGAAGTCAAGACCGGCGTTGTATTGAATTGTAGTTTCCCATTTAAGGTTAGGATTTTCGGTCTGAACGGCACGGAAACCTGAGGGGAAAATTCCAGAGCCTTGAAGCAACAAGTCGTAAGCCGCCGACATATTTCTGTCTGAACCGTAATCGGCAACGTAAAGACCGTAACGTGCTGTATTTGAGATGGCTTGATTACCAGTTTTACCCCAAGAAGCACGAAGTTTAAGGTCGTTCAACCATGCAACGTCAAAATGTCTCGACAAACGATAACCGAGTGTTGCAGCAGGAAAAACACCGTAACGGTTGTTAGAACCGAATCTTGAAGAACCGTCCCTACGAATTGTAAAAGATGCAAGAACGAGATTATCGAAATTGTAATCCAATTTTCCGAAGAAAGAAGCAAGATTGTAAGCGTCAGAAATACCTGTACCGCGAGTTGTGCCGGTTGCAGCGTTAGGCCACATATATTCGTAGTTTTCTACGTCAAACATCTCTGCGTATGCAGCAAAATCGTTGCGGCGTTGTTTGAAAAGTTCCATACCAACAAGAACGTTGAAATTATGTTTTTCAGCAACATCGAAATTGTAATTAGCAGTGTTGGAGAGAGTCCACTGAGTATTGTCGGCACCACTTACATTTGTACTCGGAGTGCTGTTGTTAACAACGTCAGAATGGAAAGTATGATTAACAGAGTGAATAAAACCGTAATCGTAGTCAAGACCAAAATTAGAACGAATCAAAAGACCTTTAATCGGTTTGATGTCGATATAGCCGTTACCGAAAATACGCATAATTTTAAGGTCGTTGTCGCGATTCATATAGAGTTCACGCATAGGGTTTTGACGGTCGCTCATACCGCCAACAGGACCAGAGAATGTTTCGCCGTCTTCTTCGTAAACGGGCAAGGTCGGAGACATTTTCAAAGCGTTTTCCATAGGAGAAAGTCCGCATTGAGAGGTGTGTGTCAAAGTGAAATTTTCACCTACCGTTACATATTTTCCAAAATTGTAAGACGTGTTAAGTCTTGCAGAAATATTTGAAAAATCGGTATATTTCAAAATACCTTTGTTGTTTTTGTAACCGACAGAAAAGAGTGCCGAATAATTATCGTTAGCATTTGAAACCGAAAGGTCATAATTTTGAGTGAAACCTGTTCGTGAAATTTCTTTCAACCAATCGGTATCGGAGAATTTCATAGTTTTTTTGGCGTTCATGTAGCCGTCGTAAAGACCGTCAACGGTGTAGTTTTCGGTTTGCATTGTAGCATTGTTGAAAGCGGAAATTTTCATACCGTTAGCGGCATTTAAATTAAGACCGTAATTTTCAGCATATTTAACGGGGTCAAGACCGTCGTTCAAAGCCGCCTGAGCCATTGCTGTTGCGTATTCCTTTGAGTTAGATAGTTTCATCATATTCTGCTTGTTGTAAAACTGAGCAGTGAGGTTAGCAGAAAAGTCGATTTTTGGATGGTCTGACTTTTTACCTTTCTTAGTAGTGATGATGATAACGCCGTTAGCAGCACGGCTACCGTAGATAGAGGCCGAGGCAGCATCTTTCAAAACCTGCATACTCTCGATGTCCTGAGCGTTGAGAGTGTGATTAAGGTTTGTTGTAGTCGGCACGCCGTCGATTACAAAAAGCGGGTCTTGCGACGAGTTAAACGAACCGACACCGCGTATTCTGATAGTGCCGGCACCCATCGGCGAACCGTCGGAAGTGATAGTCATACCGGCAACTTTACCTTGCAACGCCCTCATAGGGTCGGTGTCGGACGAATTTTTGAGGTCCTCGGTTTTAATAACAGAAACAGAGCCAGTAAGGTCGGATTTTTTCTGCACCGAATAACCTGTTACAACAATCTCGTCAATTTCGGCGAGATCTTCTTTAAGAGTGATGCGGAGATTGTTAGCGGCAGAAACTTCCACGGTTTGAAAACCGATGCAAGAGATAACAAGCGTTTGACCGTTGTCTGCTTGAAGTTTAAAATTGCCGTCAAGGTCTGTAATAGTTCCGGAGGAAGTACCTTTGATAATAACGGAAGCCCCGATTACGGGTTCGCCGCTTTCGTCGCTGATTACACCGGAAATTTCATTTTGCGCCGAGGCTGAGCCGCAGGCAAGAACGAGTATAAAACCCGTCAGAAATTTTAATAATCTTTTCATTGTGGTTTAAAATTTAAAAAAATCAGTAAAAATTATTTGTGTTTTCTGACGGCTAAATTATGGCCTATAGACTATGAAAGCTTGAAAAAATCGTTCAAAGGCAATAAATTTTGTTACATTGCAACAATTTTGAAAGAAATGAACGAAAAATGATAATGATTAAACAATAAAATTAATTCTGTACTCATCTTTGTCGCTGACAAAAAAATCCTTGGTCTCGTTGAAATCCTCCAAAACGAGTTTTAGCTTTGAACCCTTTTTAAGGCTCTCCTCAAAATAAAATTCTCCGTTTTGATTGGTTCTACAAGATGCTAAAACTTCTGTCTCGTGGTCGTTTTCCGCACGAAACAATTTTAACGATAGGTATTTTTGCGGTTTTACATCACTATCTGTTACCCGCCCTGATATTATATAGAAAAAATAATCGTCCATAAAATTTCGTTTTTTGTTAGAAAATTTTGGGAACAAAGCTATAAAAACTATTTTAACCGCACAAAAAAAAGAAACCCCCTCAAAAGAAAAGGTTTCTTTTATGGAAAATTTAAAGATTGCGGAACCTCACGGCCCGACGATTGAGTATATAAGTAATAGTTTTAAGTCGTTTTTTTGCTTTTAATAGGGAGCGTTTGTTATTTTTAACGTTACAAAGTAACATTTTTTTTTTCAAAGACTCCCTCATTCATTTTATTCATTTTGTTTTTTTGAAATTTCAATAAGTTTTTTTGAACTCATAAGACAAAAATTCATCCATTTTGCTCAAAAATTTAATACGGTATTTTTTTATTAAATAAAATCTGCTTAATTTTACGGCGAAAAAAATTCAATTAAATGGACAGACGGGTAGTAATCAGTGGCATGGGAATTTGGTCTTGTTTAGGATCTGACATCAAAACTGTTAAGGAATCACTTTATAAAGGAAAATCAGGAATCGGTATTCTTGAGGACAGATTAAAATACGGATACCGTTCGGGACTTTCTGCAATAGTGGAAACTCCCGTTATCACCAAAGCCATGTTGGACAGACACATCCGTGTCGGAATGCCCGAACAGGCTCAATATGCTTATATGGCATCAAAAGAGGCTTTTCAACAAGCCGGAATCGATGAAAAATATCTTTTGGAAAACGAAATCGGTTGTATTTTCGGCAACGACTCTTCTGCAAAACCCGTAATCGAAACTTTCAAAATAATGGAAGAAAAACATGATACTGCAATGTTAGGCTACGGAGCAGTATTGCAATCAATGAATTCTACCGTTACGATGAATTTAAGTACGATTTTTCATTTAAGAGGAATAAATTTTACAATCAGTGCGGCCTGTGCAAGCGGCAGTCATTCAATAGGATTAGGCTATATGATGATAAAACAAGGGCTTCAAGAGGCTGTTTTATGCGGCGGAGCACAAGAAACCAACCAATATTCCATGGCATCTTTTGATGCGATAACGGCATTTTCAACCCGTATGGAGTCTCCACAAAAAGCAAGCCGTCCCTTTGACAAAGACAGAGACGGACTTGTCCCAAGTGGCGGTGCGGCGGCTTTGGTGCTTGAGAGTTATGAAAGCGCAAAAAAAAGAGGCGCAAATATTATCGCTGAGGTAAAAGGTTACGGTTTTTCGGGCAACGGCAGCCATATCCAAAAACCGAGCGATTCAGGCAGCATTACTGCCATGTTAAGAGCCTTGGAAGATGCAGGAATTTCACCCGACGAAATTGATTATATCAACGCCCATGCCACAAGCACGCCTCAAGGCGATATGTATGAGGCTATTGCGTTAGACAAGATTTTTCACGGCAAACACGCCCTTATCAGTTCTACAAAATCCATGACGGGACACGAATGTTGGATGGCGGGAGCAAGCGAAATCGTTTATTCTGCTATTATGATGCAAAACAATTTCGTTGCACCGAACATAAATTTTGAAAATCCCGACCAATATTCAGAAAAATTAAATATCGCAGCCCAAACCGTTGACAAAGAAATAAATGCAGTTTTGAGCAATTCTTTCGGCTTCGGCGGAACAAATTCGGCTTTGATTATAACCAAATGTAAAGATTAAAAAAAAAAGAAAAATTATGCACTTAACACCGGCATTAAAAGAAAAATATACCCAAGAACACCTTTCAGCACCTCAGGCACAAAGATTTGCAGAATTTATTGCATGGTCGCCCGTAGTTTTTCAAGCCTCAAGGCTGATGGTAAAATTTGGAATTTTAGACCTTATCCGCGACTCCGATTCTGGCCTAACAAGAGAAGAAATTTGTGAAAAAACCTCATTATCGGATTATGCGGTAAAATGTTTGACAGAAGCCTCACTGTGCATCGGGACAATTCTCGTTGATGAAGAAACCAATCGTTTCACACTTTCAAAAACGGGTTGGTTTTTGCTAAACGATCCTGCGGCAAGAGTTAATATGGATTTTTGCCACGATGTCAATTATTTAGGCTGGTTCAATTTGGAAGAATCGCTTTTGACAGGCAAACCAGAAGGTTTAAAAAATTTCGGTTCATGGCCGACAATTTACGAAGGTCTTTCGTCGCTGCCCGAAAAAGTTCAAAAAAGTTGGTTTGCTTTCGATCATTTTTACAGTGATTCGTCTTTTGACGAGGCTTTGGAAATAATGTTCAAAAAACATTCCGTTAAAACGCTTTATGACATAGGCGGCAACACGGGCAAATGGGCGTTAAGATGCACAGATTATTCTCCCGAGGTAAAAGTTACGGTCATCGACTTAAAACAGCAAATTGCTTTGATGCAGGAGAATATTTCGGGCAAAAACGGTGCGGAAAGAATCAGCGGTCTCGGCATTGACATCCTAAAAAAAGAAAGCGTTTTGCCCAAACTTGAAGGCGGTCTTGACGCTGTTTGGATGAGTCAGTTTTTGGATTGTTTCAGCATGGAACAGATTGTTGATATCCTAACAAAAGTAAAAGAGGCAATGGACTCAAAAACAAGAATTTACATTATGGAAACGCTTTGGGACAGACAGAGATTTGAGCCGGCGGCGTTTTGTCTTACGATGACAAGCCTTTATTTTACGGCTCTTGCTAACGGCAATTCCAAAATGTACAATACTTCAGAGATGAAAACCTGCATCGAAAAAGCCGGTTTGGAAATAGAGGAAATTTATGACAATTTAGGACAAGGACATTCAATTTTAATTTGCAAACTAAAATAAAAAAAATAAAAAATGACCAAAACAGAAATTTTAGAAACCGTTAAAAAGTTTCTTATTGAAGAACTCGAAATTGACGAAGACAAAATCAAAGAAAACGCAAAACTCAAAGACGATATGGGAATTGACAGCCTTGATTTCGTGGATATTGTTGTAATCGTAGAAAAGAATTTCGGCTTCAAAATCAAACCCGAAGAAATGTCAGCGGTTGTAACGCTCAAAGATTTTTGCGATTACATCGAAAGTAAAGTAAACGCTTAAAAAAAATCCCTAAAACCCCAAAAAAGGCTGTTTTTTTTGAAGAAAAAATTATGGTAGAAATAATTTCCGACAATATTATAAGTCCGTTAGGTTTTTCAACAAAAGAGAATTACGAATGTGTTAAAAACGGAAAAACCGCATTAAAAACGTTTTTTTTCAGCGGTATTGACTCAGAAATTACGGCTGCACTTTTTTCTAAGGAACAAACCTCGGCTCTCTCTTTAAAAGGATTTTCGAGGTTTGAAAGCCTTGTTTTGCACTCAATAGAAAACGCAATAAAAAATTGTAAGGAAGATTTTAATCTTAAGCAAACAGTTTTCATACTCAGCACCACAAAAGGTAATATCGAACTTTTGAATGAAAATTCCAAAGCCGAAGATTTTTCCGTGGCAGAATCTGCTAAAAAAATCGCCGATTATTTCAATTTTTCATCTTCACCGATAACGATTTGCAACGCTTGCATTTCGGGCGTTCACGCTATTATAACGGCACAAAGGCTGCTCCAAAAAGGCTTTTACAAATACGCTGTCGTATGCGGGGCAGACCTGCAAAGCCTTTTCACAATATCAGGATTTTTCTCTTTAAAGGCAATGTCAAACGATAAATGCCGTCCTTTTGATTTGGAACGTTTAGGAATGAATCTCGGCGAGGCCGGAGCAACCATAATTTTAAAACATTCCGAGAAAGAAGAAAATTCATCAAATCAAAATTGGAAAATTATTTCGGGCATTGTCAGAAACGATGCGTATCATATTAGCTCGCCATCAAAAAACGGTGAAGGCACATTTCTTGCCATTCAATCCGCTGTTAATGAGGAAATTAAGCAAGATTTAAGTTTTATCAACGCTCACGGAACTGCCACAATGTTCAACGACCAAATGGAGGCAACTGCAATTTCAAGAGCGGGACTTAACAACGTGCCTGTCAATGCGTTAAAAGGATTTTTCGGGCACACGCTCGGTGCGGCCGGAATTTTGGAAACGATAATTTCAAAAGCCGCGATTGAGGACAAAACCGTTTTGGGAACTTTAGGCTACAAGGAAAGAGGCGTTTCTAAAGAATTAATTTTATCAAATCAAAATACAAAAACAGATAAAGAAACATTTTTGAAATTAATTTCAGGTTTCGGAGGTTGTAATGCGGCTCTCGTTGTCTCAAAAAACGTTTTTCCTAAGGAGAAAATCTCTGATTTCAGGATTGAGAAAACACATCACGTTGTCTTGAAACCAAATATCTTAATAATTGATAATCAAGAAATTACAAGAGAAACTGATGGAGATTTTCTGACGGAAATTTACAAAAAACGTATCAATGATTATCCGAAATTTTACAAAATGGATCCGCTCAGCCGTTTAGGTTTTCTTTCAAGCGAAATGCTGAAAATTTTCATAAAAACGGAAAATTCTCCGGAAGAAATTTCAACGGTATTTTTCAACAATTCTTCGTCGATAATCTCCGACAAAAATTTTCTTAAAACGATTTCCAACCCTAACGAGTTTTTCCCGAGTCCGTCAATTTTTATTTACACTCTGCCGAATATCGTAACGGGTGAAATCGCTGTCAGAAACGGTTTTAAAGGCGAAACAGCATTTTATATTTTGGACAAAAAAGACGAAGAAATAATGCAAAAAATCATTTCAACAGTTTTTCTTGACAAAAAAATCACTTCCGTTATAGGCGGTTGGCTCAATTACAATTCCCCTGAAGATTTTCTTGCGGACTTGTTCATTTTCTCAAAAAATTAAACGATTATGAAAAAAAACATTGTTATAACGGGAGCGGGAATAATTTCGGCAATAGGAAATTGCAAAGAAAGCGTTTTGGAATCGCTCAAAAAGCAAAAAACCGGCATCGAAAAAATCAAAATACTTGATACCGTTCACAAAGATTTTCCCTCAGGCGAGGTAAAAATGACTGATTCACAGCTGAAATCTTCGCTTGAAATTCCTCAAAACAAATTAATAAGCCGTAATGCACTTTTAGGAATTTATGCGGCAAAAGAGGCTCTTTTACAAGCCGGAATCAGCAAAGAAAACAAAAACGGCAAAAAAATATTTTTTATCTCCGGCACAACTGTCGGCGGAATGGATTTGACTGAAAAGTTTTACAAAGATTTTCCTCAAAATACGGAATGTTTAAAACAGCATGATTCAGGCAGTTGCACAGATTTAACGGCGGAATATTTCGGTTTTTTCGACAATGTTATAACCATTTCAACAGCTTGCTCTTCGGCTGCTAACGCTTTGATTTTAGCCTCGAGATTAATCAAGGCCGGCAAGGCTGACATCGTGGTTGCAGGCGGAGCAGAGGCATTAACGAAATTTCATCTCAACGGTTTCAACTCCTTGATGATTATCGACAAAGAAATTTGCAAACCTTTTGACAAAGACAGAGCCGGACTCAATCTCGGAGAAGGTGCAGCATACGTTGTTTTGGAAACTTCAGAAAGTGCAAAATCAAGAAACGCCTCTATCCTAACCTATTTAGTCGGCTCTGCTAATACTTGCGATGCGTTTCATCAAACCGCCTCCTCTCCCGAAGGCAACGGCGCATACAATGCAATGAAACAAGCCTTGGAAGAGGCAGGATTAAGCCCAAAAGAAATTGATTATATCAACGCACACGGCACAGGTACACCGAACAACGACGAAAGCGAATCGCAAGCCTTAAAAAGGATTTTCACTGACCAAATGCCGCTTTTTTCAAGCACGAAATCCTTAACGGGACACACCACAAGTGCCTCAGGTGCAATTGAAAGCGTCATTTGCATTTTGGCAATGCAAAATAATTTTGTACCGGGAAATCTCGGTTTTGAAAACAAAATGGAGAATTTTGATTTTTCACCGACAAAAGAAAACACGCCCAAAATTCTTAAAAACGTTATCTGCAATTCTTTCGGTTTCGGCGGCAACGATTCATCGCTTATTTTTTCGGTTAATCCGCCAAAAGAAAACGCCAAAGAATTTGTTTACAACGAAGAAATAAAACTTGAAACGCCTATCAAAGTGGAAATCAACAGCGAAGAGGAATTATCAAAACTAAAAAACTCTTTGAAACCCGCAGAAAGCAGACGGCTTTGCAAAATTATGAAAACCTCGCTTTTAACCTCGTTAGAAGCACTTTCAAAAGCTGAAATCCAAACTCCTGATGCGATTATCACAGCCACTACTTTGGGTTGTTGGGAAAACAGCGAAAAACTTTTGGAACAGATAACTTTTGAAGGCGAAGAGATGCTAAAACCGACGCTTTTTATGCAAAGTACGCACAACACAATCGGCAGCAATATCGCCATTAAAACCGGTTGCAAGGGTTATAACATCACTTATACTCAAGGCAAAAATTCCATGAAATGCGCCATGGAAGATGCCATTTTGTTATTAAAAAGCGGAATGTGCAAAAACGTTTTAATCGGACTCCATGACGAAACTACCAAGAAATACAGAGAATTGACAAATCAAACGGATTTACCTGAAATTCATTCAGTTGCAATTATAATAAAAACAGCGGAATAAATAAAAATGGAAAAGCAAAAAGTCATAATCATAGGTAGCGGTTTAGGCGGACTCAGCACGGCTGTAATTTTAGCAAAATCAGGTTTCAAAGTTACGGTTTTTGAAAAAGAAAAACAAATAGGCGGCTGTTTGCAATGTTTCAAGCGCGGTGATGCAAAATTTGAAACGGGAATGCATTTTTTAGGAAGTGCGAAAGAGGGTCAAACGTTGGACAGAATTTTGAATTTTTTGGAAGTTAAAAAGGATTTAAAACTCTCCGAGCTCGATCCCAACGGTTATGAAATTATTTCGTTTCGAGGTCAAAAATACAAATTCGCCTCTCAAAAAGAGCCGTTTATCAATCAAATGTGCGAATATTTTCCAAAGGAAAGATACAATTTGGAAAAATATTTTTCACTCATTGAGGAAATCACCAAAGCCTCTCCCCTACACTCGCTTCAATACGCCGAGCCTAATATTCAAACTAATATGAAATACCGTTTTGAATCTGTCAATAGCGTTCTTGACAATATATTTTCTGATGATTTAATAAAAGAAGTTTTGGTCGGAAATCTGCCTTTGTACGCTGCTCAAAAGGACAAAACACCTTTTTCGACTCACGCCTACGTTATGAATTTTTATAACGCCAATTCCTCAAGAATTGTAGGCGGCAGCGATTCGATTGCCTTTTCGATGAAAAAAACAATCGAAAAATACGGCGGTGAAGTTTTAACATTAAGCCGTGTCAGCGAGATTGTATCTCAAGACTTGAAATCCACCGGCGTAATAGTCAATGATTCAAAGTTTTACCCTGCTGATTATGTTATCTCGGATTTGCACCCTGTATCAACGGTAAAACTTATCGGAAAACCTATCCGCCCGGCTTTCAGAAACAGAATCAACACTTTGCCCCAAACACCGGGAGTCTTCAGCATTTACGTTGAATTTAAGGGAAATACAATGCCGTACATGAATTATAATTTTTACGGTTATAACAAAGAAAATACCGTTTGGGACTGCGAAAAATACACATTAAATTCTTGGCCGGAATGTTTTCTTTATATGCATTTTTGTCAAGAGGAAAATCCTAAATACGCTCATACAGGAGTTATTTTGGCGTATATGCGTTTTTCTGAAGTTGAAAAATGGAGCGGCACTCATGTCGGAAACCGTGGAAAAGATTACGAAGATTTCAAAAAATTAAAAGCCGAAAAACTGTTGGAAACCGTTGAAAAACAAGTCCCCGGATTAAGAAACAGCATTAAAAATTATTATACATCAACGCCCTTAACTTACCTTGATTACACGGGCGCAAAAGATGGTTCGATGTACGGCGTGGCAAAAGACGTAAATTTAGGTCCTGCTTGCAGAATACCACATAGGACAAGAGTTTCTAATGTTTTTCAAGCCGGACAAAACGTTAATGCGCACGGAATGTTAGGCGTTTTGGTCGGCACGGTAATCACTTGCAGCGAACTTTTAACGCCAAGAAAAATGTTTGACCTAATAAATTAACGGTATTTTTCCAACGCTCTAATCATATTACGACCGATTTCGTAATAATCCTCAACGGTATAAACATCGAATTTGTGATTAACATTCCAATCGGTCTCAAGTGTTGAGGAAAACTCCAACGAGGGAAAAGTCAGATGATTCCACCAATCAGCCGTCAGACCGTCGTAACCCTTTTGAAAATCACTGATTTCGGTCGGGACAAACTTGGCAAAGTCAAAAAAACAATTCCAATATTTATGAATGTTTTTGCGCTTTTTATCAATGTCAGCAAGGCTGAAATATGAAAAATTCTGCTGAATATCACCACCGGGAAACGTTCCGTGAATATCCCAAAACATATAATAATGGTAATAATCTGCCGTTTTGGTGATTTCGTCTTTTAGGATTTTGATTTCAGGACGTATTGTTTTGTCCCAATCGCGATTCAAATCCACGGGCAGCCCCATTCTGCCGCTTTGTCCCAAAACTACATTCCTGATATCAACCATCGGAACGATTTTAAAAGTATATTTTCTAAAAAGTTTTTTCGGACATTCCTTGCTAAAAAGATATTCCAACATACCTTGCATAACGTAATTTGCCACCGATTCAAAAGCGTGCTGACGACAAATTATCCAAATAAGTTTTTTTCCGCGTTTCAAATATCGTTTGTTACCAAGCGTAAGGTAGGGCATTTTCAAGGTATCAGAATACTCAAAAAAGTTTTTTTCTCTGATATTTTCGGAATCGGAATAAGCATTAAAAAAAGTTTCATAATCGGAATACGAATACGGAAAACCCGTTGAAAAATACACCGTATCGTGTTCGGGCAAAAACTGAACCCTCAATTTCTTTCCATAATCAAGAGATTTTACGCTGAAATATTTTTTGTGGTCGTAAGTATAAACGGGAAAATTCGGTTTAAAAAATCTTTGTTTAAAATTGCTGACAAATGTCAAAAGAGTATCTTTTCTAAATCCCGTAACCCCGAAATTGAACCAAAGAGAATATGTGTTTAAAGAATCCGCATACGGCAAAAAACTTACGGTATTAGTAAGACTATCGTATTTTTCTTTAGTAACATTCTGATTTTCAAGATTTTTAATAAATGTTACCTGCGAAAAAACACTATTTACGGTTACAAAAAATAATATTATAAGAAAATTTTTTCTCATATTATAAGAAAAAGTAAAAACGTTGCGTTAAAGAAAAACACGTTGTAATTTTACGCAACGTTTTTACAGGGGAAAATATAAAAATTTATTTTTTAGTCAATTCCAAAGTATCTTGTGCGATAACGAGTTCTTCGTTAGTGGGCACAACGATAACTTTTACTTTTGATGTCGGTTTTGAAATCACCATTTCTTTGTCTCTTAGACCGGTGTTAATGGTATCGTCAAATTCGATTCCGAGGTTTTCGAGATTCATTGCAACACCGCGTCTTGTGGTGTCGCCTTTTTCGCCGATTCCGCCGCAGAAAACAAGAACATCGCAACCGTTCATTGCAGCCATGTAAGCACCGATATATTTTTTGATGCTGTAATCCTGCATTTTGCATGCGAGGGCAGCGCGGTATTCTTTTCTTACGAAAGCCGCCTCTTCAACGTCTCTCATGTCAGAAGAAACGCCCGAAATACCGAGAACGCCTGATTTCTTATTAATAAAGGTGTTCATATCTTCGGGTTTCAACGCACTGTTTTCAAACAAGTACGGGAAAACAGCCGGGTCAATAACACCGCAACGGGTACCCATTACAACGCCTTCACAAGGAGTCAAACCCATTGACGTATCAACAACTTTTCCGTTTTCGATTGCGGCAAGTGAAGCGCCGTTTCCGATATGACAAGTGATGATTTTGGTTTTGTTGTAGTCAAGACCCAAGATTTCGCAGGCACGTTTTGAAACGTATCTGTGGCTCGAACCGTGGAAACCGTAACGACGGATATGATATTTTTCGTACAATTCGTAAGGAATTGCATACATGTAAGCATAATCGGGAATCGTCTGATGGAAAGCCGTATCAAAAACTGCAACCTGAGGAAGTGTCGGCAATATTGCTTTAATTGCCCTGATACCTTTGAGGTTAGCCATCTGATGAAGAGGTCCGAGCGGTGCAATTTCTTCGATTTTAGCGATAACTTCATCGTTAATCAAAACTGATTGTTTGAAAAATTCGCCACCGTGAAGAACTCTGTGTCCTGCTGCGTCAATCTCGTTCAAAGATGAGATAACGCCAAGATTTTTATCAGTTAAAGTATTCAAAACCAATTCGATAGCCTCTTTGTGATCGTTCATAGGCTTTTCGATTTTGGTCTTTTCGCCTTCGCCTTTTTGATGTTTTAAGAATGAATCTTTAAGACCGATTTTTTCAACTCCGCCTTTTGCTAAAACTTCGTTTTTGTTCATATCAAAAAGTTGATATTTCAATGACGAAGAACCGCAATTTATAACTAATATTTTCACTTTATATTTAATTATGAATTATGAATTGTGAATTTTCAATTTTCAATTATGAATTGTGAATTTTCAATTTTGAATTGTCAATTGTCAATTGTCAATTTTCAATTGTCAATTACTTTGCAGCAGCCTGTAATGCAGTGATAGCCACCATATTAACGATGTCTTCAACATAGCAACCGCGTGAAAGGTCGTTAACGGGAGCTGCCATACCTTGAAGAATAGGTCCTACTGCGTCAGCACCGGCTAATCTCTGAACGAGTTTGTAACCGATGTTTCCTGCCTCCAAAGAGGGGAAAACCAAAACGTTAGCTTTTCCGGCAACGTGGCTTCCGGGAGCTTTCAAATCTGCAACTTTCTGAACCATAGCAGCATCTGCTTGAAGTTCACCGTCGATTTCAAGTTCGGGAGCAGCTGCTTGAGCGAGTTTTGTAGCCTCTACAACCTTGTCTACAACTTCGTGCTGTGCCGAACCTTTGGTTGAAAAGCTAAGCATTGCAACTTTAGGCTCGATACCTGCCAAAGCTTTAGCGGTTTTTGCTGAAATTACAGCAATATCAGCGAGTTGCTGAGCTGTCGGAGCGATTGTTACGGCGCAATCTGCAAAAAGGAATACACCGTCCTGACCGTAATTTTTGTTAGGAACAACCACTACAAACGCACCCGATACGGTGCTAACGCCCGGAGCAGTTTTAATGTACTGCAATGCAGGACGGATAGTATCAGCCGTTGAACAAATTGCTCCGGCAACCATACCGTCAGCATCTCCGGCTTTTATCATCAAAGTACCCAAATAATAAGGACTGTCAAGTTGTTTCATGGCTTTTTCTACCGTCATGCCTTTGGATTTACGGATTTCGGCCATGATTTCTGCGTATTTTTGCTTGTTTTCGCAAGTTTTGGTATCGACGATCGTCGCTTTTGAAATATTTTTAAGACCGAATTTTGCTGCTTCAGCCTTAATGGTATCGGGATTTCCGATCAAAACCAATTGTGCAATACCTTCACCGAGAATGTTTTCTGCGGCTTTCAATGTGCGTTCTTCTTCGCCTTCAGGCAACACGATACGTTTGTTTGCCTTTTTTGCGTTTTCTCTTATTTGTTCCAGTAACGTCATGGATGTAAGATTTTTATATGATTTATTAGTATTTTTTTAACTCACAAATTTAGAAAAAAAATACGTACCGAAAAAAATTTTTAGAATTTTTAATTTTAACATCAACTTTATTTCCAAAAACATAATATTTTTATAATATTGCAGAAAATTTTATTTACTAAACTTGCAGTGTTATATTTTAGATTCTCAATTAAATGAAAAAAACGTATTTTAATTTGTTGTGTGCCGTTTTTACGGCTTTTTGTTCATGTCATACAGACGAACCTCCGATTGCTCAAGACATAGAGGAAACACCATTTACTTATCAGACCTCTGGAGAAATTTCTGGCTATGAATATGTCGATTTAGGACTGTCGGTAAAATGGGCAGCCAAAAATTTAGGTGCTGAAAATTTTTACGACAGCGGTTATTATTTCGCTTGGGGCGAGGTTACGGTTAAAGAAAATTATAATTGGCAAACATACACTTTCGGTTCTACGGGCAATTTCACAAAATATGCTCAAGGTGATGAAGACTCACATCTAAAACCCGAAGACGATGCGGCTACTGTCAATATGGGAGAAAATTGGCGTATACCGACCAACGAGGAAATCGCCGAATTACGGGAAAACTGTCAGTGGCAATACGCCAAAGTAAACGGTATTATAGGATTTATAGTAACAGGTGGCAACGGTAATAGTATTTTTATTCCAGCAAGCGGTTATATGTCAAACACCGAACTTAAAATGCAAGGCAAAAGTGGTAATTTTTGGGGCGCAAACATAACAAGTTACGATGCCACAAAAACAGCAGCTTACGAACTTTTGGCTTACCGCTCCACCGATAATTCGGTCAACAGATATGCCGGAACAATTTCACGCTATTACGGCGAACCTATTAGAGCCGTTAGCGATGCTCAATGAAAAAATGAAGTAGCTCTTTGGCGCGGAGCAATATAAATTTTTATTCCGCCCATAAACGTTGCTTTAGGCATATAAAAACCCTCGTAAGTTTGGTATTTCTGACCTAAAAGATTTTCGCCTTTAACAAAAAGAGACAAACATCTAAAGAGAGAATAACCCAAATTTGCATTAAGGAGCGCGTAAGATTCAGTTTTAGGATCGTTGCCCGTTAAAATGTACAAACCCGAAACGTATTGCAAACTTATGCTCGAGGAAAATTTTTTGTTCGAGACATAATCAGCCATAAAGAAAAATTTATTTTCAGGCGCACCCGTTACGGGTTTGTCCATATTAAGATAAGAATAATTAAAGACAAACAACAGATTAGGATTCAAAGCGTATTTTACGCCTAATTCAAAACCGTAGTTTTCAAATTCACCCGTATTTTGACGAATCATACCCGCACCATCTATTCTTGGAACAACGTTAATAAGATTATCACCTTTTATATAGAACAAATTCGTCTCAAACCTCAAACGGCGCATTATTTTGGAATACGCAACCTCATAATTCATCATTTTTTCGGGTTCAAGTTCGGAATTTTTAGGAGCGAACATATAAAGTTCCATAATCGTAGGATTTCTAAAACCTTTTGAAACAAGGACTTTGAAATTATCGTTTTTTAAGGTATAAAACGACAAGCCGAACTGCGGAATCATTTGAGTTCCCGCCTCAGAATGAGAATCAGCTCTAAAACCGAAATCAGCTGTAAGCCATTTAGTTATCTCTTGTCTAAAATCAACGTAACCGGCAACCTCGTTTTGATTTTTATCCGAGACCAAATCAACACTATGTCCGTCAAAGAAATCGTTAAAAGCCTCTCCGCCAAAATTTTGATAATCAAAACCTAAAGTAATTCTATTTCCCGAAAACAGACTCACTGACTGATACCAATTAACACCGCGAATAAAATCATCATGCTTGTAAAGATAATCTTTCAAAGGCTGACTCCAGAGATGTCCGTCGTTTATTTCATGGTGTCCCCAATCATAAAAAAATCTTAAGACACCGGATGTTTTTTCACCGTAATTGTTTGAAAGCGAAACACTTGTAAGACCTCTTGAAATCTCGGCATGACTATCAAAAAGCGGTGCGTCTTCGGGACCGGGATTAGAAAATTCAAAATAAGTCAAATTTAAATCCGCTGAAACCTTCCAATTTTTATTAATATCATAACCGAGTTTAATGAAATCCGTATATTGCTCAAAATCAGAGTTTTGTCTGTGTCCGTCAGTACGTTGGTAATTAACACCTAAAGCCATAGAAAATTTTCACGATTAATCATCGTAGAGCCCTCAGCTTGAAAAGTGCCGTAACTTCCGCCCGAAATTAAAAAATTCGTTCTAACAGCATTATCATTAAGCACGTTACGCGTTACGATATTCATAACACCGCCCATAGCGTTAGAACCATACAAAACAGAAGACGGACCACGAACTATTTCAACATTATCCGCCATAAACCACTGATAAACATCGGGAATTGGGTGTCCCATCAAACCCGCATATTGCGGCTGACCGTCTATCAAAACAAGAAATTTTGCACCGCCGCCTACTCCGCGCACTTTAATATCGCCAGCGGCATTAGTCGATACTCCGTAACCTACAATGCCCCTCGAGGTCGAAAACACTCCCGGCGAAAATTGCGTAACCGCCGGAATAAGCGAAAGATTATAATTCTTGTATAACTCAGAATTTGAAATTCTTGTTACAGTCAAAGGTAAATATTTGACTTCAACAGCATTACGCGTCCCGGTAACTACAACTTGAGAATGTAAAACCGTAGAATCAGCAATGTCCTGCGCCTTTAAAAAAAACGATAAAAACACTGCTAATAATATAAGTGTGATTTTCTTCATTGAATAAGATTTAATTATTAAAAAAAAATTTTCAGCGCAAAATTAAAAACAAATCCCCCAATAATACAATAAAACCATGCAAAAAATAAATTTTAAAAATATTTTTTGGCTATAAAAACGTGATTATCAATTTTTTAGAGAAAAATAATATTATCTAAATGTAAATTTTTCTTTGTGCGGTCTTTAAAATAAAAAAAAATTTAGTATCTTTGCAAATCGAAATAAGAAGATATGATTAGGCGTTAACAAATATAAAAACTAATATGTCAAAAGTATTTGCAATTGCCAACCAAAAAGGAGGTGTTGGCAAAACTACAACTTCTATTAATCTCGGTGCTTCGTTAGCAGTGTTGGAGAAGAGAATTCTTTTAATTGATGCTGATCCTCAGGCTAACTGTACCTCAGGTTTGGGATTTGAACTCAGGACAATTGAAAAGAGCGTTTACAACTGCCTTACCGACGATGTAGAACCGAAAGATGTTATACTCAAAACAAGCACTGACGGTTTGGATTTGATTCCCTCACACATCGACTTGGTAGGTGCTGAGATAGAATTGCTCTCTCAAGAAAACCGCGAATACAGGATGAAGGCTTTCATCGACAAAGTACGCGACCAATACGATTATATAATGATTGACTGTTCTCCTTCATTAGGTCTTTTAACAGTCAATGCACTTTCGGCTGCCGATGCCGTTATCATTCCCGTTCAATGCGAATATTTTGCACTTGAGGGATTAGGTAAGTTGTTGAACACCGTTAAGATGATTCAAGCAAGGCTCAATCCTCAACTTCAAATCGAAGGATTCCTTTTAACGATGTACGACTCAAGGCTCAGACTCTCCAACCAAGTTGTTGAAGAGGTAAGACAACACTTCCAAGATATGGTATTTAAGACGTTGATTTTAAGAAACATACGTCTTTCGGAAGCACCTTCGTTCGGCAAACCCGTAATAGAATACGATGCTGCCTCAAACGGAGCTGTTAATTACTTGAACCTCGCAAAAGAGATTCTTGAAAAAGATGCAAAAGCATAATTAAAAAAAGAAAAAAATAATAAAAAAATACAATGAGCAATAAACAAAAATTCGGATTAGGGCGCGGAATAAATTCGTTGTTAGCGGACAACTCTACGTTTAATCCCAACCCTGATGCGGTTGTTAATACCGGTGAGGTAGCTGCGGTTGATATTAATCTTATCGTACCCAACCCTACACAGCCGCGTACTGATTTCGATGAAGAAAAACTCATTGAATTAAGCGAGTCAATTAAGGCTTTAGGTGTAATCCAACCCTTAACGCTCAGAAAAATTGACGGCGGTAAATTTGAAATTATTTCGGGTGAAAGACGTTATAGAGCATCTAAACTTGCTGATTTAGAGAAAGTTCCTGCGTATATCACAGAGGCCGACGATGTTAAAGTACTTCAGATGGCTTTGGTTGAAAATATTCAAAGGGAAGACTTGAACGCAATCGAAGTTGCTCTTACTTACAACCGTCTTATCGAAGAATGTCATTTGACTCAAGAAGAATTGAGTACGCAGTTAGGCAAAGGCAGAACGACTATAACAAATTCAATTAGGCTTTTGAAACTGCCGGATCAAATACAGGCGGCTTTAAGAAACAAAAAAATCACCGTAGGTCAGATTCGCCCGTTAATCAGCGTTGAAGACCCTGATTTGCAATTGGATTTGTTTCAAAAAGTTCTTAATTATCAACTTTCTGCCCGTCAAGTAGAGCAATTAGTAAAAGACCCGGAAGGTTACATTTTTGAGAGCGCAGAAGAAGAGCCTACGCAAGAGCCTAACGAAAATCAGGAAAACCCTGAAATTTCGGACAAAAAAGTAATGGTAAAGGCTCAAAGGCCTAAACTTACTGACAGTCAAAAACAAGTGAAAGTAAATTTCAGCAAAAAATTCAACGTACCCGTGGATTTGAAAACCGACGGCAAAGGCGGTTGCAAACTTACTTTCAACCTCAAAACTCAGGAAGATTACGACAAAATCATAGAATTACTAAACAATGTCCCTTTGTAGGAAAATCTTAACATTGCTGTTTTTGATACTGCCCGCTTTTGGTGCGTTTGCCCAAGATGATACCGAAAAGCCGGATTTGGACGACCCGGCCGTAAAACAAGGGTACAGAGAAGGACGTAATGACACTACGCGCGGCAGATTTTCCACCGACGGCGATAATTACGAATACGTGGAAGACAGCGAATTTCTTAACGATACGGGTTACGTAGCCCCTAAAAAAAATCCGAAACTCGCCGGTTGGATGTCTTTTTTCCTGCCCGGCGCGGGACAGTTTTATAACCACCAATATTGGAAAATTCCGGTTATTTACGGCACTTTCGGAACACTTATATACGTTTCGCAATTTTATAACGTAAGATACAAACAACTTAAAAACGATGAAAGGTATTTCTTAGCGCAGGCCGGGGGAAATACCTCTTACACCGGAAAAAGTTTTTATAATCTAACAAACGAAGCCGATATTGTCAGATATATGCGCAAATACCGCCGTTATAGGGATTTGTGTTATCTTGGCACGTTTTTGGTTTATATGATGAATATATTTGATGCCGTTGTTGATGCTCACCTTTATGATTATAACATTACGGACGATATTGCAATGCGTATAGAGCCGTATGCCGCTCCTGAAGTTTTCGGTTGCAATGCAAATTTCGGAGCAAGGTTTATCATAAGGTTTTAAAGAAAAGAAAAAACGACATTTTTTTGGATTTTTCATTTTTATAAAAATAATTCTATCAAAATCTGTATAAAAAAAATACTATGAAAAAAATTTTTTTAGCCGCTTTGACGGTATGTTTTATCTCAACTTCAAAAACTTACGCTCAGGAACCCGACCTGACAAACGATGACTCTATTACCGCTGTAGATCCTATAACGGAAGCTGTTATCGAAGAGACTCAAGTAAATGACGAAATTGATAGTCTGCTTTCACTATGGTACATCAAAAACACTTTAAATTCTGAACTTTCAACCCGTGAGGCGGCTATGGACAAAACTCCGATATATTTCGGAGATTCGGTTTACGAATCGGTTTTGAAATCTATTCCGACAACTTTCCCGTTAGTTTATAATCAGAAAGTCAAAGACTGGATTGAAATGTATATCCGTAGAGGTAAATACTTGATTCCTACACTTTTAGGTTTGTCACAATATTATTTCCCGAAAATCGAAGAGGTTCTCGATCAATATGGTATTCCATTGGAATTGAAATATTTGACAATCGTAGAATCAGCCTTGAACCCGCTGGCAGTTTCAAGAACAGGCGCAACGGGACTTTGGCAGTTTATGTACGGAACGGGCAGAATGTACGGTCTTGAAGTTACAACTTTGGTAGACGACCGTCGTGATCCGGATAAAGAAACTGTTGCAGCAGCTAAATTTTTGAAAGACCTTTACAGCATTTACGGCGATTGGGCTTTGGTAATTGCAGCCTACAACTGCGGTCCGGGAAATGTAAACAGAGCTATCAAACGCTCGGGCGGAAAAAATACTTTTTGGGAAATTTATCCTTACCTTCCGATGGAAACAAGAGGTTACGTTCCCGCTTTCATCAGTGTTAATTACTTGATGAACAACTACAAAGCTCACGGTTATGCTCCTTTCAACGTTGATATGCCGACTTATTCTGATACGGTTATAATCAACGACAAACTGCATTTTGCACAAGTCTCTGGCGTGCTCGGCATTCCCGTTGAAAAACTCAGAACCCTCAACCCGCAATACAAAAAAGACATTATTCCGGGAAATATCAGCAAAATGACTTTAAGACTTCCCGCTGAATACGCTACAAAATTTGCAGAACAGGAAAAAGAAATTTATGCTTATCAGGATTCGATATTTTTTTCACCGCAAAAAAACCTCGAATACGTAAAAGCTAATACTCCTATCAATCCTAAAAACGGAAATGCAAGAAGTTACAGCGCAGAGCCTTGCGACAATTCTATCCCCGCCGGAACCTCAAAACTGATTTACACCGTAAAACAAGGTGATACATTCGGTTTTATCGCTAATTGGTACGACGTAAAAGTTACAAAACTCAAATGCTGGAACAATATCGAAAGAGACAGACTCAACGTAGGACAAAAACTTACCGTTTACGTTCCTACCAAACGTCTTAACACTTACAAAAATATTGATAACATGACTTTTGCGCAAAAACAAGCACAACAGTCAAATCAAATCGTGACAAAATCCAATTCCGAAGGTAAAAAACTTGATGCCGGATACGAATATTACACTATCCGCAAAGGCGACAACCTTAGCACAATAGCATCGCATTATCCGGGAATTTCGGATCAGGACATCATGAAAATCAACGGTTTTACTGCCTCTGATGTCAGAAAACTGCAAATCGGACAAATTATTAAAATTCGTAAAAAATAATATTAAAAAAACAAAATCAGGAAAAACAATGGTAAGGCCCTCAAGAACATTATTATTTTTCGTCATAACTCTGTCATTTTTAGCATTGTTAATGTTGGTTTTTCCAAAAGACGGAATAAAAATCAATAAGGATATAACATTGTTTTTCCCCGATTTTGAAGATTTTTTTGCGGAATACTATGTCATACAAAAAGACAGTACGGATTCCTCCAAAATTATTTTTTCAATTGACAAGGATTTGAGCGCAATCGAAGAAGATACGCTCGAATACGTCTCTCATGAAGAAATCGTAGATTCTTCGGTTTACTCTTTCAAACCAAGGGCAATAATGACAGATTCAATAAGGCAACCTTTGGAATTGCCCGCCTCGGGTTTGGCTTGTTTGCAGCCGCTTTTCGCCGCGCTTACAAATCCTGACGAACTCAAACACGTTGTCAGAATAATGCACTACGGTGACTCGCAAATCGAAACCGACAGAATAACAAATTATCTGCGTTATAAGCTTCAACAACAATTCGGCGGCTCGGGTCCGGGACTTATTCCCGCAAAAACAGCTTACGGTTACAAATCACCGTGCGAGGTTATCAACGAGGGAGAATGGACACGTTACACGGTATTTCCCAAAATAGATACCGCCGTAGGACATTCAAGATACGGTGTTTTGGCTGCTTTCGGAATGTTTTCACCGCTGAAGAAAAAAACTTTAGAAACCCAACCCGCTGAAAAAAAAGATACAATTAACACTACGGATTCTACATCTGAAGTTGCGGCTCAAGAAGAACAACTCCAAGAAGAAACTTTACCTGTGGAAATTCAGCAAGAAGTTGTTGATAATCAAACCGTTTACAAGGGCTCTTTGACGATAATCCCCTCGCCTATCGCACGCGCAGGTGTCAAACAAATCAAAAAATGCCGTATGCTTTACGGAAATTGCCCCGAGGCTTTTGAGGCAAGAGTTTACGACGGCGAAAATCTGCTTTTTGCAGAAAAATTAAGAGCGGAAAACTTTTATACGACAAAACTTTGGAATTTTGATACACCGCCTTCAACACTGAAATTTGAATTTTCGGCTAAACAAAGTCCTGAAATTTACGGTTTTGCGTTAGACGGTTTGAGCGGTGTTGCCGTTGATAACATAGCTTTGAGAGGTTGCAGCGGAACAATTTTTACGATGATTAACGGCAAAATGTTAGCGCAAATGTATAAAGAACTTAACGTTAAATGCGCTATCCTACAATTCGGCGGCAATGCCGTACCTTACATGACGGAAGAAAAATTAAACGGTTTCAAAAACTCGTTTGCCGCTCAAATCAGATACTTGAAAAAACTTTGTCCCGACATGGCAATCATCGTCGTAGGACCTGCCGATATGAGCGAAAAAGTTCAGGACAAATATCAAACTTACGAAATTTTACCAGCCGTTGTAGAGGCTCTCAAAACAGCAGCTTTGAACAATAATTGCGCATTTTGGGATATGTACGCAGCAATGGGCGGCGAAAACACCATGCCCGACTGGGTTTATCACGATCCGCAATTAGCAGAAAAAGATTTCGTACATTTTACGCCTAACGGTGCTAATGTTATGGCAAGAATGTTATACTCGGCAATAATTTCACGTTACAATGAATACATCAGAAAAAAATGAAAATGAAAAGGATTTTAAGAAAAACATTTTTTATTTTTACAGTATTAACGGCATTAACTCAAATCGCTTTTGCACAGTACTATGCAAAAGGTTATCCGTTTGACATAACTTATTATCCCTTCGCTGATTACAGCAAGGGCGTGATAACTTTTTCCAAAGATTCGGCAAAATTTGAAAGAGTTTATTCCAAACTCGATTCCATGATAATGTACGGCAAAGGCAAGTTGAATATCGTTCAAATCGGAGCCTCACACACTCAAGCCGACATTTTTTCGGACAGAATGAGGTACAGACTTCAAACCCTTCACCCCGGACTCGTAGGCGGTAGAGGTTTTGTTTTTCCCTACAAAATGACCAAATCCAACAACCCGATAAATTATAGAGTAACTTACACGGGTTTTTGGACAACCTGCCGCAACGTGGAATGGAAGAAAACCTGCGAACTCGGAATTTCTGGTGCTTCGGCCACAACATTGGACGTAAAATCAAGAATTTCGATTACCATGAATCCTCAATATGCGGTTAAATACGATTTCAACGAAGTAAAAATTTTTACCGCCCCGCAAGCAGGACAATTTGAAATCGTACCCGATGAAGACATGGGAAAATACACAGTTGAAAAAATTGACAGTTTGGGTTATATCAACATTAAATTTGAAAAATATCTGAAAGTTGCCAATTTCCATTTTGAAAAAACCTCAGAAGAACAAAACTGCTTTGTCCTTTACGGTTTTTCGCTCGAAAACGACAATCCGGGAATCACTTATTCTGCAATCGGAATCAACGGCGCAAGTCTAAAATCATGGCTTTCATGCGCTCATTTTGAAAGACAATTACAAAAACTCGAACCCGATTGGTTGGTGATTTTTTTAGGCGTTAATGACGGGAATTCACTGAATTTCAGTCAGGAGCTTTTTTATTCTAATTACGCGGCTTTTATCGAAAGAATCAAAAAATATTGCCCTAACACGGTTTTTACATTTATCGTGCCCAACGATTTTTACCTTTTGCGCCGGCGACCTAACCCCGCAATGGAAAAAGAAGAACAATCAATTAAAGAACTTGTAAACCGCTATAATGAATCGATGTTCAGTATTTATTCCTTGATGGGTGGTTTCGCAAGTTCTACAATTTGGGTCCACAAAGGTCTTATGGCATACGACAAAGTCCACATGACCGCAGCAGGTTATAATTTCTGCGCTGACGTTTTTTTTAACGCATTCATAAAAAGTTACAGCAATTATTTAGACAAAAAGAAATAGCAAATGGGAACTTTTTTTTCTTGGGAAACAATTAAAAGTCTGCTGACTTACGATCCCACAAAGCCGCTGCTTTTTACGCAGTTTTACTTTTGGGGATTTTTCGTAATAGTTTTGGCAATTTACGCTTTTGTTTACAAACGTACTGCGGTAAGAAATTTTTATTTGCTCTTAGCAAGTTTCTTTTTCTATTACAAAACTGGCGGAATTTTTGTAATACTTTTAGCATTTACTGTTGTAAGTATTTATTACATAACGAATTGGCTACACAAACAACCGGACGGATTAAAACGCAAACTAATCCTTAGTTTGGGCGTTATAGTAAACCTTTTCGTCTTATTTTATTTTAAATACGCAGCTTTTATCGTCAATTCGATAAACGATTTCTTCGGAACGGATTTACATGTTGTAAATCATTTTTCGCTTGCTTTCAACAGCGTTTTCAACACGGATTTCGTTACTGACAAAATCATTTTGCCGGTGGGAATTTCGTTTTTCACGTTTCAGGCAATAAGTTATTGCGTGGACGTTTACCGCAGACAAATCGAACCCGTAAAATCGGTTTTGGATTTTGGTTTTTACGTTTCGTTTTTCCCGCAACTCGTGGCAGGACCTATCGTGAGAGCCTCGGAATTCGTACCGCAAATTTATAAACCATACAGCCTTACAAAACAAGAATTCGGTCTGGCGGTGTTTATGATTTTGAAAGGTTTAATCAAAAAAGTTTTTATCTCGGATTATATCTCAATAAATTTTATAGATAGGGTTTTTGACTCGCCGATGAAATATTCCGGTTATGAAACTTTGATGTCGCTTTACGGATATTCGCTTCAAGTTTACACCGATTTCAGCGGTTACACAGACATTGCAATAGGTTTGGCACTTTTGATGGGATTCCGTCTGAGCATCAACTTCAACTCGCCTTACAAAGCTAAATCAACGGCTGAATTTTGGCGTCGTTGGCATATTTCGCTTTCAACATGGTTAAAAGATTATCTTTACATTCCAATCGGTGGCAACAGAAACGGTTCTACGGGCGGTTACATTTGCTGGGTCGTAATTCTTTTGGTCATAACGATGCTTTCTTCAAGTCTGTTGGTGGGCGGAATTTTGTTCGGCATCATGGCAATTTTGGCGATAATAGCATATTTCAATCCGAATTTTAAACTAACGCTTACAACTTCGATGAACAATTTCATCACGATGTGGTTAGGCGGTCTGTGGCACGGCTCAAGCTGGATGTTCGTAACTTGGGGCGCGTACAACGGTATCGGACTTGTTATCTACAAACTTTGGAGAAAAGAAACTCAAGTTTTAAGATGGATTTTCTTCTTCGTACTGAATTTAGCGGCTTACATCACATACGATCAGAATTTATGGCACAATCCTAACGGACTTGTACTCTGGGCGATAGCTGATTTTGTATGGTTTTATGCATATTTCGTTTGGGTCGTTAAACAGAGCGAAAAAGATTTAAAAGCCTTGAAATATACTTTAGCATTTATTTTAACGGCATTTTTCTCTTTGTGCGCCACCGTGATGACAGGTTTTTGGCAAAGCGATGCAAAATATATTTCGTGGATAATCTTAACGGTTTGTGCCTCAGCGGTTTTCTATTTTGCGGACAATTACGAAAAATTTTTCCCGAAAAAAAATGATAAAAAAACTGAAAATTTACCTTTGACAATTTTTTTCTGGTGTGATTTTATTATATCTTTGGGATTTTGTTTTTTGGGATACACCTCAACGTTTTTCCTGATTTGGCTGCTTGGAGCCTCAATCATGCTCGCTGCAAGATTGTATTACATTACAAAAAGTCAAATCAAAGAACCTCAGAAATTTATCACTTACATTTGGGGTATATTTCTGACTTTCAATTTTATAACGTTTACAAGAATTTGGTTCCGCGCACCGGACATCGAAACCACGAATCAAATTTTGGAACGTCTTCTCAACGGTTGGGACGTATCGCTTATTGCCACTATGACAATGAGTTACAAGAAAGTTTTCATCGTAATTCTTTTCGGAATGATGGTGCATTGGCTTTCTCAAAATTTCAAAGACAAATACACGAATTGGTTTATTAACACCTCCGTTTGGGTGAAAATACTGATTTGCGTTGCGATAGTATTTGTGCTGTATCAGGTAAAAGCATCTGATTTGCAGCCATTTATATATTTCCAATTCTAACTTAATAAAATAAAAATGGCAGAAAAAAAAGAAAAGGTTGTTAAAACGACAAAAACCGTTACTACAACGACAACCACCACAACAACCGTAAAAAAACAAAGCTGGTGGCAATCACTAAAAAAAGGAGCAAAAACGGCGATAATTGCAGGTGCGGCAGTAGTTGTAATTGTAGGCGTTTTGTTGATAATTTTCGGTCGCGCCAAAAGCATTTCATCGTCGATGGAAAATACCATTGCTAAGGACGGAAAAGTATTTTTCAACCGTTTTGCCTCACCCTCTCAAGGCGACGTATTAGTTTTCAGACACCCCGAAACCGATAGTGTCGTACCATCTGCTCCCGATAAAAATTATTATAAAATGTGCAGAATGTACGGTCCGGCATGGTGCTCTAAATCCGATGTCGTAACACAAAAATTAAGAAAACGTCCGATTTATCTTTCAAGAGTTTACGGTACTCCGGGCAGCATTATCGAAATCAAAGATAACGAAGTATACGTTAATAATCAGAAAGTTGAAGCTCCCGAAACCGCAAAATATCCGTATTTTGTAGTAAACGAAAGATTGATGAGCAACAAAACTCTTGACTCTTTGGGAATCAAAAAAGAAGATATGTCAGGTGAAGAGGATTATGCCGAAACATATTTGAGCATTTATAGAGAAAAAGTTGCTGCTAACGCCGGTCTTGCCATTTATTGTCTCAACGATAATTCAGCCTCTAAACTCGAAAAACATTCAGTTTTTAGCAGAATAGAGAAAATCGTTTTACCCAAAGACCTTTTTGAACCGACAGTTTTCCCGTATCAAGAGAAAAAACATTGGAATCAAAGCAATCTCGGTCCCGTTATGGTACCGCAAAAAGGCAAAATCTTAAAACTTAACTCTAATACGATTGCCCTTTACCGCCGTTGCATTGAAGCATACGAAAACAACAAAGTCGAAGTAAACGGCGATGTTATTTTAATCAACGGACAACAAACTGACAGTTATAAATTCAAAAGAGATTATTACTACGTAATCGGCGACAACCGCTCGTCAAAAGACGATTCCCGTTATTTCGGTTTCTTACCGGATAATCATATCGTTGGCGTAGCATGCGAATAAAAAAATTATTATTAAGGGCGAAAAAAAAATTTCGCCCTTAATAATTTTAAAACGGGTCAGTCTCAGAAAGCCTTACGCCCCAAGTTTTACGCAAAGAATCCATCTGCCGCATAATGCGGAGAATATCTTCGTGCGGCATTTCCAAAGGCTCTATCCTACCCTGAGAAATAGCGTTAATACAACAATCAACCTGATATTCATACCCCGTAATCTGCGGCGGACACTGAACCTTTTCAACAAGATTATAATCCTGATTATAAACCGAATACGACTGAGGATTATTAACATTTTCAACGATAACAAAACCGTTTGTTCCCGAAATTATTCCCTGTAGATCGCTTTTTGCAATCAGCGAAGAGGAAAGCACGGCAATACGACCGTCAGAATATTCCAAAGTGATACTTTCTTGAGCGTCAATACCCGTATGATATTTTATGCAATGCGAGGAGGTTGCTTTGATGTCGCTACCGAAAAACATATCGGCAAAGTTCAAAACGTAAACCCCTAAATCCAACAACGCACCGCCGGCAAGTTCGGGTTTGTACATTCTCTCCATCGCGATATTAGGATAACAAAGATTAGCCGAAAGCATAACAGGTTTTCCGATTATTCCGCTGTTAATAACCTTAGAAATCATTTCGCGCATAGGCTGATAACGGGTCCAAATAGCCTCAGCTAAAAACACTTTCCGCTCATGAGAAATCTTTATAAGTTCCTCTGCTTGAGGAGTATTAACGGTAAAAGCTTTTTCGCAAAGCACGGGTTTGTTTTTCAAAAGGCACATTTTTGCCTGCTCAAAATGATGAGAATGTGGTGTTCCGATATAAATAAGGTCTACGTTTGGGTCGTCGGCAAGTAAGTCGTAACTGCCGTAAAATTTCGGAATAGAAAACTCCAAAGCAAATTTTTCGGCTTTCTCCAATGTGCGTGAAGCCACGGCATAAGCGCGGGCTGAGGTCATTTTAGCAAGTGTTCTCGCCATTTTGTCGGCAATCCACCCCGTTCCGAGTATGCCGATGTTGAATACTTTTTTACTCATAATTTACGTTTTTTTTATAAGGTTTTGTTTTTGCAATAATAACATAAAATTTTTAAAAGGAAAAAATTATAAAGCCCTAACAGTTTTTTTATACAAAAAAATTTGTTATAATCAAAAAACGTTGTATATTTGGCATTGAAAAAATAAGCGTTTTCAGTCATGCAAAATTCTTTATTTATGGGAACAGAAAATGGAAAAAACACGGTTATCGCCATCGATGCCCAAAAAGTCAGTGCCCCAGAATATCACGGACTTTTCAAAAAGAAACATTCTGACATTGAGTTCATACCGTATCCGATTGAAAATCATATCTATATGTTCAAAAAAGAGTTCCGAGAAACAATAGTCGGAGAAATCCTTAAAACAAAAAGATTCGGTAAAAGACCGCCTAAATTTCTCGCCACTTTCTTGAAAAATACATACGGATTTTCACTTTACGAAATATTTTTCAAGCCCTATTACCAAAAAATTTTCCAACAGGATTTGAAAAACATCCTATTTGCAGACGTCGAAAACCTCTTTACAAAAACCTCAGCAAAAGAAATCTTGCTGTCTAATTTCAACTGCGCAGGCGACAATCTCGCCAATTCTGAAGAAAATAATTTCTCTTGCGAGGTAAAAACCGAAGTCTTCGTAAAAACCGACAGAAATTCCTACACCTCTGTCCTTATCCCGAATCAAAATTTCAAAGCGTTCAAAATCATTTGTTTAAGCAATATTGAGGATTGCTCAGACAAAGAGTATAACGCCGTTATTGAGTTTGTTGGCGAGCCTTCTCAAGAGGAAATCTTAGAAGAACTACAAAAACTGCCGCTCAATCCGAAATACGTCAGCCACAAAAGCGGACTATCAGAATAAAGATTTTTTTTAAAAATAAGAATATTTTTTTTACAAAAACATACAATGAAATTAGAAAAATTATCATCGGAAATTTCCAAAACGACTTACCCGGGAAGAGGTATCGTTATAGGAAAATCAAAAGACGGAAAATATGCCGTAACTGCTTATTTCATAATGGGTAGAAGTGAAAACTCCCGCAATAGAGTCTTCGTAGAAGACGGTTTAGGAATAAGGACCGAGGCCTTCGATCCTAAGAAACTCAAAGACCCGAGTCTTATAATTTATGCCCCCGTAAGAGTTTCTGGTTTTGACACAATCGTAACAAACGGCGACCAAACGGATACCGTTTACGATTTGATGAATGAGCAATTCACGTTTGAACAAGCCTTGAAAACCCGTCAATTTGAACCCGATGCTCCGAATTTCACGCCAAGGATTTCGGGCATTATGAACGTTAAAGACGGAAAATATTCGTTCTTTATGTCAATTCTAAAATCTGACAACGGCCGCCCTGAATCAAATTGCAGATATACATTCCATTACGACAATCCGATTGCAGGCGAAGGACGTTTTATCCACACTTATCAAGGCGACGGAAATCCGCTCCCAAGTTTTGAAGGCGAACCGCAAAGAGTTGAAATTTCAGGAAATATCGACGAATTTACTTCAGAGGTTTGGAACAGTCTGAATCAAGAGAACAAAGTTTCGCTTTTTACAAGATTTATCGACATCGAAACAGGAAAATTTGAAAGCAGAATCATTAACAAAAATACCAAATAAAAAATGCAGGAATATCAGTTGAAATACGGTTGCAATCCCAACCAAAAACCTTCAAGAATATACATGGAAAACGGCAGCGAGCTGCCCGTAGAAGTGCTTAACGGCAGAGCCGGTTACATTAACTTTCTTGATGCTTTCAACGGCTGGCAACTTGTCAGCGAACTCAAAAAAGCAACGGGACTTGCCTCTGCAACATCTTTCAAACACGTATCGCCCGCCGGTGCGGCTGTCGGATTGCCGCTAAACGAAATAGAGAAAAAAATCTATTGGGCAGACGACCTTAACATTGAGTTCACTCCCCTTGCCAACGCTTATATCAGAGCACGCGGTGCTGACAGAATGTCGTCTTTCGGCGATTTTATTGCCCTCTCCGACATTTGCGACGAAAGCACGGCTTTAGTTATAAAACGTGAAGTATCTGACGGTGTTATCGCCCCCGGCTACTCTGACAAGGCTTTGGAAATATTAAAACAAAAGAAAAACGGCAATTACTGCATTATTAAAATCGACGAAAATTACAAACCCGAGCCGATAGAAAAGAAACAGGTTTTCGGCATAACATTCGAGCAAGGCAGAAACGAACTCGTAATTTCCGATGACTTTTTCAACAACATTGTTACTGAAAACAAAGAACTTACAAAAGAAGCAAAAACGGATTTAGCCGTTGCGATGATAACTCTTAAATATACTCAATCGAACTCCGTTTGCTACGTTAAAAACGGTCAGGCAATCGGTATCGGAGCAGGTCAGCAGTCAAGAATACACTGCACAAGACTCGCCGGTCAAAAAGCTGACAACTGGTGGTTAAGACAATCACCTCAAGTGCTCGGACTTCAATTCGTAGACGGCATTAAACGCCCCGACAGAGACAATACGATTGATATTTATATGTCAGATGATTACGAGGACGTTTTGGCGGAGGGTCAATGGCAAAAATTCTTCAAAGTAAAACCTCAAGTTTTTACCCGCGAAGAAAAACGCGCTTGGCTTGATAAAAATACCGGCGTTGCTTTGGGCTCTGACGCATTTTTCCCGTTCGGTGACAATGTAGAAAGAGCTAAAAAATCCGGCGTTAAATATATCGCTCAACCCGGCGGCTCTTTAAGGGACGACAACGTTATTGAGACTTGCAACAAATACGGTATCGTAATGTCATTCACGGGAATAAGACTTTTCCACCACTAATTTTTTTAACGAGAAAAAAAGAAATGCAACAAAAAATATTAATACTTGATTTCGGCTCTCAAACCACACAATTGATAGGCCGCCGTATAAGGGAACTTGACACGTTTTGCGAAATCGTGCCTTACAACAAATTCCCCGAAAACGACGAATCCATTATCGGTGTGATTTTAAGCGGTTCACCTTACAGCGTTTACGACAAAGAAGCCTTCAAAATAGATTTGGACAAGATAAAAGGCAAATATCCCGTTTTGGGCATTTGTTACGGAGCGCAGTTTATTTCGTACACCTCAGGCGGCAACGTAGAACCGGCAGGAAGCCGTGAATACGGTCGTCAAAACTTGGAATTTATCGACAAAGAAAATCCGCTTTTCAAAGGTTTTGACGATAATTCGCAAGTATGGATGAGCCACGGAGATACTATTACGGCTATTCCGAAAGATTATAAAGTTATCGCATCTACTCAAAAAGTAGAAAACGCTGCTTTTTACTGCGAAAAAGACAGAATTTGGGGCGTTCAGTTTCACCCGGAAGTTTTCCACTCGTTGCAAGGAACGCTTTTGCTGAAAAACTTTGCAGTTAGAATTTGCGGTTCAAAACAAGACTGGAGCGCAGCCTCGTTCATAGATACGACCGTAAAAGAACTCAAAGAGCAATTAAAAGACGATAAAATAGTTTTAGGTTTGAGCGGCGGCGTGGATTCGTCCGTTGCTGCGGTGCTTTTGAACAAAGCTGTCGGCAAAAATTTAACGTGTATCTTTGTTAATAACGGACTTTTGCGCAAAAACGAATTTGAAGACGTTTTAAGGGATTATGAATGTTTAGGACTTAACGTAAAAGGCGTTGATGCAAGCGAAAAATTTTACAAAGAACTCTCCGGCGTTGAAGAACCCGAAAAGAAACGTAAAATTATCGGCAAAGGTTTTATTGACGTTTTTAATGCTGAAGCTCAGAAGATTACGGACGTTAAATGGTTGGGACAAGGAACAATTTATCCTGACAGAATCGAAAGTCTTAACATCACCGGTAAAACCATAAAATCGCATCATAATGTCGGCGGATTGCCCAAAGAAATGCAATTGCAGTTGTGCGAGCCTTTGAAATGGCTTTTCAAAGACGAGGTACGCAGAGTCGGAAAAGAGTTAGGAATGCCCGAACATCTTATTAAAAGACATCCTTTCCCCGGACCGGGTTTGGGCGTAAGAATTTTAGGTGATATAACGCCCGAAAAAGTAAGGATTCTTCAAGATGCTGACGATATTTTTATCAAAGGTCTTAAAAACTGGAAAATCAAAAACGCTGACGGTGTTGAAATTTCGCTTTATGATTCCGTATGGCAAGCGGGTGTAATTTTGTTGCCCGTAAAATCAGTCGGTGTTATGGGTGATGAACGCACTTATGAACGTGCCGTTGCTTTGCGTGCCGTAACAAGTACCGATGCAATGACAGCCGATTGGGCTCATCTGCCTTACGAATTTCTCGCTAAAGTATCAAACGATATTATCAACAATGTAAAAGGCGTAAACCGTGTGGCATACGACATTTCGTCGAAACCGCCGGCAACAATAGAATGGGAATAAAAACCATTGAAACACACAAGAAAAAAACGGAGCGAAAATAATTTTCACTCCGTTTTTTTTTCTTGTATGTGGTTAAACAAGTTCTTCCAATTTTTCGTATTCCAAAAACGGGTCATAATCGTAAAGCACGGTTTTACCCGATTTAATTGTTTTTTTAACGTCAATCAATCTTTGATTGGAACTGCCCCTAAAAAGCAAATCAGGATCTTTTTTGTCTTCTTCAAACCTGCCGTCAACCAAAACATCAACCCAATTCAAAAGGGACATCAACTTTTCGTCCCGCAAAATTTCCTCAACTTTAAAACCCGTATAACACCAAATATCTTTGTCGGTGTTGAGTTTTATCATGCGAGCTAATTCTGCAAAAGCTTTCGGCTGATAGAACGGATCCCCGCCCGAAAATGTTACATTAGATAATTCATTAGCAACGATATGCTCGTAAATATCTTTAACTTCGGTAGGTTTGCCGTTCATAATGTCCCATGTCTGGGGATTCTGACAATTTTTACAATAATGATTACAGCCCGAACAATAAACCGATGTTCTAAAACCCGGTCCGTCCGAAGTCGTATAATCTATTATGTCCATCAACATTAATTTCATCTTCAATCATAAATTATGAATTCTGCATTCGCATTATGAATTATGCATTGTGCATTAAATCTTGTGCGTTGTACGGTCGTTGAGTTCGCTAAGTTTAGCATTGTTCCAACGGTCTGTTGTGCCCACGAGATAGCCGGTTATACGTTGAAGTTTGTCAATACGGTTGCTGCCGCATTTAGGACAACTAATCATTTCTTTGTCAGCATTTTCGTAGCCGCAGTCCATGCAACGGTTGCGGTTATGATTGATTGAGCCGTAACCCATATTTAATTTATCCATCATATCAACAACAGAGGCTACAACTTGCGGATTGTGAGTTGCATCGCCGTCAATTTCAACGTAGAAAATATGACCGGCACGCTCCAAAGTGTGATAAGGAGCCTCAATTTCGGCTTTGTGCATTGCAGAGCATTTGTAATAAACCGGCACATGGCTCGAATTTGTATAATATTCTCTATCGGTAACACCTTCGATGATGCCGAAAGTTTTTTTGTCTTTTTTGGTGAAAGAACCGCTTAAACCTTCAGCAGGAGTAGCCAAAACGCTGTAATTATGACGGTATTGCTGAGAAAAATCGTTGCAACGGTCACGCATATAAGTAACGATTTTCAATCCTAACTCTTGAGCCTCAGCACTTTCGCCGTGATGTTTTCCTATTAATGCTTTCAAACATTCTGCCAAACCGATAAAACCGATTGAAAGAGTTCCTTGATTGATAACGCTTTCGATAGTATCGTTAGGTTTCAAATTCTCGCTGCCGACCCAAAGTCTTGACATCAAAAGCGGGAATTGTTTTGCTAAAGCCGTTTTTTGGAAATTGAAACGGTCGTCAAGTTGTTTAGCGGCTATAACAAGTACGTTTTCAAGTTTTTCAAAGAATGTTTTGATACGTTCTTCCCTGTCTTGAATGTCCATACATTCGATTGCAAGACGGACGATATTAACGGAGGTAAACGAAAGATTGCCCCTACCGATTGACGTTTTTTTGCCGTAACGGTTTTCAAAAACCCTCGTTCTGCAACCCATTGTTGCAACTTCCCATTCATAACGTTTAGGATCGTCGGCTTTCCATTTTTCGTTCTGATTGAAATCGGTGTCAAGGTTAAGATAATTCGGGAAAAATCTCTTTGCCGTAACCTTGCAAGCCATTTGATAAAGGTCGTAATTTCTATCTTGAGGCAAATAGTTTACGCCACGTTTTTTCTTCCAAATCTGAATCGGGAAAATAGCCGTTGAACCGTTTCCGACACCCTCGTAAGTAGAAACCAAAAGCTCGCGGATAATACAACGACCCTCAGCAGAGGTATCTGTACCGTAGTTAATTGAGGAGAAAACAACCTGATTGCCGCCTCTTGAATGAATGGTGTTCATGTTGTGAATGAAAGCCTCCATTGACTGATGAACACGGTTTACGGTGCGGTTGATAGCGTGTTGTTTTGAACGCTGCTTACCTGTTAAACCCTCCAAAGATTTCGTTACAAAATCATCTATTTGAGCATGATACAAATCTGACAAATCCTCACCCGAAAAATTTTCAATAACTTTTACCTCTTCAATATAAGAGTCTCTGACATAAGGTGCAAGATAAAAATCAAAAGCCGGAATAGCCTGACCACCGTGCATTTCGTTTTGAACCGTTTCCATAGAAATACAGCCGAGAATACTTGCCGTTTCGATTCTTTTTGCCGGTCTTGACTCGCCGTGTCCTGCACTGAAACCGTATTGCAAAATTTTGTCTAACGGATGCTGAACACAAGTCAAAGATTTTGTCGGATAATAATCCTTGTCGTGAATATGAATGTAACCGTTTTTAACGGCTTCTTTTACTTCGGGACTGAGCAAATAATCATCAACGAAAGGTTTAGTGGTCTCGCTGGCAAATTTCATCATCATACCGGCGGGAGTATCTGCGTTCATATTCGCATTTTCGCGGGTAACATCGTTTGATTTTGCTTCAATGATTTCGGTAAAAACATCCCTGGTTTTTGCCTGACGGGCAACAGAGCGTTTGTCACGGTACGAAATGTACGCACGGGCAACCTCCTTGCGGGGACTTTTCATCAACTCCTTTTCCACACAATCCTGAATTTCCTCAACGGTCATTTGTTTTTTACCGTTGCAAGCAATTCTGTTGGTAATTTTGTTGATAAGTTTGTCATCTTCGCCAAGTTCGGTTTGAAGCATTGCACGGCGTATGGCTGAAGCGATTTTTTCCTCGTTGAAGCCGACAATTCTGCCGTCACGTTTTACAACTGTCTGTATCATAGAATTTTCAGTTAAATTTGGTTTTAAAACAGTTTTTTCTGTTACCGTAAATGTGTTCATTGTTTTATTGATGATTTAAGATTTTTTGCACTAATTAAAAAAATAAAGTGCAGAACTTTCGTTTTCCTTGTGGAACAAAGTTAATATAAAAAAAATGAATAAAACACAAAATTTCGCGACAATTTTTTTCAGCAAGTTACAGAAATGCACTTTTTGTGGATAACTTTTATTTTTCTCTGATAATCAAAGTTTTAAGATTTTTAGGGTTTTGTGGACAACTTTATTTAGCACGGAAATTCCAATGTTAAATTTTTTCGAGATTTTCAAAAAAAGCGGATTTTGAACGTCAAAATCCGCTTGAATCACTAATATTTTTTTTCTTTTATTCGATATTTTTTACCAATCTGACGCCCATTCTAAAAGCCTCTCTCCTACAACCGCGTTTAGGCCAAATCGTTTGAGATTCAAAACTGAAAAAATTTTCCTCATCGTTTGCCCAATACTTTCCGCTCGGATTATCTTTTGAAGATAAGTCGTTGAAAGGCAAAAATATAGCACCGCTGTTTTCCATAATTTCCCACGCCTGAAGATTATAAACATTCATCTTCATCATAGGATTTTTCAACCTTATCATACCGTTTTTTCGGATAAAAGAATCCTTAGGCAAAGGGTAGAAATCCGCTCCGAGAGGTTTTTGCCAATTATCGGGAAGAATTATAACGCCTTTGATATTATTAACAATTGCAAATGAAATAAGATTTTCTGAAAAAGGACGTTTTTCAATAAGATAAAGCCATTCGTTAGAGGTTAAAGTGCGCCAAAGCCCTTGCTTGTTGCCACCGTTAGAAATAGGATTTTTGCCCCAATCCTCAAAAACATCCGTCTTTTGAAAAGGATTATCACCCGAACCCCATTCAAAAACATCACAATAACCTGAATCATAAGTTTTTAAAGGTTTTTGAAAATTCTCACCGCTGATAACCTCCCACTGATTTTCCGCAAATCTATAAGTCTTGGAAGAGGCCTCGTACTGAAGATTTCCAAAGGAAAACACAACTTTCAAAGTATCGCTGACAGAAAAAACACCGCTTAGCATTCCTTGTTTTGAAGAACAACCCGTCAATGCCGATACTATTAAAAACATTACAAAAACAATGTACTTTTTCATTATTTTTTTTTCAAATTAATAATTTATTTTTTCGGTGTGCGAATTTAATAAATAATTCGATTCAAAGAGACTCCTTGCCGCAATATTTCAAACCGAAACCGCCCAAAGAGAATTTCATTTTTTCACGCCTATTATTAAAAATACAATCAGTTATGATTAAATTAGGAAATGTGTCATTTTTAACGCTAAAATCAAGTAACTCCCCACAAAGTTTTGAGCCGAGCCAAAGCGGGCGTATTAAACGGCCTTCATAAAGTTTATAAACAAAAAGACGGTTGTCGTATTCAGGCCAAAAACGTGTTTTCTTATTAACCATAACCAAAACCTCCGGCACGGAATCCTTGTCAAGATAACAAAAAGAAAATTTCAAGACTTTATAATTAAATTTGAAACTATCCGCCAAGGAGTCATTTATAATGTGTGTTAAAACAAAAGATGTATCGCTAAGTTTTGTAAGACGCAATTTCCTGCCCGGGGAATACTCCTGAACTTGAGAATTGCAGGCTACGATAAAAAATGTTAAAATAATAAAAATACATATTTTTTTCATAACGGTAAACTAAAAAGTTTTATATTTTTACGGCACAAAATTAATAAAAAAATAAGGACATGAGAACAGATTTCGGTGCAAAAGCATTATTATTTCCGATGCCGGTTTTAATTATCGGCACATACGACAAAGACGGCAACCCTGATGCCATGAACGCTGCATGGGGCGGAATTTCTGACGATACAAAAATTTCGATTTGTCTTTCCCCAAGCCACAAAACAGTGGAAAATCTCAAATTAAAACGCGCTTTTACAGTTTCAGTCGGTACAGAAAAATACGTTACGGAATGCGATTACGTAGGCATTATAAGTGCTAACAAAGTAGAAGACAAATTTGCAAAAGCAGGTTTTCACGCTGTTAAATCCTCAAAAGTAGACGCTCCTCTTATCCAAGAACTTCCGTTTGCTCTTGAATGCAAAGTTGTAAGTTACGATGACAATACCTGCCGTTTGGTGGGCGAAATCGTAAACGTATGCGCAGAGGAAAGCATTTTGACAGATGGAAAAATCGACATAAATAAACTTCAACCCATAATTTACAACCCCGCCGTTCATACTTATCATTCAATAGGCGCAAAAGTCGGAAACGCTTTTTCTGACGGTAAAAAAATTAACAATTAAAAAATTAATAAAATTTTTGTTATTAAAAATAAAACTGTATTTTTGCGGTTGGAGAAAAAAACAAGAAATTCAAAACTAAATTAATATTTTTAATATTAAAGAAATGAAAATTCAAAAAATTCACGCAAGAGAAATCCTCGATTCAAGAGGTAACCCCACCGTTGAGGTTGACGTAGTATTGGAAAACGGCGTTCTTGGCCGTGCAGCAGTTCCGTCAGGTGCATCTACCGGCGAAAACGAAGCC
>JAFPYR010000029.1 GCA_017412115.1 Bacteroidales bacterium | reverse complement strand
ATAGTTCATAATGCGTGGATGCGCGTTGTGGCGGGGCGGTTGGAGAGCCGTTACCGTTACAGCAAGGATATTGTATACAACAATTTTCCGTGGCCTTCATCAATTGACAATGGACAATTAACAATTGACAATGCTGCACAAAAAATCCTTGACATTCGCGAAAAATATCTCTCTGAGGGTGCGTCGCTTGCCACGCTTTACGGCGAAAACCTCGACCTATTGTTCACCGACCTTGCCGAGGCTCACAGAGAATTGGACGAGATTGTTTTGGGTTTGTACGGTCTGAAAAAAGACACTACCGAAGCAGAAATGGTGGCAAGGCTGTTTGAAATGATTTTATGAGGGACATCCTGATATTCAAATAATTCTATTCAAAACTTCCGTTGCGGTAATGTCCATTTTGCAGAATGCGAACCATTTTTTGCCGAGGTCTTTGAGTGATGCTCCGATGTGATAAACGGTGTCGTCGATGATAAGGAAACGGTCGTGTGATTTGGTGAATTGTTGGATTGTAATCGGGGCGTATTGGGCGTTGTGCCGCTGAACGTCAAGTTGCAACTGCGGCGTTAAATTTTTGGTGTAGATAGTTGCCGAAACGTTTTGCTGACGTTTGTCAAGCATTTGTAAAACAGAATCGTCAACGTAATTGTCAATGAGGACAACACGCTGTTTCGCGTTACGGATTAGGTCGTTGGCAAATTTGTAGGCGTCAAAAATCTGTCCGTCATAAAAGATACCTTCCACGGGCGGCAATGAGGTTTTCACGAAGAAGTCGATTTTGTTGGAATGTTCAGTCAATAACTGCTGATGACTATCCAATTGACTTTCAATTTTTGTAAGTCGTTGGTTAAGAGCGTATCCGCGAAGAAGATAGTCTTTCAAAACTTTCGTCGCCCAAATCCTAAATTGAGTGCCTCTGCGACTTTTGACACGGTAGCCGACAGATATAATAACGTCAAGGTTATAGAACTTTTGTATTCTCTTAATTGTTCGTTTGCCTTCTTGTTGAACTGTCAAGTATTCCTTGACAGTTGCTATCGGAGACAATTCTTCCTCCTTGAAAATCTTGTTAATATGCAGACTGACATTCTGTTTTGTAGTTTCAAACAGAACAGCCATCTGTTGCTGAGTCAGCCACACCGTCTCGTTTTCAAGGCGGACTTCGAGTTTTATCGTCTCGTCAGGCTGATACAATACTATTTCGTTGGTCTCCGTCATCTTGCGAAAAATATTTATTAACAGTCGCAAATGTACAACAAAAAATACTTTAAACCAAATCTTTCATCAATCTTGCCTACCATCTTTTTGGTATTTTCTACCCAAAAAAATACCAATTTTATGGTATTGCAGCCGTATTTTTTCAACAATAATTTTGCGGTCGAAAACAACGAAAGCAAAGGGTTCAAAATAATGCATAAATAAATGGAAAAAAGAATCTATTCAATTTTTTTGACGGCAACATTATTGTCAGTAAAAACAAACGCACAAGAAACAGACACCACCTATCTTACCGACCGTGAGATAGAAACAGTAACGATTACAAGTAGCACCGAAATTCGCTAAATGCGCGAGGCTACAATGCCGCTTTCGGTGTTGGATACCAGGCAGTTGGAGGGTACAACGTCGAGCATCAACGATGCTCTCGCCCGCACTTCGGGTATCACTATTAGAAACACCGGCGGCGTGGGCAGTGCGTCGAGAATTTCGGTGCGCGGATTGGAAGGCAAGCGTATGGGCGTTTATATCGACGAGGCGGCTATTGGACAAATGTCTGATTATATGTCGCTT
>JAFPYR010000028.1 GCA_017412115.1 Bacteroidales bacterium | reverse complement strand
TACTTTTTGGAGCGTCAAAAGCCATAACCGAACAGATGAAAGATGGCGATGATTATGGTAAAATTAAAAAAGTATACTCGATTTCAATTGTTTATTACGATTTTGGTGTTGGTAAAGATTATCTTTATGTTGGTAACACAAATTTTATCGGCGTCCACTATAAAGACGAATTGTTAATTTCAGAAAAAGAAGAACTTACACTTTTTGAGAAGGAACAAGATAAATCTGAAGGTAAAGAACGAAAATTTAAGTACAACCGTCATAATGCTGGCAATATCATGCCGACATATTACATGATTCGTGTTAATTCGTTTGATGACAATGTAAAAACTGCGATGGACGAATGGATGGAATTTTTGAAAAATTCAGAAATTAAATCTGATACAAAAGTTCCGGGACTTATTGAAGCAAAAGAGGTTATGAAGTTCGACCGCATGACAAAAGAAGAACAAGATACGTACATTCGTCATCTTGATGCCGTTGCCAACGAAAAGGAAGCAATTCTCACTGCCGAAATTCGAGGAAAAATCGAAGGACGCGCTGAAGGTCGTGCTGAAGGTGAAAAAATTGGTATTGAAAAGGGTAGAATCGAAGAAAGAGCTCTGCGTAACAAACAAGTCGCTACTGAAATGAAGAAACAAGGATTGTCTGTTGAAATGATTTCAACGGTTTTGCAACTTCCAAAAGATGAAGTAGAAAAATTGCTATGCGAATAACAATTTTTCTACTTTACTGTAAATTTTACATATTTCGTATCACCATTGGCCGAAACAAAAAAGAACGTAAACTCCCTGCAAAAGATAAAATTTATTATACTACCATACTTGCCAATCGTCTACACTATACTTATCCATTATTTCGATTAACCCACAGTTTTTATCAAAATTTCTTGATTCATAATCAACACCATCAAAATCTTTGTCATAGCACATATACTCTCCGTTTTTTCAAGAATGGGAAAGTGGTATTTTCTTCTGTCTGACCTAATAAACGTTGATAATTTATCATAAACTGCACACCAGCAGTTCCTTTTGAAAATTCTTTCCAATCTTCGTACGTTATACTATTCTGCCTTGATAAGTATTTGGATTGTAACGTTTTATTCTGCCGGATGGCGCGTATTCAAACATAGGTTCAAGATATATATTTTTTGCGTCCTTAGGAAAAACCACACATTGTTTGTCTGTATTCATGAAATTTTTTTTATCATAAACATTAAAATCTCCGTCATATATTTTTTTTGAGCCGTCAACATCATTTAAAAGATGCAAGATACCTTTTTCATTATCTTTCCAAAAACAAATTCCAAGTGATACAATAAATAGTATCACCATTATGAATAATGATACATTTTTATTACTTCTATTTAAAACTGTCATTGCAAAAACTCCGTTGTTATTTGTACTTATCTAAAAGTTTCTGAACTTTTGCTCTTTCCAACCCGTAATCAATCATTTCAAAGAAAGGAATATTGATATGCGGTTTGATTCCAAATTCTTTCAGACAGAACTCCTCAAGTTGATTAATATAACGTTGTTCATAATCTGTTACATGACGATAAAATAATCACCCCTATTTGCATATCCATCCATGTGTGCACGCAAATAAGCTTCAGACAAAAGACAATACTGAGGGTAATAGTAGAAAATACTCTCATGATAAACAAATGCCCATTACAACTTTTCGATGTCTTCAATGGGTAACTGAGTATATTTTGAAATTACATCAATAGGCAATCCATCTGCTTTCATACGTTTGGCGGTTTCAAGTTTTTCGGATTGTACACCTTCTACTCGACCTTCTGCTTTTCCTTCTGCTCTACCTTCGGCGCGTTCGTTTTTCATGGAATTGCGCTGGGTCATCACCTCAAGCAAGTAATCTTCGTAAACGTATAAATCGGCATCCGAATATGCACTTCTTTCTACAATATTTAATGCTTGACTAATTTCCGGGTTTTCAAGTAATACCGAATCTACGGTTTCGGTCTGTTCGTTGATTTCGGTTAAAAATCTAAGCCATAAATCTTTAATGGCACGACTGCCTCGGTCTAAAGGCTTGTATTTCACAAGTTCAATAAATATCAACGAAAGGTCGTGCCGAAAGTCTTCGGGATGATTCTTGTTTGTTATATAAAACTCTTGCATATAACCGTTATCATCCTTATAATCAAAGGCTTCATCGTTAACAAGGGCGAGAGCGTAAACTTCTTTGAGCCTTTCAAACGGGTTACCTTTCGCTAATTGTTTGGTGTACATCGAGGCGGCGTTGAAAAGTGTTCGCGAGAAAAATTCTTTGTTCCAATACGACTGCATCTCAACTATAAAACCACGCCCTTTGTTATCAGTACAACGGACATCAACTATTGAATATTTTTTCGCCGGATTTTCAGGAACATTTTCTGAGTTGATGATATCGACTTTCTCTATCGTCATGCCTTCGGGCAACGGCAAAAGGGCGTTCAAAAGGCTTTTGACGAGGTTCGGATGCTCGCCAAAAATTTTTTTGAACGTCAGGTCTACTTTCGGGTTAAGATATTTTGACATAATTTTTATTCACTATTTAGTTACATTTGCAAAAGTAGCAAATATTTTTGTGAATTGAAAAATTAAATTATTAACGCAATTCAACAGCCGTTTTCCCCGGCGTGGAAAGCACGGCAAAACGTGATAAAAACTTCTTAATCTACTACGCTAAGCGAATCGCAATTGAAAAATATTCCCTCACAATTTTCCAATGGTATGAAATTAAATTTTTTCTACCTCGGTAAATTTTATTTTTAGCAATGCGCATAATCCCATGGTTTCGATGGCGATGTAATGATGCTTTTGATAACGGACAAATTTTCCCGTTATGCCTTCAAATTCGCCTTTTTTGATGCGCACCATTTCGCCAGCTTTGAGTCTTATTTCTTCCGGCGTTTTGTATATAGTGCCACAAATCAGCGGATTGCAAAAATTAATGAATCTCGTCATTTCGTCATCTTCAATCGTAGCATAATCATTGCTTTGACTGTCTTTTTTTATAAAATTGACAGGATATTCCAATTCTTTTCTAAGACTTAAACACCAATTTCTGTCATAATCTTTTTTAACGAAAATAAGATTATGAACGGCGGGAACGAGCGGATATTTTATCCTCTCGTCCGCCGGTGCTAAATCCGGAGCTGCATAGCATTTGGGTATGAAAGTTTCCAAGTTCATTTCAATTAAACGACTTTCTACTTTCAACTCGTTCATATACACAGTTTTAATAGGTATCCACATTAATTGTTGCTTTTTAGTTTTTTCTCTTTTAATTTAACGGCATTTTTTACTTTTTCGTCTTCCAAAACAAGCGGAATAAGTTCCATAGCTGTTTTAACATATACAAATTCCAAGCCGTCAATATAGAGCGGATTGATTTCTTCGATATCCCTTTGGTTTTCAACGGACATGAATATTTTCTGAATTCCCGCACGTTTAGCCCCTAAAATTTTTTCTTTGATTCCGCCAACCGGCAACACTCTGCCAGAAAGCGTTAATTCTCCCGTCATTGCAATTCTCGGTTTTACAAGTCGTTGCGTATAAACTGATGCCAAAGAGGTAAAAATTGTTATACCGGCTGATGGTCCGTCTTTTGGCACTGCGCCTTCAGGGAAGTGCAGGCTCAAATCAAACTCTTTGAACATTCTGTGGTCTATGCCTAAAACATCTTCGTTAGCGCAAAGATAATTTATTGCAATTTCAGCTGATTCTTTCATCACTTTGCCGACGTTTCCCGTGATGTTGAGGGTTCCGTTTCCGTTGGAAAGCAACGATTCGATGTACAAAAGTTCACCTCCTGCCGAAGTCCAAGCAAGTCCCGGAATTACGCCCGGCTGCCGTGTTGAAAAATATTCGTCATGAAGATATTTCGGTTTTCCTAATTCTTCTGACAATTTTTCTTGCGTTATCTCTTCTGAGTACGACTCTTGAGAGGCTACTTTTACGGCTGTTTTTCTTGCTAATGTTGCAAGTGTGTTGCTCAATTCCCTAACGCCGGATTCTCTTGTATAATTGTTGATAACGTTTCTTAAAACATCATCATTAATCGAAAAATTTTCGGGTTTAAGGCCGTGATTTTCCAAAATTTTGGGCAAGAGATGACGTTTTGAAATTTCGATTTTCTCTTCCGTAACATATCCCGAAACTTCAATTAATTCCATTCTGTCCAAAAGGGCATCGGAAATCTTGTTGATTTGATTTGCCGTTGCAATAAAAAGTACGTTCGACAAATCGTAGTCCAAATCCAAATAATTATCGTGAAACTCCGAATTTTGTTCGGGGTCAAGCACCTCCAAAAGGGCTGAAGCCGGATCGCCGTGAACATTGCCCGAATCTATTTTGTCAATTTCATCCAAAACAAAAACGGGATTTGACGAACCTGCTTTTTTTATGTTTTTAATAATTCTTCCAGGCATTGCGCCTATATATGTACGGCGGTGTCCGCGTATTTCTGCCTCGTCATAAAGTCCTCCTAACGAGACTCTTACGTATTTTCTGTTCAAAGCCTCGGCAATGCTTTTGCCTAACGAGGTTTTGCCGACACCGGGAGGGCCGTAAAGACAAAGAATCGGAGATTTGAGATTTTTTTTCAGTTTCAAGACCGCTAAATATTCCAAAATTCTTTCTTTGACTTTTTCCAAACCGTAGTGATGATAGTCAAGAACTTTTTTAGCACTCTCGATTGTGAAATCATCTTGAGTACAAAAATTCCAAGGCAATTCCAAAAGCGTCTGACTATAAGTCAGTTCGGTTGCAAAATCCGGGGATTGAGGGTGAATTGTCTTTAACCTTGCAAATTGTTTTTCAAACGCTTTTTTCACATATTCCGGCCAGTCTTTTTGTTGAGCTTGCTGTTCTAACTCATCAAGTTGTTCTTTTGTAGGATCGCCTCCGAGTTCGTCCTGAAGCGTTTTGATTTGCTGATTCAAGAAATATTCCCTTTGTTTCTTGTCCATCTGACGTTTGACCTTGTCCTGAATATCATCTCTTAATTTGACTTTTTCTTGTTCGGTGGTCAAAAGTCCGAGAAGTTCCATCGCTCGCTTTTTAACGGAATTAATCGCTAAAATCGCATTTTTGTCTTTGATGTCAATTTCGATATTAGTAACGATAAAACTGATTAAAAAACCGGGCGTATGGATATTGCGCATTGCAAAATTGTATTCGGGCGCATTGCCGCTACGCATTGCTATTTCCATAGCGGTCTGACGTATTGACGAAATCAAAGCGTCGAATTCGCCGTCCGTTTTTTCGGGATAAAAATCTCTGACGGCTTTGTAAGTTGCCGTTAATACACCGTTTTTAGGATCGCAGTTTGCTCCTTGTCCGGTGATTTTTACCCTCATAACGCCGTGCATTACGGCAGAGGCCGAACCGTCGGGCATTATAAAAAATTTTATAATCCTTGCTATTGTTCCTACGGGATACAAATCTTCAATGCCGGGCGTTGTGTTTTGCGGATCTTTTTGCGTAACACAAATCAGAAACGAACCTTGATTATAAGCGTTTTTAATGATTTCCATTGAGGTCGGACGTGCCGAGGCAACGGGCATGACCACGTGTGGAAACAATACGTTGTTTCTAAGCGGCAAAACGGGTATTTCGTTTCCAACTTTTTGCCAGTCGATTTTTTCAAGTCCGTCGCTTTCAGGAATGTGAACTAATTGCGACATTGATTCTGCGCCCGAAGGCGAACTGTTAGGCGCAAAACCGATATTTTCCGGCTTATTGTCTTTTTTCATGTCTGCAGTTTAAAAATTCTTCCTTAAATTTTGTGTTTCTTCAAAAACGTGTGTAAGTATTTCTGTTTCAACCTCGTCCAATTCTATATGACGGCGTGCCATCATTATTTGAGCGGTTTCCAATGCTTTTTTCAGCGGATAAGTCTCGTAAGAGGAGTCAGCACCGCCCCAAGCAAACGAGGGTACAAAATTTCTGGGAAAGCCTGAGCCGAAAACATTTGAACTTACTCCTACAACCGTACCCGTATTAAACATCGTGTTGATGCTACTTTTAGAATGGTCGCCCATTATCAAGCCGCAAAACTGCAAACCCGTTTTAACAAATCTGTGGCGTGCGTAATTCCAAATTTTGACCTCTGCATAATTGTTTTTGAGGTTTGAATTGTTGGTGTCAGCACCGAGGTTGCACCATTGTCCGAGTACTGAATTTCCCAAAAATCCGTCATGACCTTTGTTGGAATACCCCCAAATAACGGCATTGTTTACCTCGCCGCCGCATTTTGTGTAAGGTCCCATAGTGGTTGCACCGTAGATTTTAGCTGAAATTTTTATAACAGAATGTTCACAAAGTGCGAGTGAGCCGTGAACAACGGCGTTTTCCATGATTTCGGAATTTTTACCGAGATAAACATAACCTCCTGCGGGATTGATAATTGAAAACTCAGCATTAACACCTTCTTCAACGAAAATTCTTTCTTTCTGTAAAAATCTGTTGGTAGGTGATAATTCTTGAGATTTTCTACCTTTGGTTAAAAGGAAGAAATCTTTTTCTATTTCTTGCTCGTTGAGTGTAAAAATATCCCACGTAAAATTTATTTTAGAGATTTTCTTACATTCTTGAGCCTTTATTTTTTCAGTTAATGTTTTTCTTTCAGCATAAAATTTTTCCGTATCTTCTTCGTTGAGTCTTGCTGCGATTAAATCACCGTTAAAACTTAAACCTTCGCCTTTTTGAAGATTTTTAACGGCAGAGAAAAATTCTTCATCAGGCAGAATTGTGGATTCAACCACGAAGTTATCACCTTCGATAGCGGGAGAATATTTTTTTCTTAAATAATCATCGCCTAAAAGTGTAATTTTCTCGCCCGTGATTTTTTGCCATTTTTCTTGTATTGTAAGAATACCGCATCTTAAATCTCCGGCCGGACGGGTGAAAGTCAGCGGTAAGAGTTCAAAGCGGTTTTCGAGATTGTCTGAAAGTATTATATTCATTTTTTTAAAATTCTAAAAAAAAATTAGGTTTTGCAAAGTTGATAATTTTTTTCGGAATACGCAAATTGATTTTTATCCCCATAAAAATAATAAAGATTTGGCGAGTTATCAAAAAAAACTCGCCAAATCTTAAAAGAGAAATACTGAGCCAGAGAAGTTCTACTCCAATGCTCGTTTAGTAACCTACTTGAAGTTTACTGTAGCACGACGATTTTTAGAGCGACCTGCTAAGGTTTTGTTGTCGGCAATTGGTTCTTTCGGACCTTTGCTTACACACTCAATGTTTTCGGCAGGTGCACCTAATTTAACCATATAATCACGAAGAGCCTCGGCACGTTTCTGACCATACTTCATGTTTGCTTCCAATGAACCCGTATTGTCGGTGTGTCCAGTGATGACAATCTTGAGGCTCTTATCGGCATTCATTGCTTTGCAGATAGCTTGAATAGCTGCATTAGTCTTGTCGTCAAGGGTGATGTTGGCATCTCCACTATTAAAGTATACCGTAGCATTGATGTTCTTGAGGAGATTCTCGGCTTCAGCTTTTGTTTGCTCTGCAACAATCTTGGCTTTTGCAGCACTGTCGGCAGCTGCTTTTTCTCGAGCAGCCTTCTCTGCTGCAAGTCGTTCTTCTTCAGCTTTTTGTTTTGCTATGCGTTCAGCCTCAGCTTTCTCTGCTGCAAGTCGTTCTGCTTCAGCCTTTTCCTTAGCTATACGTTCAGCCTCGTTGTCAACAGTAGGCTTTTGGTCTACTACCTTTTTAGAACTCTTATTCCACCCAAAATCTACTGCTATTTTCACTCCTAAGCGAAGCAGATGAGCTTTATCAACCTCACGCGAGTCTAAAGAGCCATAATAGTCGATTTTCTTCGGGTCTGATTGGTTGATGACAAGAATCGAATTAGACTTTGATTCGTCTATAAGGTTGGTGAATCCATAGCCAAAATATAGCCCCATATACAATCCCAAATGCTCATTAAGTTTAGTACGTACTCCGGCATCGGCAATCAGGCTGCTACCTACTTTGGTTCTGTTGTCGAATTTAGCTCCGAAAACGTCATCGTATGTAGTAAAACCATGTTCCGGCATATCGCTCACTACATACGAACCAAGTGCAGGGTATGTACCTGCGAGAGTATAGTTGCCATCTTTGGTTTTATACTTACCACCAACATACATATCGAGCGAAAGTCCCAAGCCTCCAATGAAGTCCCATTTGTCATTGATTGGCTTATGATATAAGCACTCTATTGGTATGCTTAGAATGTTCACACTTTGACGCTCTTTCCAGTCGTTGTATGTAGCGTGAAGGTCGTAAGTAAGGTTCGGGTTGCTTGGGTGAACAAGTCCGGCGGTTGTCTCCGTGTAGTTGTAGACTGCTGAGGCATGCACCAATGAATATTGCAGACCCACGCCCAAACCGATGTTATCGTTAAAGAAATGTCCAAAGAACAATCCGGTTTCGATGCCACCACCAGCTTTTTTGTCTCCGTTTGCGGCGTCATAAACCAAGGAATTAAGTCCGCCACCGAAATTTATTCCTACATAGTTGTTGCCTTCGTATTGCTGAGCATAGCCCGTGACGGATAGTGCTACAGCTGTGAAGACGGTTATTATATGTTTATTTTTCATATATGCATTCATTTATTAGAGTTAAATAGATTACTTCCTAATTACCTTTACACCAATACCATCGACATTGATCATGTAACTGCCCGTTGGATATGCGCCCATGTCTATGGAAGTACTATTGCCGTTGAATGTGCGAACTTCAATTACATTACCCATAACATTGATAATGCGCAAGCTGTGTTCTAAGTTCTCTGTGTCTTCGATAGAAACTGTTGCATTGTTCTCTATCGGATTAGGCGATACGCGAACTTTGGCAACTTTCTTAGGCGCACCATAGAGTGTCTTTACGTCGGTCTGTGGACAGGTGTAAGTAGATACACCGTTCATCTTGGCGCTTACGAAGTACTCGCCTGTTAAACCACCAACTTGGCGATAGTAATAGCCTGTTGCACCGCTGATAGCTTGCCAATCTGCGTTGCTATTGTCACGATGATACCATTGAACGTCGGTAAAACATTCACATGTATTTACTAAAGCTATCACGTTGTCGTAGAGAGGTACAGTGTATGTCTCAGGCAGATTTACGTGGAACGACACTTCTATCGGTTCGCTATCGAATGTCGTATAATTACTATTGCGGAAAGTAACTTTCATGCTGTAATCACCGGTAGGAATGTCGGCAGGTATTTCGAGGTCAATAGTGCCTTCAGGTCCTACAGTAGCAAGCTCTGTCCAATCAACGTCAAAAAATCTGTTGTCGTCAAACTCAACTTTGTATTGATCGGGCTCGCCGCTAAGGAGGTAATATTTCAAACGATAGCTGTTGTCGTTGCAATATCCGTAAGTATTTATCTCAAAACCATTTTGCACTTCACTATTGGCAGCCTCGGCTTTATGATCCGTATCCATAGCAATTGCAAAAGGACTTGTGAAATTAGCTACTATGTTTATGTCTTCTGTTACTTTAATTTTTTGAGTACCATCTTCGTTCACTTGAGCACCATTGCTCCAACTTGCGAGATGGAAACCCTCTGCTGGGGTGGCTTTGATTGTTACCTCTGTGCCGGGGTTGACGGTATAGGTACCGTCCTCATTGGCGGTGATATCAGAGACCCCTGTTCCGCCAAAGACAAATTTTATACTCAGGATGCCACATATCTCACTATGTAGGGTTATGCTCTCGGCATCGCCAGTCCACGTCAATTTAGCTCCTCCCATTCCGTCTTCAAGCGTCCATCCATCATTAATAGAATGGTGATGATCACAGTAAATCTCAATCTTGGTGAAGTTCCCCAACGTAGAGGTGAAAGTATTATCGCCATCGGGAGTAAAATCGCTTCCAGAATGAGCCATCGGTCTACTACATGTCAATGTTACACCATCTTTAGTGTATGCGCCTTCTCCAGAATTTTCCATATCGTCCCACACTACCACGACCTCGTTGCCAAGACCTTCAACTTCCACCGTACCCCAATCTTCATTATTGCTCCTCACGGTAAGGGTAACTGGGGCTAAAATCTCGTAATCCACACTTGCCGTCTGCCCTTCGACAGTAATCTTAGCGGTGTATTGCCCCGCAGACGTTGGGGCGGTAGACGTTTCATTGCCTCCATCTCTGTTGACATACTTAATGTCAGCAGCATCAACAGTAAGACCAGTAGCACTATTAAACTCTTCGAGCCCCGTAAGTGTCGCATTGGCGTTCTTCGCCGTGCCACTGACGGTCATTTCGGGAGCTACTATTGTCAGCGACACCTTATTATCTGTCAGCGAGCAATTCTCCTCGCTACATGTAGCCGTTATTGTAGAGCCACTTGCGGAGTAAGTGAAGTTGTGGGTGTGAGAAGAGGCACTTACTTCACAATAAATATATTTCTGATTAGTTATTTCATCAGGATTTATATCTTCAGCATCGCTATCGTTATTACCTGCCTTCAATACTTCCCAAGTGCTCCCTTCGGGTATTTGCAGACTTGTTCTATACGATTCATCATTATAATACAAGGCCGAATTACTGCCAATGGCGATTATGGTACCTGATTTGGCAATTACACTACAAGGTCCAGAACTATGATCGAAAGCTATCATCCCATAACTTTTTGCATATTTGCCAGTAACAGTACCACTTTTTGCAGTAAGACTTGCGCCATCCACGGTGATATTCCCGTCAGCTGACACGCCGTGATTGCCAGCATAATCATACGATGAAGCCCCTCCACTCGCCTGCACTGTGCAGCCTGTGAAAGTTATCCCTCGACTAGTGTGGATACCGCATGAATGAGAGCCCGCATTTCCGCTTGCAATAGTCAAAGATCCCGTTCCCTCAATCCGCACTTCATCGTTACCAAAATAGTATAGACCAAAACTGTTACCCGTTGCCACACCACTCTGTGTGATCGTATTCGTGCCAATCAGTCTAACGACCAAAGGAGCAGGACCTCTATAATAATAAATAGGCGATGTACAAGAGTACGTTTCGTCTCCATCATTATGCCCTATTCCCTTGTAGGTAAAATTGTCCAATGTCAGAATAACGTTGCCGCCTTCAATTGACACACTTGCCGTGCCACTACCTCCAGTGTTACTGATTGTCCCCACCTCTGTCACTTCGTCAGAGTTGCCGACCCATAAGTTGCTGATTGCTGTTTGCGCATACGCCGTCGGACTAAGCCCTAAAGTCAGCCCCAGCACCATAGTGAGGCTGAGCAAAAAATTAGAAATGTGTTTATTCATAATAATTTGATTTTTATGGATTTAATTTCTTGTATAAATATAAAAACGCACTAAGGCGATACCTTCTCGCATAGAGAAAGCATCGCCAGCTATGGTGGTGTAAATACAATTAGTTTAACCTTTCTTGTTCGGGGGGGGGGTGATTATCAGTGAGTTACGAAAGTTCGAGTATTGTTCGTTCATAGGCTTGTATAGTTATTTCGTATTTTTTTGCGTTATTTGTACATTTGTTTCCTACAATAGGAAATACGCAAAGTTATACGAAAATTTTTGAAAAAAATAATTTTTTTTTCAAAAAAAATTATTAACCAAATTTTCAGTGCTTTAAGTTACAAAAATATCCCGTATTTTTCAAATTTTTCTATAAAAAAAGCGGAAGTTTTTTTTCTTCCGCTTTTTTCTTATGATTGTGTTTTTTTATTACAATTTGAATTCGTGAGAAGGAGTGTTTAATGTTCTTGAAATTTCCTTTTCTTCATACGATTCGATGATGTCGCCCACTTGCATATCATTGAATTTTGCAATATTAAGACCACATTCCTGTCCTGAGGTAACCTCTTTTGCATCGTCTTTGAAACGTTTAAGAGATTCCAATTCGCCGGTATGAATAACGATACCGTCGCGGATAACCCTGCATTTGTTGTTTCTGAAGATTTTACCTTCTTTGACGATACAACCAGCAATCGTGCCGACTTTAGAGATTCTGAAGAGTTGCTGAACTTCTGCCGTACCGGTAATTTCTTCTTTTACCTCCGGTGAGAGCATACCTTCCATTGCTTTCTTAATATCATCAATAGCATCGTAGATAATAGAATACAATTTGATGTCAATTTGTTCTTTTTCAGCGAGTTTCTTAGCGCCTGACGAAGGACGTACTTGGAAACCGATGATTACGGCATTCGATGCACTTGCAAGCAAAACATCGCTTTCAGAAATCTGACCTACGGCTTTCTGAATTACTTTTACTTGAATTTCTTCAGTAGAAAGTCCTTCCAAAGAATCTTGCAAAGCCTCAATTGTACCTTGAACATCACCTTTGATGATAATGTTGAGTTCTTGGAACGAACCGATTGCAATTCTTCGTCCGATTTCTTCCAAGGTTAAGTGTTTCTGTGTTCTGTGTCCGATTTCTCTTTCCAACAGACCGCGTTTTGTAGCTTTTTCTCTTGCTGTTCTTTCATCGGGCATTACCTTGAATTTATCACCGGCCGAGGGCGCTCCGTCAAGACCTAAAATCAATGCAGGCTCTGAAGGTTTAGCCTCTTTGATTTTTTTACCTCTTTCGTTGAACATAGCTTTGATTTTACCGGAATGACTTCCGGCACAAATTACGTCGCCTGTTCTTAAAATACCTGTTTCAACGATTACCGTTGCCACATAACCGCGTCCTTTGTCCAAAGAGGCTTCGATAATGCTACCGATAGAACGTTTTTTGTAATTAGCCTTGAGTTCCAACATTTCAGCTTCCAAAAGTATACGTTCCAAAAGTTTGTCTACGTTGAGACCTTTTTTAGCTGAAATATCAACTGAACCGTATTTACCGCCCCATTCTTCGATGAGGAGATTTTTGTTGGCAAGAGCTTCTTTAATTTTTTCGGGATTAGCACCCGGCTTGTCTATTTTGTTGATAGCAAATATAATCGGTACTCCGGCGGCTTGTGCATGAGAAATAGCCTCTTCTGTTTGAGGCATTATGCTGTCATCGGCTGCAATTACGATAACTGCAATATCCGTAATTTTAGCACCGCGTGCTCTCATTGCCGTGAAAGCCTCGTGACCCGGCGTATCAAGGAACGTAATATGTTTACCATCAGACATTTCAACGTTGTAAGCACCGATGTGCTGTGTTATACCGCCCGCTTCACCGGCGATAACGTTGGTTTTTCTGATATAGTCCAAAAGCGATGTCTTACCGTGGTCAACGTGTCCCATGATAGTAACAATCGGTGGTCTTGGCTGCATATCTTCGGGTTTGTCTTCCTCTTCTTCGTTGTCATCTTCTTCCTCCATATCAACGAAATTAACGTCAAAACCGAATTCAGAGGCAACAACGGATATGATTTCCGCATCAAGCCTTTGATTTATACTGATTGCAGTGCCTAAGTCGAAACAAGTAGCAATAATCTGATTAACATGAACGTCCATAAGAGTTGCAAGTTCGTTTGCCGTAACAAATTCTGTTACTTTCAACGTCTTTTTCTCACGCTCTTCCGTCAGTTTTACTTCTTCTTCCTTAGCACGCATTTCCTCGCGCCTTTCTTTTCTGCGGATAGAGGATTTTGTTTTGCCTTTTCCGCTTTGAATCTTGGCGAAGGTTTCTTTAACCTGCTTGTTTACATCTTCTTCCGTAATTTCAGGAGCTTGGAAACGGCGGTCTTTGTCTTTATGACGACCTTGTTTTCCACCGTCTTTTTGTCCGCCTTTTTTATCGCTGCGGTCAAAATTCTTATCACTGTTTTTACGGTCTTTGCTTTTAGATTCTTTGTCGCTTTTATCCCTGTCCTTATCTTTTTCTTTGTCTTTATCTTTGTTTTTGTTGTCTTTGCGACGTGATTTATCTTTTCCGCCATCTACAAGAGTTTCTTTAGCGTTGATATCAACGCGCTCTTTTTCGATGCGTTTGCGTTTACGCTTGCTGCGTTTGCCTTTTTTGGGCTCATCGAGAGGCAATTCCATTTTGCCTATAACGGTAAGTCCGGCAAGTTTGGTAGTAGACGGATTGAAGATTTCAACATCTTCTTTCTCAACGTTTTTCTCTACTTCTGGAGTAGAAACGTTGGAGACAACATTGTCGTTTACGCTTTTATCTTTTTCTACTGCGGGCGTATTGACAACAGTTGTTTGGAGCGGTTTTTTCTCCGACGGTTTGTCGTTTTTGGGTTGAGCATTAGCGTTGTTGTTAGGCTGCGGAGCTTGATTTTGCTCGCGGTCTCTTTGACGCTGTTCTCTTTCCTGTTGTTTCTCGCTCTTTGACTTTTTGTCAGGACGGGTTTTTGTATTAATTGTGTTCAAATCTATTTTGCCCAATACCTTAAAATTGCTCTGCGCATCAGCAGTGTTCTTTTGTTGTTGCTGCTGGGGCTGCTGTTTTTTCTGGTTTTGTTGATTTGTGTTTTTGTTATTCTGCTCCTGTTTCGGTTGATTATTTCCGCCATTCTGAGGCTTGGGATTTCCGTTTTTGCCTGATTGCTCCAAATCAATTTTACCTAACACTTTTACTTCCTTTTTTTCATTTGGAACTTGATTTGTGTCATTGTTTTTTTCAGCCTGTTTTTTGGCTTTGTTTTCGGCAGAAATGGCTTTTTTGCGTTCTTTTTCCTTTTCAGCCTCTTTTTCCATCTGTTTCTTCAGTATAATATCAGAGCTGAATTCTTTTACGAGCATTTCATACTGTTTCATGGAAATTCTGTGATTAGGGTTGTTTTCTACGCTCTGACCCTTTTTTTGGAGAAAATCCACGATAGTCGAAACTCCTACATTCAGTTCTTTCGCTACTTTATTAAGTCTAATTTCTTTATTATTGTTCTCTTGTTCCATTATGGAAAATTAAAGTTATTATTCGGCGTTAACTAATATTGTATTGCAGCAACGGAAATTTTTTCTTCCCTTTTTTTACTGAGTTTTTCTTTCTTAAAGAAAAAAGTTTGCAATACTATTCGAATTCGGCTTTAAGAATGTTTACAACATCCTCGATTGTCTCTTCTTCCAAGTCAGTACGTCTTACGAGTTCGTCTTTAGGAATGTTGAGAACGTCTTTTGCCGTATCACAACCGATGCCTTTGAGAGCATCGATTATCCAACCTTCAATCTCGTCAGAGAACTCCTGAAGGTCTACGTCTTCTTCGCCTTCTTCAATGTCCCTGAACACTTCAATGTCATAACCGGTTAATTGTCCTGCGAGTTTGATATTAGAACCGTTTCTGCCGATTGCCTTTGAAACTTCTTCCGGTGCTAAATATACTTCTGCTTTTTTAGCTGCCTCGTTTACTTTAATATCGTTGATAACGGCAGGACTTAGGGTGCGCTGTATGAACAACTGACTATTGTTGCTGTAATTGATTACGTCAATGTTTTCGTTTCTGAGTTCGCGTACAATGCCGTGAATTCTTGAACCTTTCATACCAACGCATGCACCTACAGGGTCAATTCTTTCGTCGTAACTTTCAACAGCTACTTTTGCTCTTTCGCCCGGAATACGGACAATTTTTTTGATGGTAATAAGACCGTCAAAAATTTCGGGTACTTCCAATTCAAACAATCTTTCAAGGAAAGCCGGAGCTGTTCTTGAAAGTGTGATAGAAGGAGTTCCGTTTTTCATTTCCACGGTGTTGATAACGGCCCTGAGGTTATCTCCTTTGTGGAAGAAATCGCTCGGTATCTGTTCTTGTTTGGGCAATGAAAGTTCGTTGCCTTCGTCGTCAAGAATGAGTATTTCTTTTTTCCAAACCTGATAAACTTCGCCTGCCACGATTTCACCGATGCGGTTTTTGTATTTTTCGTAGAGTTTTTCTTTCTCTAATTCGAGAATTTTGGCAGTCAAGTTTTGCCTAAGGGTAAGAATAGCACGACGACCGAAGTCTTTGAATTTTACCTCATCGGTAACCTCTTCATCGATTTCGTAATCTTCCTCTATGGCTTTGGCATCCGAAATAGAGATTTCAAGATTCGGGTCTTGAACATCGCCGTCTTCTACGACAACGCGGTTTCTCCATATTTCGAGGTCGCCCTTGTCAATATTTATAATAATGTCGAAGTTTTCGTCCGTGCCGAATTTTTTGGTAAGTATATTTCTGAATACTTCCTCAATCACGCGCATCATTGTGGCGCGGTCAATGTTCTTTTGTTCTTTGAACTCGGCAAAAGATTCTATCAGATTATTGATTTCCATATTTCCGCCTAAAATAAAATGTTATTTAAACGTAATTTTTAATTTTGTTGTTTTTATTACGGAAAATTCCAAAGTTTCTTTTTCCAAAATTTTAACTTTTTTTCCGTTCTGTTTTTCGGTGCGAGATGTTTCTATTTCAACACCGCTTTCATCAGCCGCGATTATCCGGCCTTTCTTTTTTTGTCCGCTGACAGTTACAATATCGACTTCCTTTCCGATGTTTTTGATGTATTGTCTTAAAACCTTAAACGGTTCGGAAAGACCAGGAGATGAAACCTCCAAGTCAAAATCTTCTTTGTCCCTATCTAAATTTTCTTCAAGTATTCTGCTGATTTCGCCGCACTGATCAATTGTAATTCCTTGGTCGGTATCGGCTGAAATCGAAATTTCATTATTTGGAGAAACTTTTACTTCCGTCAAAAAGTATCCGCTTAACTGAGGCAGCGTTTCAAAAAGTTCCCGTATTAGTTCTTTCGAAATCATTTTTTGCGTTTAAACTGTCAGTTGAATAAAAGAGGGGACTATCGAGTCCCCTCTTTATAGTTGCGTGGCAAAAGTACAAACTTTTGTTTAATATTCCAAATTAATTTTGATTTTTTTTTCAAAACGTTATTTCAAAGTGTTTGGAATTTATGTGATGTTTCTCTAATTCCTTCTTGTATTTTTCGATGGCTTTGATTTGTTTTTCACCGCGCGAATCATCGAACGAGGATACTTGTTTGGCGTAATCTTCGCTTACGTCAAAGATTTCGAGTGCGTAATAAATCTCCGAAAGACCGTATAGCAGATTTATTTTAGCTGAGCGTTGTTTTTTGTCTTTTTCGTTCAACGAATTTATTTCCGCTTTAATAAGTTCGATATACGGTTTTATTTCCTTTATAACATCTTCCTGTCCGCCTGCTGCTTTCAAATTCTGGAAAATAGTTTTAATATTTTCTTTCGATTTTTTATAGTCTTTATAAAAGTCGTTTTTTTTGCTGTCCAAAAGCCATACGTGAATATTTTCACCTCGCGGGTAATAAACATAATTGTCGTTAATACGTTTTTGAGTTTCCGCATAAAATTCATAAATTCGTCTGTTGATTTCTTCCTCGATGATAATATCCTTGTTATCAACAAAAAAATCATGTGCATCCTCTATCGTTCTGAATCCTTTTTCGCTGATGTATGTATAAATTGTTGGTTCTTCCATAATAAAGGAGTTCTTGGCATTTGTATATCCGCTTTCGTTTTGCGGAGTTTCAACCGTTATGTGAATAGGAATTATATAATCCATCGCCGGAAAAAATATTCTTTTTATAGTATCTTCGATTTCGTAGGATTTTTGAATTTCCAAATAATTAACCTCAAAATTAATTATCATATAAGGATTTCCCTTGTCGGGTCTCCAACCCAAAGGCGTATAAAAACTATAAAGATTTTTGAAATCAACTGCATTTTTTATTTGTTTCGGAGCGTTGAAATATACGCCGAAAGTTCTGTTTTGAGGTTCAACGTAAAATTCTGGTATGTGTCTCACATTGTAATATACAGAAAATTTGTCCGTTGAATACTGAGCAAAAACGCAGACTCTTAGCGTTAATAGAAATAAAATTGAAAAAAACGTTTTCATTTTTTCTTATTTTTTTAGTAAAACTGATATTTTAATTGCAAAAGTAAGAGTTGTTGCTTAGAAAAGCAAATAAAAAAATCGTGGAGGATTTTTTTGTTGTCCAATCCGAATTTTATCATTAACTTTGCATTAATTTTATTAATAAAAACAAAACACTTTTATATTATTATGAAAAAAATTTTTTCGTTCTTATCAGCTGCAATGATGCTTGCAGCTTGTTCTAACAATCCTAAACAGGATTCAAAAGTTACGGTTACAGAACCTATTTTAAAAGAAAAATTCAAAAACAATTTTTTAATCGGTACTGTTTTAGCAGCGGATCAGGCTTTCGGAAGAGATTCTCTGACAATTAACATCGCAAAAAAACATTTCAATGCCCTTACTGCCGAAAATTGCATGAAACCCGAAATTATTGACAAAGAAAAAGGGAAATATGATTTTTCGGAAGGCGACATGGTTGTTGATTTTGCCAAAAAGAATAATATGTATATGATAGGTCATGTTTTGGTTTGGCACGAACAAAGTCCGAAATGGTTTTGGGTTGATGAGCAGGGCAATCCGTTAAAACCCGAAGTTATGAAACAAAATATGAAAGAGTTTATCACGGCAACCGTTGAGCATTACAAAGGCAAAGTTGATGCTTGGGACGTAGTAAACGAAACATTCAACGATGACGGCACTTTGAGGGAAACACCTTATTACAAGATTTTGGGTGAAGAATATTTGAAACTCGCTTTTCAATATGCTCACGAGGCTGACCCCGATGCTAAATTGATTTTCAACGATTATAATGTTTCAAAACCCGAAAAATGTGATGCTATAATCAAGAAAATCAACGAACTGAAATCTCAAGGCTGTCAAATAGACTATGTGGGAATGCAAATGCACTCTACGATGACTTTCCCGACTATTGAGCAATTGGAAACCTCTTTGAAAAAATTTGAGGATAGCGGTATAAAAGTTCAAATTACGGAATTTGATTTAACGGCTATTCCTTTCCCCGAAGGCAATACTGCCGACATTACTGCAAAAGCAGATTATCAAGATACCTACGATCCTTACCGCAACGGTCTTACAGACTCTGCAAGAGAGGCTCTTAACAATCGTTTCAACGATATTTTTGAATGTTTTGTACGTCATTCAGCTAATATAGAGCGTGTTACGGTTTGGGGTATTACGGATAAAGGTTCATGGAGACAGGATTGGCCGATAAAAGGCCGCACCGATTTTCCGACACTTTTTTATTCTGACGGTAAAATGAAAGAATTTTTATGCAAATAGAAAATATGAAAAAGAAATTTTTAATTTTGTTGTTTTGTGTTTTTAGTTTTAATGTTTTTTACGCACAAAACCCTCAAAAAGAGTATATTACTTTTGATAAAAACGTCAACGGTTTCGACCTTTCAGAATGTGAATTTGAAGTTTCAGATGATGAATGGGAAGGTGTTAAAATAGCCGTTAGAAATTTAATCGAAGATATAAAAGACGTAACGGAGCATTATACTCCAGGCAGCGGGAAAAAAATTATTTTCGGAACGCTTGGCAAATCTTCCGTTATTGATAAAATTGTTAAAAAACAAAAAATTGATGTAAGTTCAATTAAAGGTCAATGGGAATCGGGCATGATTTATCCCTTGGATGAGAATACGCTTTTGGTTATCGGCTCCGACAAGCGCGGAACGATTTTCGCCGTTTACGACATTAGTCAGTCTATCGGCGTGAGTCCGTGGAAATTTTGGGCTGACATTCCAACACAAAAGCATGATTATGTGGCTCTCGATGTTAAAAATCCCGTTATTTTTCCAAGTCCGAAGGTTAAATACAGAGGTATTTTCTTGAACGACGAGGCGCCGTGTCTTAGCACTTGGGTTAGCAAAACATTTCCGGATTCCAAATGTCCGACGGCAGACCCCGCACTTGCAAGAGGCATGAACAGTAATTTTTACGCTAAAGTTTTTGAATTGTTATTACGCCTAAAAGCCAATTTTATGTGGCCTGCAATGTGGGGCAACGCTTTTTATGCTGACGATGCCCTCAACAGCAAAACCGCAGACATGATGGGTATCGTAATGGGAACCTCTCATCACGAACCGATGGCTCGCAATCATCAGGAATGGGTACGTTCGCGCGGTGCTAACGGTGCATGGGATTATAATACTAATCAGGAAGTTATCGACAAGTTTTTCCGCGAGGGAATCCGCCGCAGCAAGGATAACGAAGACCTTATCACAATCGGTATGCGCGGCGACGGCGACGCTCCTATGGGCGGCGAAGAGGGACACGACGACGAATATGTTATGGCTCTCGAAAAAAACAAAAAACTCATGGAACGTCTTTTTGACAATCAACGCCGCATTATCGCTGAAGAAACGGGCAAACCGGCAGCACAACGTCAGCAGGTTTGGGCTTTGTACAAAGAGGTTCAAGACTATTATGACGCAGGACTTAGAGTTCCTGACGATGTTATAATTTTGGTAAGTGATGACAACTGGGGCGATATTCGCCGCGTTCCCGATCAGCAACGCGCTGGCGGTTGGGGAATTTATTACCATGTAGATTACGTAGGCGCACCGCGAAATTCTAAATGGCTCAACGTTACGCAAACGCAACAGATGTTTGAACAACTTTCTTTGGCATACGATTTTGGTATCGAGAAACTTTGGATTCTCAATGTCGGCGACCTCAAACCGATGGAATATCCAATTCAACTTTTCTGCGATATGGCTTACGAACCCAAAACTTACAATTTGCAAAACGTTACCAATCACACCGAAAAGTTTTTTGAAAGTGTTGTCGGAAAACTTTTTGCAAAAGAAGCTTCAAGAATTTACAACCGCAATTGTCAGTATATGGCACGTGTAACGCCTGAAATGCTTGATTCCCGCACTTACAATGTTAAAACCGGAGAATTTAAACAAGTCTCTGACGAGTATGCACGTTTGGAATTAGAGGCGCTCAGACTTTATTTGCAGTTGCCAGAAGAATACAAAGACGCTTATTATCAATTGGTTTTGTTCCCCGTTCAGGCAATGGCAAACCTTTATGACATTTATTACGCTCAGGCGATGAACCAATATTGCGCTATCAACAACGACCCCGATGCAAACTTTTGGTCTGACAGGGTTTTAGAATGTTTTAAACGCGATTCTCTGCTTTGTTTGAATTATAACAAAGGCATTGCAAGCGGCAAATGGGACGGAATGATGATTCAAAAACATATCGGTTACAAGTCTTGGAACGATGCTTTTCCGCACGAGATGTTGCCCGAGACAAAACGTGTTGCAGAAAGTCAAGGCGGTTTTGTTTTTGAACCCGGCAACGGTTTCGTGTCAATGGAGGCAGAACATTTTTATTCAGCAAATGCAGAGGGCGAGGTTAAATGGGAAATTTATCCTTACTACGGACGTACACGCAGCGCAGTTGCTTTGACACCCTATACCAAACCCGTCGGCAATTCGTCGCTGACATATCGTTTCAAATTGCCCGAAGGTTTTGCGGATTCCGTAAAAGTTCACGTCGTTGTGAAATCTACTCTTGACTTCAAAAATGTAGGTGGACATCAATGCGCAATTTCAATTGACTCAGGTGAAGAAAAAACGGTGAATTTCAATGCTGACCTTTTAGACAAGCAACCTTATATGTACACAAGTTTTTATCCGACTATTGCACGCAGAGTTGTAGAAAAGGTTGTAAAATTAAAAGTAGCGGGCTCTGATATTCATACACTTACGCTAACGCCGAAACATTCCGGAATTGTCTTTGAAAAAATCGTAATTGATTTCGGAGGCTATCAAGGCGAATATTTGTTCGGCAAAGAGAGCGAGGTAAAGAAAGAAAAATAAAAATTTTGCAATGATTTATATTTTGTATAAATTTGCACATAAAAAATGATTATTAACAAATAACCAAATAATAATAATGAAAAGATATTTATTTCCTGCTGACTTTATGGCAGACCCTGCCGTACATATTTTTAACGGCAAAGTATTTGTTTATCCCTCTCATGACTGGGAAGCACACGCCGCAGAAGACGATGACGGCGGACACTTTCAAATGAAAGACTATCACGCTCTCTCCATTGACGGCGACCCGATGACCGGCAAGGTAAACGATCACGGTGTAATCTTCGACGTAAAAGATGTGCCGTGGGCAGAAAAACAGTTGTGGGACAGCGACGTAGTGGAAAAAGACGGCAAGTATTATTACATATTTTCAGCCAAAGGCTACGACGGCGTATTCCGTCTTGGCGTAGCAGTTGCTGACAAACCCGAAGGACCATTCAAGCCGCAACCACAGCCTATCCGCGGTTCATTCTCAATTGACCCGTGTGCTTTCAAAGACGATGACGGCACAATTTACACATACTTTGGCGGTCTTTGGGGCGGACAACTTCAATGGTGGCAACCTTTTGAACCCGGCTTTGCTCCCGTACATGGTAAGCACGGCGATGACAATGGTCTTGTTGATATGGGTTCAGAGCCTACCCGCAACGGTGAACTTTTTGCTCAGAAAGATATGCCCGCTTTGCCGAGTTTCGTTGTAAAAATGAGCGATGACGTATTGCAGTTTGCCGAAGCACCACGCCGCGTTGTTATACTCGGTGAAGACGGTAAACCGTTAAAAGCGAGCGACCCGCACCGTTTCTTTGAGGCTTCGTGGATGCATAAATACAACGGAAAATATTACTTCTCGTATTCAACGGGCGACAGTCATTTTCTCTGTTATGCCATCGGAGATAATCCTTACGGACCATTTACTTATCAAGGCGTAATTATGACACCCGTTGTTGGTTGGACAACTCACCATGCTATCGCTGAATACAAAGGCAAATGGTATCTTTTCCACCACGACTGCGTACCCTCAGATGGAAAAACATGGCTCCGTTCGTTAAAAGTCTGCGAACTTGAATACGATGCAAACGGAAAAATCAAAACCATCGAAGGTCTTGATAAATAATTTTTTCTTTTTTATAAAGGAATTGCCGTCCGAAGAAAGACGGCAATTTTTTTAATAATATCAACTTTATTTAATTCTTACTTTACAATGAAAAAATATTTTTGCATCGATTTTGACGATTTCAATACAATGAATAAATACGGTAAAGTAGAATTCTTAAAAAGATATTCTTTTCTTGCGTTAGCCTTGTTGATAATGGCTTTCGGCTGTTCGCTTTCGATACGCGCTAATTTGGGTTGCACCCCGATTTCGTGTCCACCTTACGTTTTGAGTTGCATACCGGAACAATATTTTTCTTTCGGTGCTTTAACGGTAATTATGCATCTGATTTTCGTGTTTATTCAATGGATTTTATTGAGAAAGAATTTTCACTTCAAAATACTTTTGCAAATTCCTTTGGGATTGATTTTCGGTGTTTTTACGGATTTAACGATGTGGCTTACCAAATCTATGCAGTGGGACGATTCGTTTCAAGGCTATGCCGTAAGGGTTTTGCAACTTGTTTTGGGGGCAACGATTATAGGCATCGGCTGTTCAATTCAAGTTCGTTGCAGAGCAGTTTTGTTGGCGGGAGAGGGAATAACCTCGGCTATTGCTCAAGTTGCAAAAAAGGAATTCGGAAAAATTAAAATCTTTTGTGATACGTCTTTAGTTGCATTAGGATTGTTCTTTTGCTTTATGTTTTTCGGACAATGGCGTTTTGACATGATAGGTTTCGGCACATTGTTTTCTGCCGTTTATGTCGGTTTTGCTGTAAGGTTTTTCTCAAAACATACGCCGTGGTTGGAAAGATTTTTTGTCAGAAACGGAATTGCCGAAACAAAAGATTTTGATACTAAAGAGGTTAGTACATTGCCTTTAGTCATAACGATAGCCCGTATGCACGGCAGCGGCGGACACGAAATAGGTAAAAAAGTTTCGGAACGTTTGGGTATAAAATTTTATGATAAAGAAATTATCTCTCAAACAGCCAAAGAGTTAGGACTCTCACAAAAGGAAGTAGAAGAAAAAGAACAATTCATCTCCAATGCTTCGTTTTTGGAATATATCATAACTGACAACGGTTTTTCTAAGGAAAAATTTACCGGCAGAGACGGTGCAATTTATTATCAGCAGAGCGAGTTTATCAAAAAAGTCGCAATGGAATCTTGTGTTATAATAGGTCGTTGTGCGGATTACATCTTGAAAGACCGTCCGTGTTGTTTGAATATTTTTGTCCGCAGCGATGAGGATTTTGCAACCAAAATGGTAACGGCTCGTACTCAGCTCAAAGAGACTCAAGCGAGGGAAGTTGTTAGAATTAAAAATCGTGCAAGAGCCAATCACTACGAAAAATACACGGGTCTGAAATGGGAAGACCCTGCACATTACGACATTGTTATCAACACCGCTAAAATCGGCATTGAAACCTCTGTTGATTTGATTTGCAATGCCGTTAAAACATTTTTTGCCGAAATGATTTAAAAAAAGCAAAAATTATTTCGGTTGATTAACCAAAACGATTTTGTTTTCTTCAGCGTTGAGAATACATATCGTATTGGTTTCTTTTTCGATATCAAAAATCAAAATACCGTCACTCGGTAAAAATTCGTATTTATTGACATCGTATTTTGTACCGTTGCTCATGGTGCGGGTGTAAACATTTCCAAGATACCAACCGCCGCCGTTTTCACCTTTTTGAATGGTTCGGATTTTGATTTCGTTGTCAAAATCTATGGCGATATTTTCGCTGCTCTCGTCAAAAAACATCAAAAGTTTGCACGTCTTGTCGCTTTTGTTTCTGATTATACAAGCGTAGTCCAAAATATTGTTGCCGTTGAAATTTCCCGTGCATATTCCGCTGAATTCCAATTCGTTGAAAGAATCTCCGTAAATTTTCCATTCCGAAGAGGAGTTTCTGAAATATTTGTTTTCTACGAAATATTTCCACAAAACCATTTTGTAACCGTCGGGAGTTTTTTCGATGGCATTTCTGTTGGCGAACATAGAATTTATCTGTTGATAAATTTTGGCCGGTGCAACGAAATTTTTCTGAATAAAACCTTTGATACCGCGGGACGAAACTCCCGTAATCCAAGTTGTACCGTCAGAGGTAACGGCAGGTTTATCCGTTAAAATTTTTAATGTTTCGCCGTAATTGAGATTGTCTAACGCTTTGGCGGTGATACTATCGCCGTCATAAAGTTTTGCGTTGTCGGCAATTACATACATTTGGTCTTGATTGCCTAATGTAAAAACCGATACCGTTATAAGAATCATAAAAAAGGCAACCAAGCCCATCATAATCGCGTTTTTCCAAATCGGAGCTTTTTGTTGTCTGCCTTCGGGCGTAAAATCAAAAATTTGGGTGTTGGAATTTTCTGTTTTGTTTTCGTAAGTTTTAGCGATAGTGAGCAAATCTCTTTTTATTTGTCCGCAATCTTGGTATCTGTCAAGAGGTTTTTTGGCAACCGCCTTAAAAATTATCTCCTGCATCTGAGCCGAAACTCCTTTATAAATAGACATCGGCTCTATCATCGGTTCGTTTACGATTTTGTTATAAATCTCATATTCAGTGAGTTTGCTGCTGTAAGGGTGCTGACCCGTTACCATGTGAAAAAACGTAACGCCGAGCGAATAAATATCAGTTCTGCGGTCCAAAGGCTGACCTTTTACTTGTTGCGGACTCATGTAAAGAGCCGTTCCGACTTTGGTTCCGCTTTGAGTAATGTGCGGAGATTCGCCCATTATTTGCGCTATTCCGAAATCTAACATTTTGATTTCGTTGTCGGGCGTGATTATGAAATTTCCCGGCTTTATATCCCTGTGAATAATATTTTTGGAGTGCATATAACCCACGGCATCAAGCATTTGAAGCATTAATTTTATGGCTTTGGGTTCGGGAATCGGGCCTGATTCGTTTTTAAGATATTCGTTGAGGGGAATACCTTTGATTAATTCCTCGATTATAAAAGTTCCTAATTCACATTCGATATAATCGTAAATTGTTACGATATGCGGATGTTTAAGTTTAGAGAGCGTAACAGCCTCGTTTTTAAGGCGTTCTTTGATACCGTCTTTTTGTTCCAAAAGCGGATTGAGTTGTTTGACGGCAACTCTACGCCCAAGAAGCATGTGAACGCCTTCATAAACGCTGCTCATGCCGCCTTCCGCTATCAGAGATTCTATTTTATAATTTCCTAACCGTCTGCCGGTCAGGGGATTGTTTTTATTAAATTCCGTCATGGTATTATAAATTCGTCGCCGGGTTCTAAATGCTTATTTTTCAATGCGTTTACTTTTAATAATTTTTCAACGCTGACACCGTACAGTTTTGACAATGTGTATATGTTGTCATAATAACGTATTATGATTATTTTTCTAACGGGAATTGACATATAATGTTTTCCGCTAATTTCTTCGTATTGAGCATCTTCGTCTTTTAGCCCGAAAATTTTCAGAACCGAGTCTTTACATTCCAAGGAATCCAAATCGAATTCAACTCTTGTAATCTCTTCGGTCTTTTGTTCGTTTTTTCGGGATTTGTTGTATTTAAGGGCGAAAATTATTCCCGCCATAAAAATTACTACTGCCGCCAAAATTATCAAAAGACTGTTCGTTTTTTTGATAGAAAAACCACTGTCAATATGTTTTTGCCCTGTTTTTTCGTAATCAACGTTATAAAATTTTATGATTTGAAGCGTTATGTTGTCAAATCCTCCGTTATTTTTGGCAGATTTCATCAAATCCATGCCTTTGTCTTCGATGTAACCGCGGCGGGCAAGTGTGGCTTTCAAATCGTTTTCTTTGACCATATTGTAAAGTCCGTCGGTACATAAAAGCAACAAATCGCCGTCGTTAGGGTCAATCGGTGATTTGCAAATATGGGGTTTGCAAAACGGTTTCATGCCCATAACTCTTGTTAATTCATTTTTACGGGGATGATTTTCGGCTTCTTCTTCGGAGATTTCGCCTAAATCCACAAGCCTTTGAACGTAACTGTCATCTTTGGTAAGGCGTACAAAATTTCTGTGCGAAAAATAATAAATCCTCGAATCTCCGACATGAGCGTAATATGCTTTGTTGTAACGGATTAAGACCAAAACAACTGTCGTTGCCATGCCGTAACAGTTAATATCGTTTTCTTCTTCGGTTTGCATTCTGTTTTGAGCATAATCGAAAGCGTCTTTTATTGCCTGAAACGGGTCTTTGTAATAAAAATTCGAGAAAAAGAATTTTAAGGAATTGACCACCGTTTGAGAGGCTTTTTCGCCGCAGGGCAGACCGCCGCAACCGTCGCAAACGACAAACACGTGTCCGTTTACCGTGTCAAAATAGCCTAAATAATCTTCATTGTTTTCTCTTACGCAACCTTGGTCGGTAAGGCTTATGTAATGAAAATTGGCTAATTCCCTTGTTTTGGTTATCTGTGTATCCATGTTTTTTCTCTTAATAATTGATTTTTGCAAAAACAGCTCCGATACGCACTATGTCATCAGGATAGATTTTGCTTTTGGTAATACGCAGGTCGTTTATAAAAGTACCGTTCGTAGAATTGTTGTCGGTAATATAAAAAAGCCCGCCTTCAAAACTTAAAGTTGCATGGTTGGAAGAAACCGTACGGTTATCCACAACAATATCGTTTGTTTCTTTCCGACCTATGGTCATAATCATTTTGCTTAATTCAAAGATGTTTTTCTTTTCACCGTCTTGAATTAAAAGTTTCGGCACCATTTTGCCCGAGCCGATGAGATTTTCTTCCGCTGCGAATTTGTCAAAATTGCGCAAAATGCTCACCGGATGTTTTTTATATTTTTCGAGTTCTTTTTTTAACGCTTTATTTTCTTTGATAACGTCTTTTAAGTGCATTTGCGAGGTTGAGTCTATGTGCCTTATAATTTTAGTACGGGTTTTGTAATAAAGACCGACCGCTGTCAGAATCGTTAAAATTATAATGCCGACAGCCGTTAAAATGGCATATCTTCCTTGCGTAACGCTTTGGTCCGGGTTTGTGTATTCCGAGAGGACTTCATCGTTTCCGCACTTTATAATAAAACTATTTGAAGTGCCTCGTTGTTGAGCTGTAAATTTTACGGTTATTTCTTTGAAATAATTTCGGGCTTTTGTTTTTTCGGTTTTTTCAAGGAGTTGCGCTAAATTTGCCTCAAGGGTTTGGGATTTGAACATATTGAAACTTCCGCCCGTTATTGCAGCGAGTTTTTTTAGTTCCTCCCTCGAATTTTGCGACATCGAATCGTACATCAAAACATTAATGTAAACCTCTGATTTGGCTGCGGTTTCAAAAAATGACGGATTAAAATTCCGTATCTCCGAAAGGTTAAGACCTCTTGAAATTATATTCAAAACAACCGCTCCGTTACCCGAATGGGTCTGCGTATAATTGAATGCCGCTTCTACGGATTGATAAAGTCTATTGTCGATGAAAGACGAATCTTTTTGGGGTTGAAAATAATCTTCGATATTGGCGTTCAAAAGTTTGAAATCCCTTGTTTGTCCTGCGCTTAAAAATTTTATCGTTCTGCCCGGTGTCCCGAAATACAAAATGTTAAGACTATTTTTGTCCGAAATATTCGGCAAAACGCTTAAAATGGCTTTTTTAATATCGGGAAACACTCCGTTATGATAAAAATAATACGAGTTTTCAACCAAGAAAACGTATGTTTTTTCTTCAGAAGGCGTGTTGTCTTTTTCCGGATTAATGGTGTTGCTGTTGCTGAAACTGCCGTTTTCGATAATGCAGACCGTATCCTGTCCCGGGTTTTGAACGCTGATGCGCACAGTTATTTCGGGATAGTTTCCGTCGTTTACGGACAAAACTTTTATTTTTTGAGCCTTGAGTCCCAAAAACGAAATTATCGTTAAAGCCGCTGTTAAAAACAAAAATTTCATACTCGAAAAAGGTTAATTAACCACCTTGTTGAAATTCATTTCTTTGCCTGAGGGTTTTGTCATCTCCTTGATAACCAAAATTGTATCCCTCTGATAATAAAATTTGCTGACAACCTTGCCTTTAACTTTTACGTTGTCGTTTACCACGGGTAAAAAATCATTGGTAATAACATTTACTTTGTCAGAACCTTTTTTTAGGACGAAAAAATTCAAATCGTCTAAATGAAGGGTGTTGATAACTTTGCCTTTTACCGTTACTTTTTTACCGTCAAAACTGCTGCCGTTATTTGCAATTTTGCTCAGCGGCACGGTGCATGATAACGTATTAAGTAATGCAAATATCAGTAAACCAATTTTATAACCAAGTTTCATTTTTCAAAAATATTTTAGCAATTAAGACTACAAAATAAAACAAAAAAAATCATTTAACAAAAAAATCAAAAAAAATCAAAAAAAGTTTGTTTAGTTTTTTTTTTTGATTTACATTTGCGGTACAAACAATATCAATACAAACAATCATTTTTTAATTAAGTTAATTTATTATGGCATATAAAATTATTGCAGAAGAATGTCAGGCATGTGGTACATGCAAAGATGAATGTCCTCAAGAGGCTATCAACGAAGGCAGTGTTTATACAATTGACGCTGATAAATGCGTAGAATGCGGTGCATGTGCAGACGCTTGTCCTTGTGGAGCTATCAAACCTGAATAAAAATTCTGAATTAAAAAAATAAAAGGCTGTGCTGTGAGAATAAAAAATCAAAGCATAGCCTTTTTTATTAACGGTATTAATAACTTTAACGAAAAAAAATAGAAAAAAAATGTATTTACAAGACAGAGGGCTTTACATTGCTCATTGTAATTCGGGCGATGTCAGCATAAAAGGAAGAATGGCAAACCGTCACGGTCTTATTGCCGGAGCAACGGGTACGGGAAAAACAGTAACACTTCAGGTTTTGGCTGAAACATTTTGTCAGGCTGGTGTACCGTGTTTTATGGCGGATATGAAAGGCGATTTGAGCGGTATTTCGCAAGTTGGCAAGATGACAGGATTTATTGAAAAGCGTTTGGAAGAATTTCAAGTTGAAAATCCTCAGTTTCAGTCCTGTCCTGTAAGATTTTTTGACGTTTTCGGCGAGCAGGGACACCCTATGAGATGTACGATTTCGCAAATGGGACCCGATATGTTAGCCCGTCTTTTGGATTTGAACGAGACTCAAACCGGTATTTTGCATATTGTTTTCAGAATTGCTGACGACAACGAACTGCTGCTTTTGGATATGAAAGATTTACGTTCGATGCTGGATTATGTTGCTAAAAATGCCGCAACATTTACCACACAATACGGAAATATTACATCTCAAAGTATCGGAGCAATTCAAAGGTCGCTGCTTGCATTGGAAAATCAGGGCGGTGAAAATTTTTTCGGCGAACCGGCTTTCGATATTCTTGATTTGCTTGCAACCGAAGGCGGAAAAGGCGTTATGAATGTTCTTGCTGCTGACAAACTAATGCTTCAGCCCAAACTTTATTCAACTTTCATGCTTTGGCTTATGAGCGAGCTTTACGCTACTTTGCCGGAGGTCGGCGATATGGATTTGCCGAAATTAGTATTTTTCTTCGACGAGGCACACATGCTTTTTGACGGTACGTCAAAGGCTATGGTTGACAAAATCGAACAAGTTATCCGTTTGATAAGAAGTAAAGGTGTTGGTATTTATTTCATTTCGCAAAGTCCTTCGGATATTCCCGATGCTATTTTGGGGCAACTCGGAAACAGAGTTCAGCACGCTTTGAGGGCTTACACCCCGAAAGACAAGAAAGCGGTAAAAGCCGCTGCAGAAAGTTTCCGTCCGAATCCTGCTTTCAGCACCGAAGAGGCTATTCAAAGCCTTGAAACCGGAGAAGCCTTGGTTTCGTTTTTGGACGAGAAAGGTGCGCCGTCAGTTGTAGAACGTTGCAAGATTTTGTTCCCTTTAAGTCAAATCGGTGCGATAAACGATTCACAACGAGCCGATATTATCAAAAAATCAAGAATTTATGGAAAATACGATAAAGGTATTGACCGAGAAAGTGCTTTTGAGATTTTGTTAGCAGCTGCTGAAAAACAAAAAGCCGAAGAAGAAAAAGCCAAAAAAGAGGCTGAAAAAGCGAAAGAAAAGGCTAAAGAAGAAAAATCCAAAAAATCTTCATCGTCAAAACAGTCAACAACGGGTAAAATTGTCGGTAATGCCGTTAATACCGCAGTTAGGACAGCAACGAGAGAGGTTACAAAAAGTATTTTGGGCGGAGGTTCAAAGAAATCCTCCAAAAAATCTTCATCAGGCGGTTTGTTAGGCGGTTTTGTCCGCAGTATTTTAGGAAATTTATTGAAATAAAAAATGCAGGAATTTTTTCCTGCATTTTTTTTAGTATGTTTGATACTAAAATGTTTTCTATTTTTTGTATTATATTAATAGATTTCGCGTTACGATAACAATTTTTCTACTTCATCTTTTGGAAGTTGCAAAACCGTTGAAATCATTTCAACAGACAGTCCTTGTTTTTTCATTTCAGTAGCGACTTGTTTGTTACGCAGAGCTCTTTCTTCGATTCTACCTTTTTCAATACCGATTTTTTCACCTTCAGCGCGTCCTTCGATTTTTCCTCGAATTTCGGCAGTGAGAATTGCTTCCTTTTCGTTGGCAACGGCATCAAGATGACGAATGTACGTATCTTGCTCTTCCTTTGTCATGCGGTCGAACTTCATAACCTCTTTTGCTTCAATAAGTCCCGGAACTTTTGTATCAGATTTAATTTCTGAATTTTTCAAAAATTCCATCCATTCGTCCAT
>JAFPYR010000027.1 GCA_017412115.1 Bacteroidales bacterium | reverse complement strand
TATCCTTGTATGTTAGATACTTATCTCGAATGGTATCGAAAATAGGAACCGCCGTATGCCGAACGGCACGTACGGTGGTGTGAGAGGTCGGAAAACAAAGTAGGAGAAAAACTACTTTGTTTTCCTCCTACTCGATTTGAAAATTAGTTTTCTAAGAATGATTATCTTGAAACTCTTCCGCTTGCATCGCCGTTCATAAGTTTTTCAACCTCCGAAACGCTGACACGGTTGTAATCACCGTAAATAGTATGTTTTAAGCAAGAGGCTGCAACTGCAAAATTCAATGCTTTTTGGTCGTCGCCTTCAAAAGTTTGAAGTCCGTAAATCAATCCGCCCATGAAAGAATCACCGCCGCCTACTCTGTCTACTATGTGAGTTATTTGATATTCTGGCGATTTGAAAAGCGTTTTGCCGTCATAAAGAACGCCTGCCCAATTGTTGTGATTAGCGTTAATAGAACTGCGGAGAGTGGTAATAACTTTTTTAACATTCGGGAAACGTTTCATAATCTGCTGTGATACTGAAAGATATGCCTCGGCATTAACTTTTCCTGAACTTACATCTACGTTTTCGGGTTTTATTAAAAGTGCTTTTTCAGCGTCTTCCTCGTTGCCCAAAACTATGTCGCAATATTCTACTAATGATGGCATTACCTCGTCGGCACGTTTGCCGTATTTCCAAAGGTTTTTGCGGTAATTAAGGTCGCAGGAAACAGTTATTCCCATTTCTTTGGCAACTTTCAATGCTTCCAAACAAACCTGAGCCGCACCTTCTGAAATAGCGGGCGTTATACCCGTCCAATGAAACCATTTAGCATCGGCAAAAACTTTTTTCCAATCAATCATTCCCGTTTTAATTTGAGAAACTGACGAATGAGCACGGTCGTAAATCACTTTTGAAGCACGGCTTACAGCTCCTGTTTCGAGATAATAAATACCTACTCTGTCGCCGCCGAAAATTACGTCGCTGACATCAACGCCGAAACCTCTGAGTTCTCTAAGACAAGCATTTGCAATGTCATTTTCAGGCAATCTTGTTACAAAACTTACCGGCAAACCGTAGTTTGCAAGTGATACCGCTACGTTAGCCTCACCGCCGCCGAATGTGGCATTGAAAGCGTTAGATTGTAAAAATCTTTCATAACCCGGTGTTGCAAGACGGAGCATAACTTCTCCGAATGTTACTGTTTTTTTCATTTTTATAAAATTTTTTTCATAATATTTTTAATTTGGAAAACTATACCCCTGAGAACGATGAAAATCCGCCGTCTACGGGAACTACTGCGCCGGTGATAAAGGATGCCGCCTTGCTGCAAAGGAACTGAACCGCACCGTTGAGTTCGGTAATGTCGCCGAATCTGCGCATAGGCGTGCGGGCAATCACTTTCTTGCTGCGTTCCGTGAGGCTGCCGTCAGGATTGATTAAAAGCGCACGGTTTTGATTTCCGATAAAGAATCCGGGAGCGATAGCGTTTACGCGGATTTTTTCAGAAAATTTTATTGCCATTTCCTGTGCCATCCATTGCGTAAAACCGTCAATGCCGTGTTTTGCAACCGTGTAGCCGAGTACTCGTGTTATAGCAGAGTATGATGCCATAGACGAGATGTTGATAATGCTGCCTTCGCCTTTTTTAGCAATCAGTTCGCCGAAAATAAGTGATGGATAAACTGTTCCGTTCATGTTGATTTGCGTAACTTTCTCAAAATCTTCGATTTTCATATCGAAAACGGTTTTGTCGTCGGGAATTGTTGCGCCCGGAACGTTGCCGCCGGCACAGTTAATCAAAATATCAATGCCGCCCCATTTTGAAGCGATTTCCTCTCTTGCGGTTTTGAGTTTTTCGGTGTCCAAAACATCCGAAACCACTCCTATAACATCAGCTTTTCCGATTTGTTTGAGTTCTTCTACTTTTGCCATCGTGTTTTCTTGATGACGACCGAGAACTACAACATTAACGCCTTGTTCTACAAGGTGTTTTGCAATGCTTCCGCCTAAAACGCCGGCTCCGCCCGTAACAATGGCGTTTTTGCCGGATATATCAAAAATATTATTTTCCATTTCTTAATTCTTTTACTATTTGTAATGCGTTTTTAACTTTTTCTGCTATCGTTGAAAAATCTTTTGTAAGTTGAGAACCCAATCCTACACAAGCTACACCGGCTTTGAACCATTCTTCAAGGCTTTCTCTTTCGGGAGTAACGCCGCCCGAAGGCATAATGTTTGACCAAGGACACGGAGCTTTTATTGCTTTTACGAATGAAGGTCCGCCTACTTCTTTTCCGGGGAAAATTTTAACGATTTCGCAGCCGAGTTCCTCTGCTAAATTGATTTCGGAAAGTGTTCCGCAGCCGGGAAGCCAAGCTATTTTTCTGCGGTTGCAGACTTTTGCCATTTCGGGATTTAGCGAGGGCGAAACGATAAAGTTAGCACCGAGTTGAATGTAAAGAGCTGCCGTTGCAGGATCTACTACACTTCCTACGCCCATCATCATTTCAGGGCATTCTTTGGCGCACCATTTATTGATGACTTCAAAAACCTCATGCGCATAATCGCCGCGGTTTGTAAATTCAAAAACTCTTGCCCCGCCTTCGTAACAGGATTTGACTACGGTTTTTACTTTTTCCACGTCAGCGTTGTAATACAAGGGAACTATGCCCGTGGAAATCATTGTGTTAAGAACGTCTAAACGTTTAAATCTTGCCATTTTCTTTTTGTATTTTTTTTATAATATAATTTGCTATTTCTTTATAAATTCCATATAGTTTCATCGCCGCAAATATTGCGGATTTTAAGACGCAGCGGATTTTTTTCGCTCGTGATTGTTCCGTCCCAATATTCAGAGGATTTTTTGCCGTCTTTGATGATAAAACCGGAAGTGTCGATTTTGATTTCTGAATCGGAATGCCATGGTGCTGTTTTGTCGGAATTTTGACAATCCACCGAAATATATTCGATAGTTTCAAGACCGTTATCGCTTATTGAAAGCCTCTTGAAAGGCTTACCCGAAGCTAATGCCTGCTGTTCGCCTTTGTTGTTGAGCGCATTAATTTTCATTTTTATACGGTCGGAATGAAAACTATTTATAACGGTTTTGTACATTTTTACCTTAAACAAATCCTGAGTTTCAAATTCGCTGACTTCAAAATCTGCTTCATCTTCCAATACGACATCATCAAGGACTTGTTTCAAATCTCTGAGTTCCACCTCTATAAGCGTGGATTGATTTTGCTTGTCGATAAAACTTTTTATGTCCCAATAATCTTCAATGTCAATGTAATAAATTATAACCTTTTTTATTTCATCGCCCAAGTTGGAAATTCCTTCCAAAACCAAACGTCCGGCTTGCGGTTTGTCCAAAACCCGGGAGGAACTATCCAAAAGGTTCGGCAAATAAACCGGAATTGTACCGAGTTTTGAATCATTGATGCTACCCGTCCAAAATGTTTTGTCCAACGACGGATTTTCTTGAAGTCCTTTAATAAGTGAAATAAGTTTGTCCTGTGTCTGTACGGGGTTTCGGTAGAGTGATACACCGTCTTTGATTTCGAGAATTTCAAACTCTGCGTTCTGCGCCTTCAATCTGTCGCGGACGGTTTGGATGGAATTGATGCCTATGTCACCGTGAATAAATTTTCTGCCCAGACGGTTAGCAACTGCCGCCGTTACGCCCGAACCGCCGAAAAAGTCGGCTACAACCATGCCCTCGTCGCTGCTTGCCTTTATGATGCGCTCCAAAAGGGCTTCCGGCTTTTGTGTGGCGTATCCAACAGGTTCATTAGTATCTGCAGGTTGTAACATTGGTACGCGCCATACATCATCAATTCTTTTTTCAAATGACTCAACATACATTACATTTCCATTTTCATCTCGTGCATTAATTGCTTTGCCGTTTACAAACTTTCTTACAAGTTGTTTTTGGGCTTTTTCTCTTTCTTCGTATTGTGTATTAAAAATATAATTTACGGATTTTGAATATAACATAATTTTATCAGATGTTCTTGGAAAACATGCTGATTTTGGAGCCATTTTATTGTAATAGTACCAAGTAATTTCATTAATAAAATTATCTTCTCCGAAAATCTCATCCATCAAAATCTTTACATAATGTCCGATATGCCAATCCAAATGCACGTAAATACTTGCATTTTCACTCATAACGGATTTTATTGCACAGAGATTTTCGTACATCCAATTAAGATAACGCTCTTTGTCCCAAATATCGCCGTACATTTTTTCTTCAAAGGCGCGGAGTTCATCAATATCCAATTGTTGCTCGGCATCGGCTATTTGCTGTGCCTTGTCGGGATTGCGGCGTAGATACACTTTTTTTGCATAGTCAGCACCAGAGGCAAACGGCGGGTCAATATAAACCAAATCAACGCTGATGTCTTTTTCTTTGAGGTAAGCACAAGCAGAAAGACACTCGCCGCGAATTATTAAATTATGGTCGGGGTTTTCGCCTGACTTTTCTTTTGATTCCGTTTCAAAAAGCGGCATTCCGCGTTTGATTCTTTCAACGATGCCGTCGCTGCCTTGGTATCGGAGTATACGTCTTGTGCGTACAAAATTATCAAGGATTGCCTGCCCTTCGAGCGTATCGGGATAATATGGAATGTATTTAATTGCCATAATGGGTTAGTTTTCAAAAAAATCGTTAATCATTTTCATTGTCTTTGCCACACGTTCTTCATGGTTGAGCGTATCTTCCAAATACAAAAATTCAAAACGGCGGTAGCCGAATTTTTCGTTGTTTTTAGGGATAAACTCATTTTGCATAAAGAGTTTTTTTGCCGCAAAGTTTGCTGCAAAACCGGAACCTTTGGTTTCTATTATTATAGCCTTTTTAATTTCACCGTTATTGTCCCTGCTTATTAACAAAAAGTCCGGAACATATCTGCCTATGTAATGCCAAACGCCCTCCGGCTTTGAATAACAGTCTATCTTAAACTCAGTCAAACTTTCATCTCCGTTGAAATAAATTTCCAACTTTTTCTGATTGGTCAGCGGAATGATTTCATCGGCGAAAAACTGTCTTTCCAACCCGCTGTCAAAACGGTACGGCAAATAATGGTATGTGCGCATACGTTCAGGGTGCGGGTCATTGCTGAGTTTGAGTGCAGAAATATCCTGCCCTAAGGCGGAGAGTTGCTTAACAAGTTTTTGCATTTCTTCTTTGCGCATAGGGTCATCATCAAGACCGTCCCACTTAATGATTTCTTTTACTTCGTCTTGTACCGGATAAAATTTCGGACTATCATCTACCGGTGAAAACGTATTTCCGTTTCTGATTTGCAAAAGTCCGGCTTTTTGAGGAATGACTTCCTCCTTGATGTCCAATCTCCGCTTCGGAAAAAACGCACGGCGGATTTTTGAACGGATTTCGCTGTGGTTATATTTCGGATTTTCTATTTTTATACCGTCTTTTTCTGTGGTAATTTGATTAAAAATATCTTCCAACTGCGCGGAAAATTTTTGTAAATCGTTTACACTGACAGAGTTGAAACTCTCTTTCGCAATGGAGTGCAACCACCATGAATACGATATTTCGTTTTCGTCTTCTACGTTTTTTAGTTCTGAATAGCCTTGAATTTTGCCTTCGATATTCTGCTCGGTAACGATTTGTGTTCGGTTTTCCGAAACGATGTTATCAGACGACAAATTTTTAGCCGTATCGTGATTCTCCTCTATGACAAGAGTTTCGTAACTGATTTTGAGTTGATAAAAATCTACTTTCGGCACTTTTAGACGCTCCGTTCGGTCGTAACGCAGACACTGAGGTTTTTCTGTTTTACCGCTGTCGGCAAACTCTTTTAGCGTAATGTTTTGTTGCTTAATAAGTTGTGTATTAAGTTTTTCTGAGTTGAACTTATTGAGCCATATCAACGCCGATTCGTTTTTGCTTACAACTTGTCTTAAACAGCGGCATGAGGTCTGTAATACCATATTTGTAGGGCAAACACCTTTTTGCGGCAGTATAACGCCTGTAAGACTTTTACAGTCCCAACCTTCTTTGCCTATCTGAACTAAAAGTATGATTTTTATTTTAGAAAGCGGCGTATCAAGTGCAGCAAACTCAATTTCTGAATTATCGGGTTTCGGAAAATTCTTGTTACCTCCGTGATATTTCAATATTGTTTCCGTCGGATTAATTTTGTAAGAGGAAAGAATTTGCGAAACCAAAGGGAAAATAGTTTCTTCCAAAGTTTCGATAGTTCCACAATATATTGCAAGTTTGGCGCATGTACCGTCGGAATAAACCGTATTTTTGTAATTGTTCAAAAAATCCTTTACACCGTTTTCAACAATGTTTTCGGTAAGTGAATCGGCAATTTTTACAGACGGAATCTTCAAAAAATTACCGATGCCGTTTATTAGCGGATAGTGATATACCACATTAGCGAGATCGCTGTTTTTTAAGGAGAAATCATTGCTGACGGCTACGCTTTCTTGTTTTTCGAGATAAGGTGTACCGGAAAAACCGAGGACTGAAGTGTTTTTGCTGTTCTTAGCCCATTGCGTTACAACTTGGCGGAGTTTTATTTCACCGTCGGAGGCGTGATGAACTTCGTCAATATATACTGCGAGATTGGGTATTTTGCCGATAATGTTTCGTAACTCATTGTAAGATAACGTTTCTTTATCCTCAATGTTTTTCATAAGTTCATTCCCTTTATCCATTTTGTTGAGAATAACTTTTTCGGCATTTGTAACGGCTACAAGCCCGAACATATCTTCTAAGGATTGTCCTCCGTAAACGATTTTTCTGGCGTTCGGGTTTTTTATTTTGTTGCTTTTGGCAGCGGATTTTTGTTCGTCAAGTATTTCAAAACGCAATATTTTTTTTATTTGCGATGCTGACGGTTCCGGTATAACCCAAGACGGGTCAAAATTACGTATTTTTTTTAGGCTCGGCACAATTGACGACTTTAATCCGGATGGTGCAAGTATCATAAAATTGTGCGCAAAAGCCGGATTGTCCGGTTCGTTTTGAGCAAAATACAAGTCCAAGTATATAAATGCCGCCATCAAAAATGTTTTTCCCGCACCCATCGGCAGACTGAAAATATAGTCGGGATATTCAACTCCGTAGAAAATACGTTTAAAAGCAGCAGTATAATCAGTTCCGTCGATATTGTCGGAAACATACTCCTTTAATTTGGGTGCTATCGGTTTTTCATTTTTGTCAGTAAGTTTTGAATATTCGTAAAGAGCCTCAGCAGCCGTATTGCCCGTAAAGGTATTTCCGCTGTTGAAATACCCTTCAGAAAAAAGTGTGTGCAACGGCTTGTTACTGCATTTTACTTTGAGGAAAAGGTATGTTTGTACGGCTTGAATCTGGGCATCACGAAGTTTGCCGCACGAATGGATATAGCGCAACAAATCCTTCACGGTACAATCCGGGGATTCAAGCCATTGATTTCGTTTCTTTTCTATCAGTTTGTAAAACATTGTTTCGTTTTTTTCTGCTGCAAAATTAAACAAAAGATTCTTACTGATGAAAAAAAACTTATTTTAAATTCCGTCAAGCATTATAAAAGCTGCCCAATGTTGAGGCGTTACGCCGGGTTTTTCTCGCAAAAGCTTTTGTGAGGAAAAAAAAGCATCGTGTTTTGACATTCCTAAAGAGAGATTTTTATAAAAATTCGTCATTAAAAGTTGCGTTGCATAGTCGTTAACGGGCCAAAGCGACATGACAATCGTATTAACGCCAGTTTTCTTAAAACCTCTTTGAAGACCGAAAACTCCTTCCGAGGATACTTTTCCTAAACCTGTCTCGCACGCCGAAAGCACCACCAAATCCGTTTTCCTAAAATCCAAATAAGAAATTTCTTTAGCCGTCAAAATGCCGTCGTCCACACCTTCGGGCATTTCGCTGTTGTTGCAGCCCGAAAGCAAAAGACCCGAATAAGTCAGAGCGTCCTCGCCCGAATTGTCATTGCTTTCAAGATAAAAACCGTGGGTTGCTATGTGGATAATTCCTAATTCCTTGCCCGAAAGATTTTTGAAACTCTCTTCGTTGGCTGCCGATTCTATATAAAAATCGGTTTTTATTTTCGAGGAATCCAAAAAGCCTTTTATTCTGTTTACCTCGGTTAATGTACCTTTTAAATATTCGGCATTAATACCGCCTTGAAACATTTTCGTATTACGGTTTTTCTTTATGGTTCTCGTTACATTCTCAAAAGCGTATTTTTCGCTTTCCTGTTGCATGGTTTCTGGTTTTGTGTTATAAAAAACACCGCCGTAAAGCACAGCCGAATTTATCGGAAGTTTTTCTTTTTTTAGAGCAAGGTTTCTTGTAGAACTGATTCTGAAAATATGATATTTGTCCGAAATAATGGTATTGTTATCAATAGGCGCATATTCCAAAGCCAAGGTGTGGAGCTTTCCCGAGGGTGAAAAATAAATGTTACCGTTTTGCGAAAAATATTTCTCTAACGGTTTCCAAATATTAACATAAATCTCCGTGTTTTTGTACGGGTCGGTATAATCTGAGTCCGTTAGAATTTCGAGTTTCGGCTCTGAAAAATCTTTTTTTAAGATCAAGGCTCCGAAATTTTTAGCGGTGAAGAAAAACTCTATTGCAACATCGTTTTCTTCAAGCGCATTTTTTACCTGCTGATAATCAACTTTTATGTAATTGATAATATCGCCGTATTGTTTGGAGATTTTAACGATTTGAGTTTCATAATCTTGCGCAAGAGAGGCGAGCGAGTCTAAAGTTTTTTTGTCGCTTGTAATATCGGTTGAAGAGAGTTTTTGACGCAAATCTTTCAGTTTTGCAAACATATTTTTGAGACTTAAATCCCCGGAGTTCAAAATTATGTCCGTTAATTGCAACTCTGAGGCCAAAAGAAGACCTTTGGAAATCAAAAGCGAATTGTAACTTTCTTTTATGGCATTTTCGTTTTGTATTGCTAATGCTATCGTTAAAAGATTGTCAAAAACGATACTGTAAAAATCCCAATATTTTTCTCTTTCTTTTATTGTCATAAACGAAAATTTACTTTTCAGCTCCTCGGTATAAACCGTATACGCATCGTAAAAATATCTGTATGCATTTTCAAAATCGAGTTTCTGATAATAAACCGATGCTATTTCGTTTTGGATGTTAGCCAAAAAGAGTTTGCCGCAGTTTGTGTTTAGGGCATAGGTGTAGGCTTTGTTATAATAATCCAAAGCTTTGTCGGTTTCGCTGAGATTTTTTAATGCGTTGCCCTCCGTGATAAGTGTACGGGCATATTTAACGGTATTTTTTCCTGTTGTGGTCTCCAAAATCGGAAGTGCTTTTTCGCTGTAATTTATAACCTCGTTGTAATTGCGGAGCTTTAGACAGATTTCTGCTAATTCTGTCAAAACGTTGGCTGAAACATAATTCAACGAATCGGCGGCTTTGGAATATTTGTACGCTTTTATAACTAAGGATTTTGCGTTTTGGAGATCGTCTGACAAGAGGTACGTGTGAGAGATGTCCAAAAGCGTGTTGATATATCTTTCATCGGTTTGCCCGTAGAGTCCGAGATAAATCTCTGAAGCTTGTTTCAGAGATTCCAAAGATTTTTCAAAGTTTGCAACATTAGCGTATTTTATTCCGAGGCTTTTAAGATGAGCCGCATATTGAGGCGTTGCGGTGTTGGAATTATTGTCAAAGAATTTCATCATCTTGTTGTCGTATTCAAAAGCCTCTTTATCCATTTTCAGTTGAGAATATGCTGACCAAAGCGATGAAACGGACAGATAATAATATTCTGAATTTTTTTTGCCGTTATTTTCAAAATAGTTTTCTGCCTTTTTGCCGTATTCTATAACGTTGCTAAAATCAGTGAGAGCGCAATATACCGATGACAAATAAGCATCAGCGGTTGCCGTTTCTAAAGAGTTTTCGCCGTAAATCATTCCGCATTGATAACGGTATTGCTTAAAATATTCCGTTGCGGTGTTCAAATCACCGATTTTGAAATGTATTTGAGCAATGTCCAAAACGCATTTTGCATAATCGTCGTTGTAAGAGCCGTATGTTTTTTGATATTCTTGGGTCGCTAAAACTAAATATTCAAGCGATTTTTGATAATTGGCTTCGTTGAAATATCCTACACCGAGATTTCTTAATGCCTGAACGTATTTGGGAGAGTCTTCTTTGTGGTTGTTTTGAGCAAGTAAAACATATTTTTCGGTGTACTCCATTGTTTTTTTTATGTCGGAGTTCCCGTAGCAGACTTGTGAAATGTCATAAACGCATTGAATATATTCTTCGGAGTTTTCACCGTAAAGTTTTTCTAAAAGCCTGCTTGCTTGGGTTAAATATTCAAATGCTTTGGGATAATTTTCTTTGTTGTAATATAGGTAACCGAGGTTTTGAGTGATTTGAGCCTCCACTTGAGAGTCTTTTCCCACAACATCTTCTATTAACGGAAGTGACATTAAAAAATATTTTATGACATTTTCGTTGTCGGATTTTTTACCGTATGCCTCGGCTAAATTCATATAACATTTAAAAGCGAAATCAGATTTTTCCTGTTTACATTCTCTCATAATGGAATCGGCTTTAAGAGAGACTTTTAGCGAGTTTTCTAAATCCGATAATGCGAGATACGAATCGCTTTCTAAGACAAGAATTTTGGCGTAATCAAAACTTCGTCCTTGGTTTTGAGTTTCTAATTGAGCGAGAAATTTCTCAAAATACATAATTGATTTTTGATAATCGCCTGCTTGAAAGCAAGAATCTCCCGCTAAATAATAGTTTTGCGCTTTTGTAATGGTTGCAACTATTATAAGTAATATGATTATGCTTGTTTTTTTCATAATATTTTCTTATTTTTAATTTCGGTAAAGGTAAGAAAAAATCTTTAGCGAAAAAAATAAAAAAAATATGTAAATTTGCCGCATAAACCCAAACAGAAAAAAAAATGACAAAACTTTTAAAAATTATAGTTCCTATTTTCACAATGTTTTGTGCTTGTCAAAACAGCTTTCAAAAAGAGATAGATGCTTTAACTATTAATTTTTCTTCTCCTGCTGCGATGTGGGAAGAAACCTTGCCGCTTGGAAACGGCAGACTCGGCGCAATGCCCGACGGAGGAATCACAAAAGAAACTCTCGTTTTGAATGAAGAAACGATGTGGTCTGGCTCTGAGTGGGACGTCTCGAATCCTAAAGCGAAAGACTGGTTGCCTGAGATCCGAAAAAAACTTATTGAGGGCGACAATATAGCTGCCGAAAAACTTATGAAAGAGCATTTTACGTGTCTTGACGGCGGAAGTACAAATCCGAAATACGGTTGTTATCAAACGCTCGGAAAATTTCAAATCGACTTTTCTGAAATGTTTTCAGATACTTCGTTTTCTGATTATAAACGTTTTCTTAATTTAAACGAAGCTCTTGCAAATACTTCTTTTTCATTTAATTATAACGGTAAAAAAGCAAAATTCAGACGTGAATATTTTGTTTCGATTCCGCAGAATGTTATTGTCATAAACCTTGAAACCGAAAACGCACCTTTGAAATTTTCGTTTGATTTTTTAAGGGATGAGCGTGTGGAATTTATTAAAAACGATTCTGCCGTAGTTATGAAAGGTATGCTTGATAGTGGCGACGAACAAAAAGAAGGCGTAAAATTTATTGCCGTTGCAAAACTTATAAAACAGACTGAAAATCAAGCAATTATTTTAATAAGTGCCGGCACTGATTACGAAAAAATCTTTAAAGGCGAGGTGCATAACGATTTTGCAACAATTCGTAACAATACGGAATCTATAATAAACGTTTCTCCTAAAGATTATTCAACTTTAAAAGAAAATCATATAACGCAATACAAAAAATATTTCGACAGAGTTTCTGTTGAAATGGGCAAAACCGATATTAACGGTAAAATTAAGGCTGTTGATTCAGCGGCTTTGTATCTTCAGTTCGGACGTTATCTTTTGATTTCTTCAAGTGTTAATTCTGTTTTGCCGCCTAATCTTCAGGGCATTTGGGCTGACGCTATTCATACGGCTTGGAACGGTGATTATCATTTGAATATCAATGTTCAGATGAATCATTGGCCTATGGAGCCGGGCAATCTTTCCGACCTTTCGGAGCCGATAACAAAATATGTGGAATCGCTTGTTGAATCCGGTGAAAAAACATCACGGGATTTTTACGGTACAAATGGTTGGGCAGGACACGTTTTGGCTAATGCGTGGCGTTTTACTGCGCCGAGCGAAGACCCGTCTTGGGGAGCAACTTTTACAGGAGGTGCATGGCTTGCGCTTCAACTTTGGGAACATTATCTTTTTACAAAGGACGAAAACTATTTAAAACGTGTTTATCCTGTTTTGAGGGGTGCGGCGGAGTTTTTAAGAGAAAATCTGATTGAATATAACGACTGTTTGGTAACAGGTCCGAGTACCTCGCCCGAAAACGCATTTTTGAAAGACGGTCAGAGATGTTGTGTTTGTTTGGCTCCGACAATGGACACGCAGATTTGTTTGGAGATTTTTTCAGCTGTGGAACAGGCCTCGGAAATTCTTAAAATCGATGCTGATTATTCAGCACTTTTAAAAGAGACCGCCTCAAGACTTCCTAAAATGAAAATATCACCGAATGGCTATCTTCAAGAATGGCTTGAAGATTATCAGGAAACTGAAATTCATCACCGTCATGTAAGTCATCTTTTCGGACTTTATCCGGGAACTACGATTAATACGCCCGAACTTTATGAGGCTGCAAAAAAGACGCTTAACCGCCGCGGTGATGAAGGTACGGGTTGGTCAAGAGCTTGGAAAATCAATTTTTGGGCGCGTTTAGGTGATGGAAACCATGCTTACAAACTTTTCAAAAATCTTATGAACCCGGTCATTACAACGAAATGTGCGCCGGATGAATGGGGCAATACCGTTAATTATTCAGGTTCAGGAGCAGGAACTTTCAAAAATATGTTCTGTTCGCATCCGCCTTTTCAGATTGACGGTAATTTCGGCGGCAGTGCCGGTTTGATGGAAATGTTGTTGCAAAGCCACGAAGTAAAAGCGGACGGAACAAGAATTATAAAAATTCTTCCTGCAATTCCTGATGTTTGGGAAAGCGGGCATTTTAAAGGACTTAAAGCTCGTGGAGGAATTTCAGTGGAATGTTCTTGGCAAAACGGAAAAATTACTGATTTGAAAATCGACAATCCGTTAAACGAAAAAATTGAAGTTATAAAATGCAAGTAAATTTGTTGCACACAGCCGACTGGCATTTGGGCAAAGACCTTTATAACTACGGGCGGCAAAGGGAATTTGAAAATTTTTTCTCAAGGTTGAAAATATCTTTGCGGGAAAATAATATTGATATTTTAATAGTCTCCGGTGATGTCTTTGATACGGCATCTCCGGGAAATTTTGTTGCCGGAACTTATTACGGTCTTATTAACGATTTGCATAACGAATTTCCTGATTTAGAGATAATTATTACTGGCGGTAATCATGATTTGCCATCGTATCTGAATGCTCCGAAAGAAATTTTGAAAAGTTTTAAAGTCCGTGTTATAGGCTGTGTGCCAAGATTAGAGGACGGAAGCATAGATTTTGATTCTATGGTTTTGGATGTTTTTGACAAGGAGGGAGAACTCAAAGCCGTGGTTTGTGCCGTTCCTTTTTTAAGGCGGGGCGATTTTTCGGGCGATATGACTATCGGCAAAATTTATTCTAATGTTGTAGAAAGGGCGTTAATAAGAGCACAAGGAAAGGACGTGCCTATAATTGCAACTGGTCATCTTACGACCTCTAATGCCGTTTATTCAACATCTTCGGGCGGACAGACGGGCGGTCTTGACAGTATAGATTCTAGGGAATTTCCTCAGGGTATTTCGTATCTTGCTTTAGGACATATCCACAGACCGCAACCTGTTGATGACAAAAAATATATAAGATATTCGGGTTCGCCTATACCGTTTTCTTTTGCCGAAAAAGATTACAAACATTCATTGACAATTGTGGAATTTTTAGGAAAGGAAATTAGCGAAATCCGATTGGAAAGTCTTCCGCCTTTGATTCCGCTTTTAACCGTTCCTGAAACGCCTCAAGATCTTGCCGGAGTAAAAAAAGCTCTACTTGATTTGCCCGATGACAAGGAAATGTATTTGGAGGTTAATTTGCTTTATGAATTTGTTAATCCTGACAACAAAGCCGTTTTAATTGAAATTTTAAAAGACAAAAAAGCAAAATTCTGTACTTTTAAAAAGAATTATCAAAACGGCGAAAACTCTCAAAATCAGATACGTACTTTTAGTGCTGAGGAGTTCAAAAATGCCGATCCGCTAAAAATCATGAAAGAGATTTTTTTGTCAAAACAAAAAACCGAAATGCCGGACAAATATGCTGAAATGTTAGCGCAAATTATTGAAGAAATCAACTAAAAAAAACTTGAAGCGATGAAAATTCTTAAAATCATAATACAAAATCTTGCAACGATAGAGAATGCTGAAATTGATTTTAGCAGCGGACCTTTGAAAAATTCACCGCTGTTTTTGATTTGCGGCGATACGGGCGCGGGCAAAAGTACGATAACCGACGCCGTTTGTCTTTCGCTTTACGGTCTTACTCCGAGGTTTGAGAGCACCTCTCAAGAGACTATTTACTTGGAGAATTCCACGATTAACAAGACTTCTGACGCAAGGCATATTATGCGGCACGGTACTTCAAAGGCTTTGGCGGCAACTGTTTTTGAGGCTCAAGGAAAAATTTATAAAGCCGAATGGGAAGTCCATAGAGCCGGTCAGAAGTTTTCAGGTACGCTTCAACCAGCTAAAAATACGCTTTACGTTATAAAATCCTCTCAAGAAGAGGTTATAACAGATAAGCAAAAAGAGTTTTCATCGGAAATAGAAAAACTTACCGGGCTGAATTTTGACCGTTTTATACGTTGCGTTATGCTCGCTCAAAATCAGTTTTCAAAATTTCTTTTTGCCGCAGCTGACAAAAAGTCAGAAATACTACAAATGCTGACAAATACGGATATTTACGAGAAAATTTCCCTTAAAATTTATGAAAAATACAAAAATTGCAAAACCGAAATCGAATTTAAGGACAACTCTTTGAAAGAAATTCAACTGCTTTCGGATGATGAAATTTTAAAACTCTCTGACGAAAAAAAGAATTGTGTTTCTTTGTCAGAAAAACTTAAAAACCAAATTCAAACCGTTCAAAACAAGATTAATTGGAAAAAAACTTTTATCGAACTTGATAAAACATTAAAGCAAAAAACTTTAGAAAAAGAAAAAGCGGAAACCGTTCAAAAACAATCTTCTTTAGAGCGGCTTTTGGAAAAACAATTGGAGGTTTCGTTAAGGGATTTTTCGCCCGTAAAAAACAAATTGTCAGAGGTAAAAAACGAAGAAAAACTTTTTGAAAACGATTTTCAAGATCTTCAATTGGAGTTTGTAAAGTGTTTTAAAGCTTATAATTCGTTAAGGGAAGAGAAAAATGCTTTGGAAAAAACTCTTAACGATTTGGAAATCAAATATTCGGAGTATTCAAAAAACAAAACTCTTTATGATAATATCCAAGCCGTGGACTCGCTTTTTGATAATTTCAGCGGTGTTAATCTGAAAATCAATAACGAACTCTCAAAAATCTCTCAAACCGAAAACAAAATTCTAAGTTCTGAAAAAGAATTAGAAAAACTCTCGTCTGATTTTCTCTTGTTAGAAAAAGAAAAAGCAAATTTGAAAGATAATTTAGATAAAATAACTTTAGAGATTTCTAAAGTCAATTTAAAAGAAATTACTGATGAGGAAATCAAATTGGACGAGAAAATCAAATACGTTTTGGGTGCTGAAAAGATTTTCAACGATTATGACAACAATTTTCAGAATCTGAAAAATATCGAAACGCAACTCAAAGAAAATAAACTTGTTATCGAAAAAAATAAAGATATTTTAAAAAATTTTTATTCGCAGCGAGATAAGATAAAAATCGAATTTGAAACCTTGAAATCTCTTTTTGAGGCTCAGCAGTTGATGGCTAACAAAAATGTCGAACAATTGCGCAAAACTCTGAAAGCAGGGCAGAAATGTCCTGTTTGCGGCAGTACGGAGCATCCTTTCGCCTCTTACACCAACGAAATTATTCAAACTCAACTCAATGACATCAAAAACCGCCGCGATGAAAAGGAAAAAGAGTTGATAAATTCAGAAAATAAAATCGCAGCCAAAAACGCTGAAAATTCCTCTTTGGAACTTTCTGTCAAAAAACTTGAACCTGAGGTCGAACCTTACAAAGAGAAAATCTCTGCTCTAACTGTTCGTCTAAAAAAAGCCGTTGATTTTTTTAGTAAAGCGGAAAACCTTCAACTCAATTCGCCTGAAGAATTAAAAGAAAAACTCCCGGTTTTAAAAAGCGTTTTTGAGGAGCGTAAACTTCAAATCACGACCTTAAGAAGACATTTTGATGCGCTTTCTTTGAAAGAAAAAAACGCAAGGGAAAACTTTGAAACGGCAAATCAAAAGGTTGAAAATCTTAAAAATCAAAAACAACAGTTGGAAAATTCTATTTTCGTTTTAAAAAATTCATTAAACGAGTTTTTGAATTTTAAACAAAACCTTCTTCTTGAGCGTCAGGATATTTTAAACAAACTGAATGTCTATTTCCCGAAAGAAAAAAGCATAGCTTTAATTGAGGAAAATTCTTCCGTTTTCAAACAAAAGGTTGATGACAGTTATAAGATTTTTAAAAGTTTAGAAAATAGTATCGAAGAAAAGAAACCTCTTTTGGCAGATTATTCAAGAATTTTCTCTCAATCAGAAAGGATTGAACTTTTGCGTGATAGTTTCAAAAACGTTAAAATATCTTCTCAAAAAGATTTTGAGGGGGATTATTCTCTTTTGCCGCAAAAAATTACTGAATTGGAAGTCAAACAAAAAAACTTGTCTTCTTATCAAAAAGAATTGTCCGATAAGGAAAACGCTTTGAACGAGGAGTTCAAAGCCTTGATTCTAAAGACTAACGCCGAAAATCCTGATTGGAATCTTACTTTGGAATCGGCTCTGAAACTTTTGGAATATCCTTTGGAATACCGTAAAAGACTATCTCAAAAACTTTCTGAAATTGATAATTCCGTTTTAACGGCTGTTCAATCCGTGAGCGATGCAAAAGAAAATCTTGAAAACCATTTAAAGAAACCTTTTTCTACCGAAGAAGATTTAACGCAATTGGAAAACAGCTATGAAACACTCAAAAAACAAGATGAGGAATTTTTTAATCAACTTTCCAAAATTGCCGTAAAAATTGAAACTGATAAAATCTCTCGTAAAAAATATCAACAAATCTTGAAAGAAAAAGAAGAGCTTAACAAGTTTTTGGAGGATTGGTCTGTCTTAAATCAGGCTTTCGGGTCTTTCGACGGCAAAAAACTCAGAGTTTACGCCCAAACCTATACCTTGCAAATACTTTTGAAAAACGCTAATTACAACCTTAACAAGCTGACTGATAAATATGTTTTAACTTGTCAAAACGATTCGCTTGCTATTATCGTAAACGATCTTGAAATGGGAGTGGAGCGTCCGACTTCAACACTCTCTGGCGGAGAAAGTTTTATGGTTTCGCTTTGCCTTGCCCTTGGTCTTTCCGACATGATGCAAAATGGTATTCAATCTCAAATACTTTTTATTGACGAAGGTTTCGGAACTCTTGACGAAAATTCCTTAAACCATGTTATCACCATGTTGGAAAAACTCAAAAATCAAGGACGGCAAGTCGGTATAATATCGCACGTAAAAGAACTTCAAGAACGTATTCCCGCTAAAATACGGGTTCAAAAAACTACGGGCGACAACACTAAAAGTACTGTTGAAATCTCTTTCAATTAGTACAACTCGTGTGTTAAGCAGTGCAGACCGCCTCTGCCCCAAACAATATTTACTGCCGAAACGCCTATAACATTATGCGAGGGGAAAACAGACGAAAGTATATTCAAGGCTTTGGCATCGTTGATGTCCTGATAAATCGGAACTAACACCGATTTTTCCGTTATCAAAAAGTTTGCATAACTTGCAGGCAGACGGTTGCCTCGGTAATAAACAGGCTCCGGCATCGGTATTTTAACAACATTCAGAGGTTTGCCGTCTTCGAGTTTGGCATCTTTTAAGCGGCTGATATTCTCCTGAAGTGCAAAATAGTTGATGTCGTTCTTGTTTTCCTCGTCGCAGATTATTACAGTATCGCGGTTTACAAAACGGCAAAAATCATCAACGTGTCCGTGCGTGTCGTCTCCAGCAATGCCGCAGCCGAGCCAAATAACGTTTGTTATGCCAAAATACTCGTTGAAAACATTTTCATAATCTTGTTTTGAAAAACCTTCGTTTCTTACTTGTACGTTCTTATCCATCAAACACTCTTCCGTACAAAGCAATGTGCCTGAACCGTTTACATCAATTGCTCCGCCTTCCAAGGTTACTCGTTTACCGTTATAAACCGGCATCACGGTTTCCCTTTCCATAAACTCCGCTACTACTTCGGGTACTTTGTCGTCTTTGGGATATGCGTGATAATTTGCCCATGCGTTGAAATTAAAGTTCAAATATACTATCTTGCCCGTTTCGTTTTCATAAACAGGAATAGGACCGCTGTCCCTCATCCAAACTCTGTATGCCTGATATTCAATATATTTAATATTTGCCGTCTGAGCACAAGCATCAAGCAAAAGATGATAAACAATATGCGCATGTTTTGCATCTTTTACAATTACTACGCAAGTCTCTGAAAAGGATATGCGTTTTATGAATTCAACAAATTCATATTGAACAGCGGTAAGTTTCGGTGCAAAATCTTCCTTGTCACTATATGGAAACATTATCAAAACGGCCTGATGTTTTTCAAACTCAGCCGGTAAACGGTATTTTGTCATTTCTATTATTTTTTCTTCATTATATATTCGGTGCGAATTTAAACTATTTTTTTTTAAAAACGAAAAATATTTTTTTCTTTTTATCCTCATTTTTTTGTAATATTGCAACGTTTTTAGGCTCTAAAAAGTGTAAAAAAATACCTGAAATATCCTCATTTTTTTGTTAAACCCCTAAAAATAAGCACAATGTATTTAAAACGAAAAATCGACATATATTTAAAAAATTGGAAAAACAGCGGTGATAAAATGCCGCTGATTATAAAAGGCGCACGTCAAATAGGTAAAACCGAATCCGTGCGTAAATTCGCAAAGGAAAATTATGAAAATTTCATCGAAATAAATTTCGCCCTCGAAATCAAATACCGCTCAATCATAGAGGACGGTTATGATGTGGCATCTATTATAAAAAACATTTCAAGAATTGACCCGCATAAAAAATTTATTGAAAACAAAACTTTGATTTTTTTCGATGAACTTCAAGATTTTCCGCAAATTGCCTCGTCGCTGAAGTTTTTTAACGCCGACGGCAGATTTGACGTAATTTGCTCAGGCTCAATGCTCGGTATCAATTATCAAAAAATAGAAAGCAACAGCGTAGGAAACAAAATTGATTTTCTAATGCAATCAATTGATTTTGAGGAATTCCTTTGGGCAAAAGGTTATCCCGAAAGCATAGCGGACGAACTCTTACAAAACCTTATAACACTGAAACCTTTCAGCGAATCGGAATTAAAAATTTTTAATTCCGTGTTTTTGGATTATTGTATTTTGGGCGGTATGCCCGCTATCGTAAGCAGTTATATCGAAAAAGGAACTTTTGAAGGCTCTTTAATGAAACAAAGGGCTTTGATTGAGGATTATAAAGAGGATTTCAGAAAATATGTTACGGGGCTTGACCAAACAAGAGTTTTAAACGTTTTCAATCATATCCCCGTTCAATTAGCTAAAGAGAACAAAAAGTTTCAGATTTCTAAAGTGGCAACGGGTGCCCGTTTTAAGGATTATTTCGGCTGTGTGGAATGGCTTAATGATGCAGGAATTATTAATATTTGCCGCTGTCTGAATTTCCCCGAACTCCCATTAAACGGTAATTATGATGATACAAAATATAAAATCTATTTCAAAGATACGGGATTGCTGGTGGCTTGCTTAGACGAGGAGGCTCAAGAGGATTTGCGCTCTAATAAAAACCTCGGAGTTTACAAAGGTGCGCTTTACGAAAATTTTGTGGGTGAGGCTCTTTCTAAATCGGGTTATAATTTGTTTTATTACAAACGTGAAGATTCTACATTGGAAGAGGATTTTTTCTTGCGTACAAAAAAATCTCTTGTCCCCGTTGAGGTCAAAGCCTCAAACAACCGTTCGCGCTCTTTGAGCGAACTTATTAAAAATGAGCGTTATGCTGATATTAAATACGGTATAAAACTTTGTCGCGCCAATATCGGTTTTGAAAACAATATTTATACTTTCCCCTATTTCTGCGCTTTTCTGTTGAAAAGATTTTTAAAAGATGCGGAGTGGTAATAATTTTATTACACCCCGCATGAAAAAATTTTTAATTTGTTTTATCTTTAATCTTTTGCGCTAAATCCATGAAGTATTTAGCAGTCATAGAGTTATCGTCCAAAACCGAGGGCGTACCGTTGTCCCCGTTCTCGCATACGGACTGAACTAAAGGAATTTGCGCCAAAAGGTCAAGACCGTATTTCTCGGCTACCTTTTTGTTGCCTTCTTTGCCGAAAATGTAATACTTGTTTTGCGGCAATTCTTTGGGCGTAAACCATGCCATGTTTTCTACAATGCCGAGAATAGGAACGTCAATCTTATCGTTTCTAAACATATTAATACCTTTTACTACATCGGCTATCGCTACTTGCTGCGGTGTTGAAACGATTATCGCTCCTTTTAATTTCAAGGTCTGAACAACGGTCAGATGTATGTCGCTCGTGCCGGGAGGAAGGTCGAAAAGTAAATAATCCAATTCTCCCCAATCTCCGTCGTTGATTATCTGGTTCAAAAAGTTTGAAGCCATAGGTCCTCTCCAAATTGCAGGATTTTCAGGGTCAAGGAAAAATCCCATTGAAAGAACTTTTACACCGTATTTTTCAGCGGGAATTATCAAATCTTTGTCGCCTACCTTTTTTGAAAGCGGCTGATAATCCTCAAGGCCGAACATTTTCGGCATTGACGGTCCGAAAACATCAGCATCTATCAATCCTACCGAAAAACCTAATTTCGCAAGACCTATTGCAAGATTTGCCGTTATTGTTGATTTTCCTACGCCGCCTTTGCCTGAGGCTACGGCTATTATATTTTTAACTTTTGACAGAGGAATTTCCTTTTCTTCTTGAGAATGAGGAATTTCGACTTCGCTGATAAAAATTTTAACGGGAATTTCCGCACTTATGTCTGCCTCGATTACCTGATGAACGGCTTTTTTGAGCGAACTCAAAAGCGGTTTGGTGGCATGAGTGATTTTTAGACGCACACTTATTCCATCTTGTTTTACCTCAACATCTTCTACAAGACCGGAGGTTACTATATCTTTTTGATTTTGAGGATTGGTTATCAATTTTAATGCGTTGATAACATCCTCTTTCGTAATATTTTTACTCATTTGCTTATTTTTTTTTCTACTGAATGTACGAATCTTTAAATCCTAACATGTACAAAACACCGTCAATTCCGATTGAAGAAATCGACTGTTTGGCGTTTTCCTTTACTTTTGGTTTGGCGTGATATGCTATGCCAAGACCTGCAATGTTGAGCATCGGCAAATCGTTAGCACCGTCGCCGACGGCTATAACCTGTTGCAAATCAAGATGCTCTAATTGTGCGATTAGTTTTAGGAGTTCGGCTTTGCGTTTTCCGTCCACTATGTCGCCGACATAATTTCCCGTTAGTTTACCGTCTTTGATTTCAAGCTCGTTGGCGTAAACAAAATCAATATCGAATTTTTGTTTTAAGTAATTGCCGAAATACGTGAAACCGCCCGAAAGTATTGCAATTTTATAGCCGTATTGTTTTAATATTTTCAGCGTTCTTGCCACGCCTTCCGTGATAGGAAGATTTTCAGCGATGTCTTTCATAACGCTTTCGTCAAGACCTTTTAAAAGTGAAACCCTGCGTTTGAAACTTTCACAAAAATCTATTTCGCCTCTCATTGCCGATTCTGTTATGGCTTTGACCTCGTCGCCGACACCGGCACGCATAGCGAGTTCGTCAATAACTTCGGTCTGAATAAGAGTAGAGTCCATGTCAAAACATATAAGACGACGGTTTCTGCGGTAAAGGTTGTCTTCCTGAAACGAAATGTCATAACCCATTTCCTGCGAAATCCTCATAAATTCGCCGTGAAGGAAAGGACGGTCTTTGGGCGTGCCTCTGACTGACATTTCAACGCAAGCACGTGTTTGTCCGTGTTTTTCCATGTCTGCGTTGAGCGGAATACGTCCCGTAAGACGCGTTATGGCATCAATGTTAAGACCTTGTTCTGCCAAAACCCTTGAAACCTCGGCAATTAATCCCGCTGAAATCTTTCTGCCCAAAAGCGTTACGATATAGCGGTTTTTGCCTTGAAGCGATACCCAACGGTTGTATTCCTCAATCGAAATAGGTGAAAAACGTATTTGAACCCCGAGTTCACACGACTTGAAAAGCATTTCTTTCAAGATGTTACCGGAGTTTTTCTGCTCGGCGATAAACATTATCCCAAGCGAAAGGGAATTGTGAATATCTGCCTGACCTATATCAAGTATGGTTGCGTTGTATTTCGCTATAATGGCTGATAAACAAGATGTTAAACCGGGTTTGTCTTCTCCGGTTATAGATGCCATTATTATTTCCTGTTCGTCAAATGTTTCCATGTAAGTTGTTTAATCTGAAAAAAAATTTTTGCAAATTTATTATTTTTTCGGCTTTCTTGCTAAGAAAAGCACGATATTTCACCATTTTTTTTTCTTTTATTTGTTTTTGTTGAAAAAACTTCACAATTTTGCGACATTATAAAATTATATACTTATGCCGTCAGAAGGATTATACGAACGTTATATAAATTTTTATACGGACTTTGCATTTAAGAAATTTTTTGGAACACCTGCCAATAAGGAGTTCCTGATAAGTTTTTTGAATGCTTTGCTAAATTTGGAAGGTGAAGAAGAAATCAGAGATGTACGTCATCTCAACACCGAAAAACTTCCGATTGTGGAATCCGACCGTAAAGCCATTTACGATGTTTATTGTGAAAACAACAAGGGCGAAAAGTTCATCGTTGAAATGCAAAAGGCTTCGCAGATAAACTTTATTGACCGCAGCCTTTATTATTCTTCGTTCCCGATTCAGGAGCAGGGAGAGAAAGGTTTTATTTATAAGTTAGACGGCTCGAAAAAGGGTTGGGACTATTCTTTGCGAAAAGTTTATGTAATTGGAATCCTGAATTTTAATTTAGACGACAATCCTAAACACACCGAAATCGTAACACACGCAAAAATCAGGTTTGACGAATATCCTGACGAACTTTATTGTGATAAATTGGAGTTCATCAATGTTGAGATGCCGAAATTCAAGAAAACGGAGGAGGAACTTGACGGAATGTTGGACAAATGGTTTTTCGCGATGAAAAATCTCTATCATCTTGCCGACCGTCCGAAGGCATTACGTGAATCCGTGTTCAAAAAACTTTTCAATCTTGCCGAGATTGCAAAATATCAAGCCCCCGAATTGCTTGCATACCGCGACAGTCTAAAAGATTACCGCGACTATTACAATACAATAGAGTACGCGGAGATTAGAGGCAGAGCGGAAGGTATAGCCGAGGGTATCGAAAAAGGCGAAAAAATCGGTATCGAAAAAGGGAAAAAACAACAAGCCATTGAAATCGCCCGTAACTTTAAAAAAGTCGGTATTGACATCAACATCATTGCCGAAAACACCGGCTTAACCCTTGACGAAATCGCAAAACTTTAAAAAAAACAAAAAAAGTGCAGACAAGATGCCTGCACTTTTTGTTTTTTATTTAGAATTTTTTATTTTGCATCGGAGTATTTGTTCGTATCAATTACGATATAATTTCCGTCAGTGAAAATCGAATTTTCTACAATATCAAATGTTTGTTCGGAAGTTATATTGTTATTTAAAAGGTAACGATATATTTTATTGTCCGGATAAATGAAATAATAATCATATATACCATCGGCTTCATATATCTCAAATCTTCCAAAAGGATATTTGTCGAATTTATTAACACATGTTTGGTATACTTCATCTCCATCTATTGTACCGTTGCCTGTCCAATCGTAGATACCGAACAGTTTTTTATAATGCATATCATCTGATTTATAAACGAATGTTTTTTCGTCAGCTTGAGTTAATTTTTCTCCAAAATTCGGTATTTCTTCTTCTTTGTATTCCAAAAGTTTGCCGGTCGGGAACGGTTTGTAATCTATTATGTCACATTCTTCTGCGACTTGATAAAGATATGTTCCGTCATAAATGAATTTCAATTCGACTTCGCCTACTTCTTCGTCTTTAGCTGTGAAAAAGTAATAATACCGTCTTGATATTTGTAATCAATATTAAGTCCTGCATAGGTAACTTTATCAGCGGTAAATTTAAGTGCCAAATCTTCGGCAGTTAAATCTTCATCTTCATCTTCGTCCTCAACTACAGCATTTTTCCCGATAATTCTATCAGCATTCTCTATAGTCCATTCTGTTTGATAACCTTTTACACCGTCTTTACTTTTTTTGTAGCGTATCGGTGTCGTATAATATTTATCTGCTACTTTAAAGAGATAGGCTTCGAAATTATTATCACTTTCGTCTCCATCGCCGTCTCTTAAAGCTTCATCATAGAGTTTGCCCGTTGTGGCATCGAATGTGTACCCCCCCATAATCGGACTATCGTATATGCCGATTTCACTTTGTCTAATAATATATTCTATTTGATTGTTACTTGTAGTGTAATACCAAGTTTCGTAGGTAGTAGGTTCTACTTGAATATCAACCGGTTGTTCTTGAATATCAATTTTTCGGATTCCCTTTTTCATTTTGAGGTCATCAGATTCCTCTACTTCTTTTTCATAAAGGAGTTTGCCGTCTTCGGGCAAGGTGTATTCCAAGAAAGCAATTTTTATGGCGTTGATTTCGTATTTAGCATCGGCGGTAATCGTTTGTTCGCCGCTGATTTCTTTACCGTCTTTGGTAAATGAGAGAATTTCGTAACCTTTCAAAGCTTCTTTTAACAGAGGCTCTTCTGCTAACTTGTCAAGGTCGAGAGTGATTGATTTGCCGGTTTCGCCCTCTTTAGTGAAAATAGTTTTGTTGTCAAGAGTTACCGTTACCGAAAATTTTGTACCGTCTTTTTGGGTGTTGTCGGAATTGTTGTTGATAATAGAATCAACTTCTTCTTCGTCATCACAAGACGAAAGTGCTACACTTGAAGCCGTCATAGCCGCTATTAGCGAATAGTAAAGGAATTTCTTCATGTTCTTATTTGTATTAAAAAATTAAACAATATGTTATTTGTATAATATTAGATTTTTCAAATATAAAAATTCCATAAATAAAAACAAATATTCATTTTGTTCTTTATTCCGTTTTTTTTTTTTTATAAAATGGCGGACACATAAAAAAAAGGGCGGGCACTTAAGGCCCGCCCCTACACGTTGTTTATGACTCTTTTTTCTTTGAGTTCGGACTTACGTTGATAAACGCTTCGTTTATAAGATTACTAAATTGAGAAACTTCCGTTTCTGTGTTTAGTACCGCGAAAGCCTCTATGGAATCTCTGAGGTTTGTAAAGTCCTTTATGGCGGCAATTCTTGCCTCTTTACGTTTACCTTTTATTCCCGAGCGGTAATTATCTCTTAAGAGAATGTTTTCACGGTATTCTTTTGTTAAATCCGCTAATTTTGTAAGCTGGGTTTTAAGGTTCAACACCGTAACAGCATTTGTATCAGAGTTTAATTCCGATACAAGGGAATCGTAGTTTACGAACTTTTTAACTATTCCGTCTTGAGGAATATAACCGTAAAAGGCGATAACAGACTGAAATTTTTTAGCGGCTTCTTGTTCTTTTCCGCTCAAACACAACGTATTGTAATCTACCGTCATTTTTATTTTGCGGAATACCTCGTCCGCCTGACGTCCGATTTCGTTGATTTTTTCAGTGTATGCCGATGCCGGCAAAACCATTCGCAAATCGTGAAACCTTTTCACCGAATTGCTTAATTGTGAAACTAATTTAGTAAAAGCAGCATTTTTTAACGAGCCGGAGGCTTTTACAACTCGTTGCAAAAATTCATCAAACTGTTTGTTGGTGAAATTTGCAAATTTTTTACGAAAAATCATCGTTCTCATTTTCTTAAAAATTTAAAAAGTTGTTTGAAAAAATATAAATTTGTTTAATTATTGTGCTGCAAAGTTAAAAGCATTATTTTAATTATGCAAATTATTCTTGATTTTTTTTAATAATATGTTGATATTTTTATATTTTTAGCGGTAAAATATATTATAATTTTATGCTAAAATCCTTAAATTGTAATATTGTAATGAGGTTTTTGTTTTAATTGTTAAATAACGTTAAAGAAATGATTTTCTTAGAGGGTGAAAATAATAATATGACCCCGAATAATAATTTTATCCAAAGGAGAAAATAATAATATGACCCCGAATGATAATTTTATCCAAAGGAGAAAATAATAATATGACTCCGAATGATAATTTTATCCAAGGGAGAAAATAATAATATGACCCCGAATGATAATTTTATCCAAGGGAGAAAATAATAATATGACTCCGAATGATAATTTTATCCAAGGGAGAAAATAATAATATGACCCCGAATGATAATTTTATCCAAAGGAGAAAATAATAATATGACCCCGAATGATAATTTTATCCAAAGGAGAAAATAATAATATGACTCCGAATGATAATTTTATCCAAAGGAGAAAATAATAATATGACTCCGAATAATAATTTTAGCAGAGTGATAAATTATAATATTGAAATCAAGTTTTAAAAAAAGTCAGAGAAAAAAACACGGTTTCCTTTGAGAGAAAACCGTGTTTATTAAAAAAGGATTGTATTTTTTATTTGTTAGTTTCCTAAGGGTAGTTTTGTTCCGTTGATTACAATGTATCCTTCGTATGTGAAAATATCGTTTTCAGTCAAATCTGTTAATTCATCGAAATATGTTATTTTGTGATCAGGGAAAATAAATATAGGCATATAATCAATAGGACCAAACGGGAGTGTTTTGTATTTTTCTACTATTGTATAATACCATTCCATATTGTCTACTTGTTCGTTGGTGTTCCAATCGTATGCTCCTTTTACGTAGTCGGAAGCACCATCCTTATACTGGTAAATATTTACATTATTACCTATTTTCTCATAGTTAGTGATAAAATCAGTACCAGAAAGATCCGCTAATTCACCTGTCTTGAAAGGTTTGTAATCTTCTATATCAAATACTGCAGTTACCTTATATAAATATGTTCCGTCGTAGAAGCCTTGCATTCCATTTTTCGAGGTAATTATACCGTCTTTGTATTCGTATGTAGCTTCTACTTCTGAAGAGAAGGGTGTTGTGTATGAGATTTTTTCTGATGTAATGGTAATTTCCTCTGTTGTCGTAGATTCTTCAGAAGATGGTTCTATAGGAAATGGTTCTACCAATTGGTCTTTACTTCTTGCTATGATGCGATTCATTTCCCGACTCCATTCTGTCTGATAGCCTTTTGCTTCGTTGTTGGTTTTTGTAAAGCGTGTAGTCATATAGTATTTATCTCCAATTTTGAAAAGATAATTTTTTTCAGTGGGTACTTTTGCTACGGGTACTTTTGCTTCCGCTTTACCTATTATTACTTTGGGGATAATTTTAAATTCGCCAGTTTTGGTATCGTATTCATAATTTATGCTCTTATAATCTTCTACAATGTCGCCTACAGAAGTTCTTAGAATTCCCATCAATTCGTTGTCTCCTGTAGTGTATATCCATACGTCGTAAGATGTTCTCATTTCAGGTGCAGTTTTTTTCAAACCTACTGAGGCCAATGTTGGTTGAGAGTGCAAAATCTTGCCATTAGCAGGCAATTGGTATTCCAACGTAGCGTATTTTATTGCGTTGATTTCAAATTTTGATTCGGCAGAGATTTCTACCTCGCCGCTGACTTCTTTTCCGTCTTTGGTAATAGAGAGAATTTCATAACCTTTCAAAGCCTCTTGAGTAAGGGGATTTTTAGTCAGTTCGTCGAGGTTGATGGAAATTTTTTTGCCAACTTCAACTTGCTGAGAGAGAATAGATTCACCGTTGAGATTAACGTTTACAGCAAATTTTTCTACTTCTTTGTTTTCTTCGGGAGTTGTAGTAGTTGTAGTGGTGGTTGTGTTAGTGTTTTCGTCGTCATCTTTGTTGCAAGACGAAAATGTTACGGCTGAAGCCGTCATCGCTGCTACGAGCGAATAGTAAAGAAATCTTCTTTTCATGTTTTTTATAAATTTTTATTTTAAAAGTTTAAATTTTGTTTGAATTACACTAATAAGATAAAGGTTTCATATTATTCCATAAAAAAAATTAAAAAAAATTTTGGAATGCAGGCAGCCCGCTTGCGAAAGGATTATCACGATGGTTTCAAAAATATGTGTTTTGATGTATTTTTGATGTGTTTTTGATGTGTTTTTGATGTGTTTTTGAGCCGCAAGCATTGCGGCTCTACATTCGGGGCACGTTACGAAAACCGACACGTAGAGCCGCAATGCTTGCGGCTCGGCAAATAATTTTGTAGTCCCGTAGTGACGGCGGCTATTAGGCAGGGGTGTTGTTTCGTTAGAAACATAAACCCTTGTAAAATAAATCGTCAGAAACAAACACAAAATACAACGGGCGAAAAATGTTTCGCCCGTGTGGTTTTTAGACAATCAATGGGATTGTATTTTTAGTTATTATTTGTCCCAACCATTGTATTCAAAATCGTATATGTTTCCGTCAATTACAACATATTTTCCGTCCGTGAAAATTGAAATTTGGGGGTCTGTAACTATATCACTATAAACACCGTTAGTAAGTATTTTACCATCGGGGAATATATAGAAATAATATTGATAATACGTACTATAAAGTCTTCCGAAAGGATATTTGTCGAATTCTGCTACGACTGTTTTATAAAATTCATCATAACCTTCCTCTGTTGCAGGTATCTCAATCTGACCATCCGTATCCCAATCGTAAGCACCGTATAAAGTTGGTTCAGGACTCTTATCTGATTCCCTTTTATAAACATTAGGAGCAGTTGCTTCTCCTATTTTTGAGTAACCATTTTCGGTAATATCTGCGAGTTTACCTGTATTAATCTTGGCATCAGTTCTGCTATAATCTATCAGACTGTACTCCGCATCAATTTCATAAAGATATGTGCCGTCGTAGATAAATTTATACTCGTTATCAGCACTAACTTTTACCGTAATAATACCGTTTTTGTAATCGTAGCTATACTCCTTTCCAATTTCACTGAATTTTTCATCAGTAATCGTATATATAGGAGTATCTTCTGCTTTGCTTTTTGGTGTTCTGTCGTTGCTGTCATCGGATTTTTCTAAAATCCATGCCGTTTTGTAACCTTTTACGGTTGCATCACTTTTTACATAGCGCACAGTATAACGTGTTTGGTAATATTTGTCGCCTGTTTTAAAGAAATATGAATCATAATACTTTTTTTCTTCGGGTGCGGATTTTCTTGTAGGTCCGTAGGTATAGAGTTTACCGGTGGCTTGTTCGTAATCGTATACGTTTTCTTCTGGGTTGTAAAACAGGTGTGTGTAATCTTCCGTTTTTACGGTACTTCTCTCTAATTTTTTTAACTTATTATCACTTGAGGTATATGCCCAATAATCATAATGAACGGGGATTGTAGAAGTTTGAGGTTCAGCGGGACGAGCATCATCATTATAATCAGCAGGAGGAGCATCTTTAACAGGAGGAGTGGGTTGATCGAGGAGTATTGCTATTTTCTTTACTCCTTCATTTTCTACTTGAACAACTTTTGATGCATACAAAATCTTGCCGTCTTCATTGGGCAGCTGGAATTCCAAAACAGCGTATTTTATTGCGTTGATTTCAAATTTTGATTCGGCTGAAATCTCTACCTCACCGCTGACTTCTTTTCCGTCTTTGGTAATAGAGAGAATTTCATAACCTTTCAATTTCTCTTGCAAGAGAGGATTTTTTTGGAGTTCGTCAAGGTTGAGACTCATGCTTTTGCCGACTTCAACCTGTTGTGAAAGAATTGTCTCACCGTTGAGATTAACGTTTACAGCGAATTTTTCTACTTCCTTTTTCGTGTCATCCGTCGGGGTGGTAGTAGTTGTAACGGGGTCATCGTCATTTTTGTTGCATGACGGGAATGTTACGGCAGAAGCCGCTATCGCTGCTACGAGCGAATAGTACAGAAATCTTCTTTTCATGGTTTTGATTTATTAAAAAAATTAAATTATTTGTTTTTCTATATAAGATAATTCAGGGTGCAAAATTCCATAAATAAATTTTAAAAAAAAAAATTTTGTGTTAATTTCAAAAAAACTTTTTACCTTTGGGGCATTAAAATAATTTTATAAACAATACACTAAATAAATATGGAATTCGGACATTTTGACGACCAAAACAGAGAGTACGTCATCACTAATCCTGCTACGCCGTGGCCTTGGATTAATTACCTTGGTAACGAGGATTTCTTTTCGTTAATCTCCAATACGGCAGGAGGTTACAGTTTTTATAAAGATGCTAAATTTCGTCGCATAACCCGTTATCGTTACAACGGTGTACCTATGGACAACGGCGGAAGATATTTCTACATCAACGATAACGGCACTGTTTGGTCTCCGGGTTGGAAACCTTGCAAAACGCCTCTCGACTTCTACGAATGTCGTCATGGTATGAATTATACCAAAATAAAAGGTGCTAAAAACGGTATTGAAGCCGAAGTTTTATTCTTTGTACCCTTAAAGACTTGGGCTGAGGTTCAGAAAGTTACAATCAAAAACACTTCAAACGAGGCCAAAAAGATAAAACTTTTCTCTTTTGAAGAATGGTGCTTATGGAATGCGGCAACCGATATGGAGAATTTTCAGCGCAACTTTTCAACGGGTGAAGTTGAAATTGACGGCTCAGTGATTTATCACAAAACCGAATACAAAGAGCGCAGAAATCATTACGCTTATTATTCCGTAAATGTTCCTGTTCAGGGTTATGACACTGACAGAGAGTCGTTTATCGGTCTTTATAACGGTTTTGACGCTCCTCAGTGCGTAGTTGAAGGCAAACCTTCAAACTCTTTGGCTCACGGTTGGTCTCCGATAGCATCGCATTATCTTGAAATTGAGTTAAAAGCCGGCGAGACAAAAGATTACATTTTCCTTTTGGGCTATGTTGAAAACGACCAGAACGAAAAATTCGACGACACGGAACTTGCCCGCAAAAAATCAGGCGAGTTAATAACTTCTCAGGCTTCTGACCGCACATTAATAAATAAGGCAAAAGCGAAAGCGACAATTGAGAAATTTTCGACCGTAGAGGCTGTTGATGCGGCTTTTGACGAGTTGAAAAAATCTTGGGACGTACTTTTGGACAAATACGCCGTTAAATCTGGCAACGACAAACTCGACCGTATGGTCAATATTTGGAATCAATATCAATGTATGATAACCTTTAATTTCTCGCGTTCGGCATCGTTCTTTGAAAGCGGAATCGGCCGCGGAATGGGATTCAGGGATTCAAATCAGGATTTGGTGGGCTTTGTTCATCAAGTACCGTCAAGAGCAAGACAGAGAATCATCGACATTGCTTCAACGCAGTTCCCTGACGGAGGTTGTTATCATCAATACCAGCCGCTCACAAAACGCGGAAACAATGACATTGGTGGCGGTTTCAACGACGACCCGATGTGGTTGATTTTCGGAACGGTGGCTTATATTAAAGAGACGGGCGATTTTTCAATCCTTGACGAACAAGTTCCGTGGGACAACAAAGAAGGTTCGGAAGTTTCATTGTTTGAACATTTGAGAATTTCGTTTAACCACGTTGTTGAAAATCTCGGACCTCATTTGTTGCCGTTAATCGGACGTGCTGACTGGAACGACTGTCTTAACCTCAACTGTTTTTCTTGGGACCCGAACGAGAGTTTCCAAACGACTGAAAATCAGACGGAAGGCTCTAAGGCTGAATCGCTTATGATTGCGGGTCTGTTTGTGGTCTGCGGCAAGGATTACGTAGAACTTTGCAAACAACTCGGCAAAAAAGACGAGGCTCTTCGTGCTCAAAAATGTATTGATTCGATGGTTGAAGCCGTTAAAAAGCACGGTTGGGACGGCGAATGGTACTTGCGTGCATACGATTTTTACGGCAACAAAATCGGCTCGAAAGAAAACGAAGAAGGCAAAATCTTCATCGAGAGTCAGGGCTGGTGTACGATGGCGGGCATAGGTTTGGAAGACGGCATGGTTGACAAGGCGTTGGATTCATGTAAGAAATATTTGGATTCAGAACATGGAATGGTTCTCAACAATCCTGCATACACCACGTATCACGTTGAAATGGGTGAAATTTCTTCATATCCTGCGGGT
>JAFPYR010000026.1 GCA_017412115.1 Bacteroidales bacterium | reverse complement strand
TTTATCCAACTTATATCGTCTGAATTTTTTTCATTAAGTGAAGTGATAATGTATTTTCCGTCAATCATTTTCACAGGATTTGCGGCAAAAATTATATACCGCCAAGAAGTTGAAATCTCCGAACTAAAATCATAACTTTGTGAAAATGTATATCTTGAATTACTGAATTTGATTTTTGCGGGGTCAGCCAACGCAAGATTTGCGGCTTCGTTCATCACAACAGAAAATTTTTCACTCGTAACAAAAAGCGGAGCAAGAGAATTTCCGTTTGCATGAGAACCTTTTTCCGAATAACCTGATTCTGTCGTTGATTCACTGTAACACTTTGAAGAATAAGCGGTTAAATCTATGCCCGTCTTGTCGGATGAAATTCCTACGGCAGTATTTGATTTGACAAAATATTTTACGGCAATTCCCTCGTTATAAAGTCTTAAATATACCTTAAAACTAATGCCTTTTGGCGAAGAAAAACACAAAACGGTTTCGTTGTATCTGTCAATAATTTCTTTTTTTTCAGAAATTCCGCTTGAAATCACACCGCTGTATTCGTTTGAAGTTTTTGAAATGTAAACATCACTTGAAGTGCCCAGTGTTTCTGAATTGGTTTTAACACCTAAATCTAATTTAACGACTTCAGTGTTAATTCCGTTCAAGTTCAAAACACCCGTTAAATTTCCGTCAATATATTGAACATAACACGAAATCTTTTTATCAGGCGAAGAAATTTCCGCAAGATTATTTTGTTGTGCGAAAATTATTCCACCGTGCAACAAACATCCTAAAAGTAATATAATTAATTGTTTCATAATGAATTATAGTTTATATTTTAAAAAAAATTTTGACAGCCTTTCATTTCTTTTCTGCACGGAATTTAAAAGTTTTTTTCAATTTGCCTCTGAATTTATAAAGTAGGAAAAAATAAACAGGCAACGTTATAAGAGCCGCAATACAGCCTTTGTCCTGACTGTCTGTCAAGAAGATAACTCCAAACATAACGGCAAAAAATACAATCATAGGAAAAACGTATGCCAAAAATACACCCGTTGCGGCAAGTTTTTCTTCAAAAAAGACTTGTATCTCCTCCCCGATTTCAAATTGTTCGTTGCCATCATTATATGCCTCGATTGTCATGGCTTTACCTTTTGAAAAGCACATTTGTTTTGCCTGACAATGTCCGCAAGCCTCACTGACAATGATTTCTGCAAAAATCTTATTATCAGTAATTTTTGTAACCTTACCATCGTGTCTTATTTTTTTCTCGTCCATTTTTTTTACTCGTTTTAGAAAGCGCAAAGGTAAAAAAAATTTGCCCGTTTACATTATTTTTAGTTAATTTGCGACAAAATATTTTTTTATAAAATTTCAGATATGGAAAAAGTATCAGGTGCTGATGCCGTACTGCTTTCTCTGATAGAGGAAGGTCAGGATACCGTCTTCGGTTATCCGGGCGGTGCGGTAATTCCGCTTTACGACAGTCTTTATTTCAAACAAGACAAAATCAAACACGTTTTGGCACGCCACGAACAGGCAGCCGTTCATGAGGCTCAAGCATACGCTCAGATTACCGGGAAACCCGGTGTCTGCATCGTTACCTCCGGTCCGGGTGCAACAAACGCCGTCACGGGTATCGCCAATGCTAACATGGATTCAGTGCCGCTCGTTGTCATTACAGGTCAGGTCGGAAGTTATTTCCTCGGAACAGACGCTTTTCAGGAAACTGACGTTTTCGGTCTTTCGATGCCGATTGCAAAATGGAGCGCGCAAATCACAAAAGCCGAAGATATTGCCTCTACAATGGCAAAGGCTTTTTATATAGCCGTTTCAGGCCGCCCCGGCGTCGTCGTCTTGGAAATCACCAAAGACGCTTTGACTTCTAAAACAGATTTCGTTTACAAAAAAGCACCTGTTTTAAGGAGTTATGCGCCTTACCCGAAAATCGCCGACGAGGTTATCGACAAAGCCGTTGAAATGATTAACGAGGCTGAACGTCCGCTCATTCTTTTAGGACACGGCGTGTTGATAGCAAGAGCAGAAAAAACGGTTAAAGAATTTATCGAAAAATCAGGTATTCCTTTCGGAAGCACTTTAATGGGTTTGACAGCTCTGCCATCTGACCATCCGCTAAACGTCGGAATGTTGGGTATGCACGGAAGTTATGCCGTTAATATGCTGACCAACAAAGCTGACCTTATAATCGCAATCGGAATGAGATTTTCGGACAGGGTTACGGGAAAACTCAGCGGTTACGCCAAAAATGCCAAAATCCTTCATATCGAAATCGACAAATCCGAAATCGACAAAAACGTACCCGTTACTTTGGCTGTTCACGGTGATTTGAAATCCGCTTTGTCGTATTTAACACCGAGAATCGAAAAGAAAACTTACAACAATTGGCGCAAAGAGTTCGACAAATTCTATCAAATGGAAAGAACTCAAGTCATCGAAAAAGATACACGCTCTAACGAACCGTTAATTCAGATGGGCGAACCTGTTGCAATGATTTCTCAAAAAACTGACGGAAATGCTGTTGTTATAACAGATGTCGGTCAAAATCAGATGATTGCGGCAAGATATTATAAATTCCGCATACCGGGAACGTTTTTAACTTCGGGCGGTTTGGGAACAATGGGTTTCGGCCTTCCGGCAGCTGTCGGTGCAGCCGTTGCTCAGAAAAAACTTCCCGTAATACTTTTTACCGGCGACGGAGGATTCCAAATGAACGAACAAGAATTGGGAACGATAATTCAGGAAAATATTCCCGTTAAAATGGTGATTCTCAACAATTCGGTACTCGGAATGGTACGTCAATGGCAAAATATGTTTCAAGGTAAACGCTATTCGCAAACGGATTTAATAAATCCCGATTTCATAAAACTCGCTGATGCTTACGGTATCAAAGCCAAAAGAGTGGAATTTAGGGAAGATTTGAATTCGGCAATAGATGAAATGCTTTCGTTTGACGGTCCTTATCTCCTTGATATTAAAGTAGATAAAGATATGAAAGTAATGCCCTTCATCGCGCCGGGCTCTACCGTTGACGAAATGAAATTAGTAAGTAACGATTAGGAAAAAAAATGGAAAAAAAATATACGTTAGTGGTTTTCACGGAAGACAAAGTAGGTCTTTTGAACCGTATAACCATAGTTTTTACGCGGCGGCATATCAATATTGATTCTCTGACAACTTCAGAATCAGAGATTCACGGCATTTTCCGTTACACGATAGTTGCCAAAGCAACGCCCGAAATGATGAAAAAAGTTGTCGATCAAATCGAAAAACTTACCGAAGTTTTAAGGGCATTTTATTATGAGGCTCAAGATGTTGTAACACAAGAACTTGCGCTTTATAAGATTTCAACGGCAAACATCACACCGATGGAATCGCTTATCCGCGAGTCAAGTGTCAGAATTCTTGACATCGAAAAAGAGTTTATCATCATCGAAAAAACAGGGTCAAGACAAGAGGTTTTAACGCTTTTTGAACAGTTGAAACCCTACGGCATTTTGCAGTTTGCCTGCTCGGGACAGGTTGCGGTTACAAAGCCGATGAAAGAACTTGAAACCTATCTCAAGGAACTCAATCAAGCCGTTGAAGCCTCAAACAAAATCAGAAATTGGAAACTTAAAAATTAAAAAAATGGTTAAACACATAATTCTTTGGCAGTTGAAAGACGAACTTTCTTCAGAAGAAAAAACAGCTGCAAAAAACGCAATCAAAAAAGGCTTGGAATCGCTTGCGGGCAAAGTTCCGGGCCTAAAAGAAATTAAAGTAAATATCAATCCTTTACAGACTTCCAACGCTGACGTTATGTTGGACTCTTTGATGGAAAATTTTGAAGCCTTAAAAGGTTACGCCGTTCACCCCGAACACGTTGCCGTAGCAGAAGGAACTGTAAAACCAAATGTCAAACTCAGAGTTTGCATGGATTACGAGATATAATTTTCTTTAAGTTTAGACTGTCTAAAATTTTTAGACAGTCTAATTTTTTATAAACAATTAAAAAAAATGAGAAGATACATAACATTATTTTTGCTTGCAAGTTTCATTTTTACGGCTTGCAACAATACGGAAAACACTAACACTCCTATAAGGATTGAAATTCCTGAATTCAATCCTGAAGAAGAAGTTGCTATGGATGAACAAATTGAAGCTAACGAAATTTTGACGGAAATTTCTCAGCCCAAAACCGCAAAATCCAAATCGCTTTACGAAGAATATTACGGCGGCGGATTCATGGACAAACACGGGAATTTAACGATTATGGTTAAAGGCGATACGGCAATCGGACCTAAAATCGTTGATAAAAAAAGAAATAACGGCAAAATTAAATTCGTTAAATGCAAATACTCGTTAGCAGAGTTAAATGAGTTAATGGATATTGTTGATAGATATTTTGATAATAATAAAGATGCTGTTACAAAGAATCTTTCAGCATGGGGAGTATCTGAAGATGATAACGTTTTAGAAGTATGTTTATTCGACACCTCATATTCTGCGATAAAAGAGTTTAAAAAAAAAGTGTCCGATAGTCCTGCCATAAAATTTCTTCAAGGAGAAGAATTTATTGAGGAAAATACACATTTATATTCCGGTAGTAAATTATCTAAACAAAAAATAACCGGCACTACAATTAAAGAGCCGCCATACGGTTCATACGGTTTTAGAGCACGGGAAAAGTTCGGAAATCACAGAGTCGGAATGGTAACAGCTGCACATGTTATTGCAGTCAACGGAAAAGCATATTTAGGTTATGACGAAGTAGGGATATGTACACAGTCAGTTTTAGGCGGTAGTATTGATGCCGCATTTATATCTGTTAACGATACAAATAATTTCACACCAAGTAATTATTTAAGTAATTCATATCCTGACAAATTATCTACGACAACAAGTCTTCCAGGCAAAGGGAGTATCGTTAACCTACGAGGTGCAACGACAGGACATAGTACAGGGTCTGTAATAAATACTAATTATAGGATTATAACACCTCAAGGTATAAAACTCTCAAATATGACTAGCGCAACCTACGATAGTGATGAAGGTGATAGCGGCGGCATTATTTATACTTATGTCAGCAAAACATCAACACGCTATACCGTCGGTGTACACAGAGGTATGTACAAAGGCTATAAAGTCTATTCAAAAGCGTCAAATGTATTATCGACATTAAATTTAGAACGGTATTAACAATATTATTTCGAGCCGTATACATTACGGCTCGTTTTTTAATCGAACAACAAAATGAAAAGTTACATAACATTATTTTTGCTTGCAAGTTTCATTTTTTCATCTTGCAACAATACGGAAAACACTAACACTCCTATAAGGATTGAAATTCCTGAATTCAATCCTGAAGAAGAAGTTGCTATGGATGAACAAATTGAGGCTAACGAAATTTTGACGGAAATTTCTAAGCCCAAAACCTCAAAATCCAAATCGCTTTACGAAGAATATTACGGCGGCGGATTCATGGACGAACACGGAAATTTAACGATTATGGTTAAAGGCGATACGACAATCGGACCTAAAATCGTTGATAAAAAAAGAAATAACGGCAAAATTAAATTCGTTAAATGCAAATACTCGTTAGCTGAGTTAAATGAGTTAATGGATTCAATAACGGATTATGTAAAAAATAATAAAAATTCAACTTCGGCAAATATAACATTGTGGTTTGCTTCGCAGTGGGATAATACCGTCGAAGTTCATTTATTAGACACAACTAAAACTGCAATAGATGATTTCAAAGAAAAAATTTCAAACAGTCCTGCCATAAAATTTCTTCAAGGCGAAGAATTTATTGAAGAATAAAAAAACTCTCCGCCGTTTTAAGTTCGTCCGCCGTTAAATCCTTAACACCTTCAAGCGGATAATCAATACCGAGATTTTCGTATTTAAATTTGCCCATAGTATGATAAGGCAGCAATTCTATTTTCTCAATAACAGAGAATTGCGACAAATATTCCGCCAAAGATTTCAACCTTTCTTCATTAAAAGTATAACCAGGAACCACAACGTGTCTGATCCATACCGGTTTTGAAATTTCCTGCAAAAACTCCAAAAACTTTTTGTTGTTTTCCCTTGTCTGACCCGTATATTTTTCGTGAAGATTATCGTCGGCAGTTTTTATGTCCAACAAAACCAAATCCGTATATTTCAACACGTCAACAGCCTTTTGAGAAAAAATCACACCTGAGGTGTCAAGTGCAGTATGAATATTTTTACGCTTACAAAGTTTGAAAAACTCCTCCGCAAACTCCGGCTGCATCAAAGGCTCGCCGCCCGAAAGCGTTACACCTCCCGATTTTATAAAATTTTTATAACGGTAAACCTCTTTAAAAAGTTCTTCCGGAGTCATTTCGTATTTGGTTTTTGCACCAAAATTCCACGTATCGGGATTATGACAAAACAAACACCGCATAGGACAACCTTGCATAAAAACAACATACCTTATACCCGGACCGTCTACTGTACCGAAACTTTCAAGCGAGTGAATTTTACCTATCATTTTTCTAACCAATATTTACGTTCTTTTTCACTAAATTTTTCTATTGCATAACGAAGCGAAGTCCGTGAAAGTTTTGAAAAATTATCTTCCAAAAACTCTCTTAACAAATCCTCCGAACAAATTTTTCCAACCTCACGAAGCATCCACCCTACTGCCTTCTGCATTAAATCATGTTTATCAGAAATATGTATAAGTGCTTGTTTTAAAGCTATTTCCGGGTGTCCCTCACGTGTTGTCATCCATGTAAAAACCATTGAAATACGCCTTTGCCAAAGATTATCGCTGAAAGAGAATTTTTCAACGATGCTTTCTTTTTCTAAAAACGGAACAAAAGATTCCGCAAAATACCATTTGCCCAAAAGTTTTGGCGCAGTCATATCCACCAAATCCCAATTATTAGCATAAGTGGAATTATCGAGATAAATTTTCATGATTTCGTCCCTTTTTCTAATACCGTCCCCATCGGAAAAAAGTTTACGCTTAGGAAAAAGTTTCAAAAATTTTTCGACCAAAATCATAAAACCGCAAAATCTTATTTCATGGTATTCATTTCTAATAAGTAATTCTATATCAGATAGTTCTACGTCCTTATAATATTTTTTCACAAATTCTCTCGACTGAGGGTTAGTAAGTCCTAAAAACTTGTCGCCCTCGCCGTATTCACCTTTATCGGTCTTGAAAAAACGCATTAAACTCTTCCGTTGTTTTTCGTTTTCCAAAGCCTTAAATTCAGCAATTATTTTATGACAAACATTCATATTTTCAATTTTTTTAATACTGCAAAATAAACATTTTTTCTCAATCTTTGCAAAAAAATATGTAACTTTGCAGCCGAAAAAAATACATTAAAAATATGCTTATTGCCCGTCAAAAAAAACAAGAAAATATTGCAGAATACGTAATTTATATGTTTCAAATCGAGGATTTAATGCGAGCCTTTGATTTGGATTTTGAAAAAGTCAAAAAAAATATTATCAGCCAATTCTCTCAAAGCGAAGAAGTTATGAAAGAAATTAATTATTGGTACGATAATATTATCTGCTTGATGAAAAACGAAAAAATCGAGAAAAAAGGTCATCTTCAAGAAATTCTCAACGTCATTGACGACCTTGGAGAATTACATTTAAGACTTTTGCGTTCACCTTTACATCCCGATTACAAACTCGCTTATCAAGAGGCTGCACCCGTTATAGGTCAAAGCCTTGCAATCACAAAAAAAGAAGGTGCATCAGAAATCGAAGTTTGTTTTGAAATGCTTTACATGATTTTCCTTTTGAAAATTCAGCACAAAGAAATTTCAAAAGATACGACCTTTGCCGTTAATAAAATAAGCAAACTTTTAGCAATTTTAAGCGAAAAATACAAAAAATACGAAGCCGATGATATTGACTTCTAATTAATTGTATTTTTTCATCGCTCTGTCAAGCTCTCTTGCGGTTTCGCGCTCTTTGATTGATTGACGTTTGTCGGCGAGTTTTTTACCGCGGCAAAGTGCAATTTCAAGTTTTGCGTAACCGTTTTGAGTGATGAACATTTTTGTCGGAACAATCGTAAGTCCCACATTCTGAACCTTTTTCTCAAGTTTTTGAAGTTCACGTTTGGTCAAAAGAAGTTTTCTCTCACGTCTTGGGTCATGATTGACATAACCTCCGTGAGAGTATTCTCCGATGTACATTTTAACGTACAATTCGTGCTTATCAAACGAGCAAAAAGAATCCACAAGCGAGGCTTTTCCGTCTCGTATTGACTTTATTTCGGTGCCGAGAAGTTGAATTCCCGCCGTATATTTTTCCAAGAATTCGTACTGAAACGATGCTTTTTTGTTCTTAATTTCTGCCATTTTCTTTTAATATTAAACTCCCAACAATTCTTTTGCGTTATCCAATGCCGCTTGCGAAATTTTTTCACCCGAAAGCATTCCCGCTATTTCATTAACACGCTCATCCATAGTAAGTTCCCTAATATCGGAACGGATAGCACCGTTTTCTTCGTGTTTGAAAACTTTGAAATGATTATCGCCCTTTGAGGCAACCTGAGGCAAATGCGTAATGCAAATTACCTGCATAAAACCAGCAATTTTCTTGAACATCTGACCCGTTTTTCCGGCAACATCGCCCGAAATTCCCGTGTCGATTTCGTCAAAAATAATAGTCGGAAGTTTCGTTGAACGCGACAAAATATATTTCAAACACAACATCAATCTTGACAACTCACCGCCTGAGGCCGTTTTTGACAAATCCGATAACGCAACGTTTTTGTTAGCAGAAAACATAAATCGTACGCGGTCTAATCCCTCAGGCAAAAATTCTTTCGACACCGAAAATTCCACGTCAAATTTAGCATCGTTGATACCGACCGACGAAAGCAATTCAACAATCTCATTTTTAAGACCTTGAACGCTTGCTCTACGGCTTTCGGTGATTTTATCCGCTTTTTCCCTCAAAACGGCAACAATTTTTGAAAGTTCTTTTTTCAAATCCGAAATTCTCTCATCTGAATTTTCTACCAAATCAAGTTGCGTTTTAAGAGAATCACGCTCCGAAATAAGCTCTTCCACAGTCTTAACGCCGTGTTTCTTTTCCAAATTATAAATCGTTGTTAATCTGGAATTTACCGTTTCTAATCTTTCGGGAGAATATTCCGTATTTTCGTCCAAACTGCTAAGTTCACGACCGATGTCCTGAAGTTCGATATAAACGCTGTCAATCCTCGAATATAATTCCAAAGCCTTGGGATAATATGACGAAATTTTATGAAGTTCGGTTTTACTCTCTTTCAATTTTTCCAAAACAGTGCCTTCTTCTGCGCTGATTATCAGATTGGAAGATGAAGAAATAGCAGTTTTAATATCTTCGTTATGAGTGAGCATATCAAGTTCGTCCTCCAACTCTTTTTGCTCGCCCTCCTGAAGATTTGCCTTTGCCAATTCATCGTATCTAAAATGCAGATATTCAGACTCTTTCTTGGATTCTAAGGCTTGCTTTTCGAGTTTTGAAAGCTCAGCGGATTTTTTTCTGTAATCCTCAAAAACCGTTTTGTAATCCTCTGTCAAATCCTTATTTTTGGCAAAAGCATCAACAATGCTGAGTTGAAACTCCTCTGAAGAAATTTCCAAAGTCTGATGCTGCGAATGAATATCTATCAAAAGAGTTCCTAACTCCTTGAGTGTATTCAAATTAACGGGAGTATCGTTGATAAAAGCGCGTGATTTTCCGCTGTCAGAGATTTCCCGTCTTATCAAAGCAATATCGTCGTAATCGAGGTCGTTTTCCTCGAAAAATTGTTGCAAATTATAATTATGAATATCAAAATCGGCTTCTACAACGGTCTTTTTTTCGCCTTGTTTTATAACTGACGAATCGGCTCTGGCACCCATGACCATCGAAAGCGCACCCATCAAAATAGATTTTCCCGCTCCCGTTTCACCCGTTATGACCGTCAAACCCTCCTTAAAACTGATTTGAGTTTGAGAAATCAAAGCATAATTTGATATTTTCAGCCGTAAAAGCATTTTATTTTAGAGATTTTTTGTTTTTTTACGAAACGCAAAATTAAATTTTATTTTCTAATTTTACAAAAGGAAACTTTCAAAAAAAATTATTTCAACAATTCCTTCAACCTTTTGTCCAACTGAGGTATTTCGGTGTTAATTTCATGCACCGTAAAGTCGGGATAAATCAAAAAGTTTGACGGAAGAGTTTTAACACCGTAATCCAAAGCCGCTTTTGAGCCCCAACCCTTCAAATCCGAAACCGAAAACCACGGAATTTTTTGGTCTTTCAAAGCCTGTTTCCAAACCTCGTGCTTTGTATCCAAAGCCACTTGAAAAATCACAAAATTCTTTTTGTAATATTTCCAATACAATTTTGTTATGTTTTCCGTATTTTTTTGCGAAACATCCGACCACGAAGCCCAAAAATCCACCAAAATATATTTTCCTTTGAATTTTGATAGTTTTAATGTATCGCCTTTAATATTTTTCAAAGCAATTTCGGGAGCTTTCATGCCTGAAGTTATTCTGCCCGGCAAGGAGCTTTCACCGCTTAAAGTAAGCCTTTGACGCTCCAAAAACGATACGAGTTTTTTAGTGTGGTAATTATCAGGATAATAAGTTACTAAATTTTCGCAAACGGATTTATAAATTTCATAATCTTGTTGCGGGTCAAAAAGCGGAGTTTTCGGGGTTATGTATTGCGACAAGCAGACGATTTGCGAAAGAGTTTTGGGATTTTCTTTCAAAAAATTCTCGGAAACTTTTCGTAACTCATTATAATTCAAATTATAAACCGAATCCAATTGATATTTTATTCCCGCTAAATTTTTGTCAGACATGGATTTTCTGAAAATCACACCCAAAGAGTCGGTTATTTTTTGCATTTTTCTTAACCGATTGATTATCTGACAAATGTCCTCACTCTCGGGAGAATTTTTAACATCATAAAACGAAGCATAATCTTTGTCGGTACTGCTTATGATTATCCCTTGACAAGTATCGGGAACAAGTGTTATTTGCTCATCGGAGCCGGAAAAATGCAAAACAAAAAAATCCGGCTTTGAAACCACACCTCTCAACAAGAAATTACCGTTTTGGTCTACAAGTGTGGAATCAATAAATTCCAAGCCCGATTCTTTAACTTGCTTTAGATAAGCGGTATCGCCTTCCAAGCCTTTGAAACAGCCCTTAACGCTGAAACTCAAATCTTTAGTTTCGTTTTTAGGATTCACGCATGCCTGAAAAAAGAACAAAACTAATGCAACAAAATATAAACGTTTCAAAAATTTCATTATCTTTATTTCCATATTTTACAGCGCAAAAATAACTAAAAAAAACATCAACAGCAACATTTTTTTGTAAGTGATACGAGAAAAAATAATTAAATATTTCAAAAAGTTTTATTACTTTTGTCCCCGGATTTTAATAAACTTTTTTTAAAGGAAACAAAATGGTAGTTTTAGAAATATTGAAATATGTACTGCCTTCATTGGTAGTTTTAGCGGCTACGTATTTGATTAACAAACAGTTTTTTGACAGAGACAAAGAAAATCAAAAAATTGAATTAGCCACTGCAAATTCAAAAATCGTTACCCCGATACGTCTTGCGGCATACGAAAGATTAGTGCTTTTGTTGGAGAGAATCAACCCGCAAAACCTTGTTGTAAGGGTAACTCAGCCCGGAATGACGGCTTTGGAATTGCAAAGAGACCTTTTAACGACTATCAGAGCGGAATACGAACACAATTTGTCGCAACAGATTTACGTTTCGGCAAACGCATGGAAAGCTGTTGTTGATGTTAAAGAATTTGTAACTCAAATTGTCAATCAAGCCGCTCAAACCGTTGAAATAGATGCAAAATCTTCCGAACTCGGCAAAAAAATAGTTGAAATTTATGCCGGACAAACCTCAGACCCGATTGCTCTTGCCATCGAGGTTTTAAAATCGGAAATAACTATAATTTTTTAACAATATGAAAAGAGTTTTTTTATCGGCAGCCTTGATTTTGGCACTCGGCGCTCAAACCTTTGCACAAAAATATTTTGACAAAGCAAAAGTAAAAACTACAAAAGATTCGCTTAGTTACAGTCTCGGATATATGTTGTCACAAAACCTTATAGGTGAAGGCGTTACGGATTATGACCCTGTTTTGATAGGCAAAGCGTTCAAAGACAGCAAAGAAAACGGTTCGCCCCTTATGACAATTGAAGAATGTAAAGAGGTGCTCAGAGTTTTCTTTGAAAAGAAAGAAGCAGAATTGAAAGAAAGCCAGTTAGCCAAAGAAAAAGAATTTCTCGAGGCTAACGCTAAAAAAGAAGGTGTAAAAGTTACGGAATCAGGACTTCAGTACAAAGTCTTGAAAGAAGGTCGCGAAAACGGTAAAACTCCCGGCGATTCCGACAACGTAAAAATTCATTACGAAGGTCGCTTGATTGACGGCTCGGTTTTCGACACAAGTTACGACAGCGAAGAACCCGCAGAATTAGGAATGGAATTTATCATTCCGGGTATGCAGGAGGCTTTGAAACTAATGAAAGAAGGTGCGGAATATACTTTTTACATTCCTCAAAATTTAGGTTACGGAGAGTATTCTCCGGGCGAGAGTTTACCGGCATATTCAACGTTAATTTTGATATTGAATTAATTAGCGTAGAACCTCAACCCGAAGACGAAGACTCGGATTCTAAAGAAGATTAATCATAAAAAAAACACAAATAAACGAAATGAAAAAAATAACTTCTGTTTTAACGGCATCAGCAATTATTGCCGCTAATATGTTTGCATCATGCCAAAACAATCAATGCGGCAATGCAAAAGCTAATTTGAAAAACGCCACAGACTCGGCAAGTTACGCAATCGGTTATCTTGAAGGTACTAATATGCAAGAACAGTTTTCAGAAATCGACATCAACAATTTTATCGCCGGTCTTAACGACGCACTGAAAAAAGATACCGTTAATGCAAAATTCAAAGATCCTCAAACAGCAATGATGTTTTTCAGAGGCTACATGACGGGAAAAGCTAAAAAAGTAGCTGAAGAAAATCTTGCAAAATCAAATGCATTTTTGGAAGAAAACAAGAAAAAAGAAGGCGTTATCACCACTGAAAGCGGTTTGCAATACCAAATTTTGCAAGAAGGCACCGGTGCACAAGCTACTATTGATGACGAAGTTGAATGTCATTATAAAGGTACTTTGATTGACGGAACCGTTTTTGACAGCACTGAACAACACGGCGGACAACCGGCTAAATTTCCTTTAAGAGGAGTTATTCAAGGCTGGCAAGAGGGTATTCCTCTTATGAAAGTAGGTGCAAAATACAGATTTTTCATTCCCCCTTCATTGGGTTACGGTGAAAATGTACGTCCGGGCGGTGTTATCAAACCTAACGATGCTTTGATTTTTGACGTAGAGCTTCTTCAAGTTATCAAACCTGAGGAAAAACCTGCCGAGAATAAGAAAAAATAATAATTTTTGAAAACCAAAAAAATTTTAGAAAAATGGCATTAGAAATAGAAGGCAAAATCGTCAAAATATTTCCTCAGCGTTCCGGTGAAGGAAATAACGGCACGTGGACTTCGCAGGATTTCATGATTGAAGTTCCGGGTAATTATCCGACCAAGGCGGCTTTTGACGATTTCAATAATGCAGCCGGATTACAATCTTTTCAAGTCGGCGACATGGTAAAAGTTTCGTTTAATATCCGTTCCAACGAGTGGCAGGGTAAGTACATCACCTCTTTGCGTGCATGGAGAATCGAAAAGCTCGGCGACAACGGCGGCACACAGCAACCCGCCCCCTCAAACGAAACTGCACCGTTTTAATAAGAAAATGTCTAACTTTTTAAAATAAACGAAAAAAAATGGCATTAGAAGTAGAAGGAAAGTTCATAAAAGCCTTAGACCCTGTATCGGGTGAAAAAAACGGCAAAAAATGGAGCAAACAGTTTTTTGTTATCGAACAATTCGGACAATTTCCTACGCTTGCTCAGTTTCAGGTTTGGAACGAGAGAATAAACCTTTCGCAATTCAGCGAAGGCGACAGCGTAAAAGTTTCATTCGATATTAACAGCCGCGAATGGCAGGAAAGGGTTTACACAGACTTAACGGCTTTCCGTATAGACAAGACAAACGGTGATTTACCTGATACTAACACTTCAACAAACGGTGTACAGACACAAAGTCAAACGACAACGGTTCAACCCCCGACAGCACCGGTTGAGCAACCTAAAGCCGAAGGTGCAGACGATTTACCGTTCTAATCCTTTTTAGGAGATAAAAAGAAAACCATTAAAAAATCCGTGAACGAAATTTTTCATTCACGGATTTATTTTTATGAAAAAACAAGAGGTATTAAAATTCTACTTTTCCTGATTTCAACATTGTCCAAGGATCAACCTTTTCGGCTTTGTATTTGCCTGCATCGAGTTTTGCTTTGCAAGCCTTGAAAGCGGCAATCGTTCTGTCTACTTGTTCCAATGTATGAGAAGCCGTCGGAATAACTCTAAACATAACTGTACCTTTAGGAACAACAGGATAAACTACGATTGAACAGAAAATTCCGTAGTTTTCTCTCAAATCCAAAAGCAAGTTAGTAGCCTCAGCCGTACATTCAACGTCAGAAGCGTTCGGATCGCCGTGCATATAAACAGGAGTTACAGGCGATTGAGTTTTACCTATATCAAACCCCTCTTTCTTGAAACCGTCCTGAATAGCATTAACAATTTTCCAAAGATTTTCTCTGTACTTCGGATTTTGTTCGATAAGGTCAAGACGTTTTAAATGACCTACAACCATAGGTAGCGGCAATGATTTAGCATAAATCTGTGAACGGAGATTCATTCTCAAGAAGTCGATAACGTTTCTCGGTCCTGAAATAAATCCGCCTATACCGGCCATAGCTTTAGCAAAAGTAGCGAAATACAAATCCACTTTGTCCTGAACGCCAAAATGTTCACCCGTACCGCCACCGTTAGGACCCATAGTACCGAAACCGTGAGCATCGTCAATCAAAAGACGGAATTGATATTTATCTTTCAAATCGGTAATACCTTTCAAGTTACCCAAGTCGCCGGCCATACCGAAAACGCCTTCAGTGATAACTAAAATAGAACCGCCCGTTTCAGCAACTTTTTTGGTTGCTCTTTGAAGCATAATTTCAAGTTTAGCCATATCGTTGTGCGGGAAAACGTAACTCATTTTCTCGCCACCGCATTTTGATTTATGAAGGAAAATACCGTCCATAATACAAGCATGAGCCTCATAATCATAAACGATAACATCGTTTCTATCAACGATAGAATCAATAATAGAAACCATAGCCTGATAACCGAAGTTTACCACAAAAGCGGCTTCTTTTTTGGCGTGAGCGGCCAATCTGCGCTCCAATTCCTCGTGCAAAACAGTCTGACCTGACATCATTCTTGCACCCATAGGAGCAGCAAGACCGTATTTAGCTGCGCCTTCTGCATCGGCTTTACGAACTTCCGGATCGTTAGCCAAACCGAGATAATTATTTAAAGACCAGTTCAATACGGGTTTTACGCCGAAAGGTGTTCTAAAATTCATTTCGGGACCGATTTCACCCTCCAATTTCGGGAACATGAAATAACCGTCACCGCCGGCCTGATATTTACCAAGGTCGGTAACCTTTTTTACTACTTTTTCAAATAAATCCACGATATTTTAATATTTTATAGTTAATCTTGTAGAAAATTTATCACGGCAAAGATAATAATAATATTTATCAGTCATAACAAAAATGTATTTTTTAACAAAAAAAACTTTCGGAAAAAATTTGTGTAATTCAAAAAAAAGAATTAAATTTGCAGCCGAAAATTTTATTAATTAATACACAAAAAATTACAAAAAGAAAATGCCTGTTAAAATTAGATTAGCAAGACAAGGTAAAAAGGGCTACGCACACTATGCAATAGTGATTGCCGACTCAAGAGCGCCACGTGATGGCCGATTCGTAGAAAAAATAGGAACTTACAATCCTAACACAGTACCCCAGCAAGTTGATATTAAATTCGACAGAGCTTTGTATTGGGTACAAACAGGCGCTCAGCCTACCGATACTTGCAGAACATTGCTCTCTATGAAGGGTGTATTGTTGAAAGACCACTTGCTCAGAGGCGTTAAGAAAGGTGCTTTGACTGAAGAACAAGTTGAAGCTAAATTCTCTGCTTGGGTAAAAGCTAAAGAAGAAAAACTCAACGCTAAAAAAGCAGCTAAAGAAAACGAAAAGAAAGAAAAAGCTGCTAAAGACCTCGCTGCAGAAACAAAAGTAAAAGAGGCTAAACAAGAGGCTTTGAACAAGAAAAAAGCTGAAGCTGAGGCTGCTGCAAAAGCACAAGCTGAAGAAGCTAAAGCTCAAGAAACTTCAGAAGAAACTGCTACTGATGAAGCTAAAGCTGAATAAATACTTCGATAAAGCCCTACTCACTGAGTTTGGGACAATCGCTGCATTTAAAGGCACATTAGGGGATATTGTGTTGAAACCGCAATCTCCCGATTATGAAATTAATGAAACGGAACCGATGCTCGTCGAAATCGACGGGTATCTGGTTCCTTTTTTTATTGAAGAAGACTCTGTTTTTTATGCTAAAAACGGAGATATTTCGCTGAAATTCGATACAATAAATTCCAATTCCGAAACCGCAAATCTCATCGGTAAAAAAGTTTTCGTATCAACCGAAGATTTGATTTTCAACGAGGAAGAGGAATATAATGAGGAATTCAAATACATAAACTACGAAGTTTATGATCAAACTGACAAATTGTTAGGTAAAATTACCGACATTGACGACATTCCCGGCAATCCGCTTCTTATAATCCATGATTCGTTTGAAAACGAAATTCTAATTCCTGTAAACGCAGCCGAAATTTTGGACGAAAACGAAATCATCAAAACCATCAAAATATCTATGCCCGAAGGCCTTTTGACAATTAACAATTGAAAATTGACAATTGACAATTATCAATGGGGTAAGGGAAAAAAATTTTAACCTTCATAATAAAAAAATGTTGCTGAAAAATTCCGTTGTGTATCTTAGGGCATTGGAGCCGGAAGATATTGATTTACTGTATTTTTGGGAAAATAACACCGATATTTGGAAAGTCAGTTCCACGATTATGCCGTTTTCAAAATTCACATTGACAAATTATGTCATGGAAGAGAGTCAAAAAGATATTTTTGAAGCCCGTCAATTAAGGCTCGTAATCGTAGAAACCGCATCCGATAAAACAGTGGGACTTTTGGATTTGTTTGATTTTGAACCGATTGACCAAAGAGGCTCGCTCGGAATTATGATAAACGAAAACGCTGACCGTCAGAAAGGTTTCGCCAAAAACGCACTTCTATTATTTGAAGAATATTGCAAAAAAATCCTAAACCTCCATCAACTTTACGCCCGCACCGACACGGACAATTTAGCTGCAAAAGCCCTCTTTGAAAGTTGCGGTTACGAAAACTGCGGCTGTCTGAAACACTGGCACAGAAACCAAGATGGTTGGAAAGACCAATTAGAATTTCAAAAAATATTATAAAAAAACCGCCCCTAAAAAAGGGCGGTTAATTATTTATTTCGCAGCGTAAAGTTCCGCTTTTCTTTGTTGAATTTTCTCATCTGTTATATAATCGTCATACTCCATTCTCTTGTCAATGATACCGTTAGGAGTAAGCTCGATAATTCTGTTTGCAACCGTCTGAATAAATTCGTGGTCGTGAGAAGACATCAAAATTATGCCCTTAAAATTCATAAGCGTATTGTTGAACGCCTGAATACTTTCCAAATCCAAATGGTTGGTCGGTGTATCAAGAATCATACAGTTAGCATTTTTGAGCATCATTTTGGCAATCATGCAACGCATTTTTTCACCACCGGAAAGAACGTTTGCTTTCTTGAAAATTTCCTCGCCCGAAAACAACATTTTTCCCAAAAATCCACGGATAAAGGTCTCCGTCGTATCCGTAGAAAACTGACTCAACCAATCTTTCAACGTAATGTCCTTTTGGAAAAATTCGCTGTTATCAAGTGGTAAATAACAAGTCGTAATCGTAACGCCCCATTCGTAAGAGCCCGTTACAGGTTTTTGATGTCCGTTAATAATTTCAAACAAAGCCGTCATAGCTCTCGGGTCGTGTGAAAGGAATACGACTTTATCGTCTTTTTCAATCGTGAAATTAACGTTTTTGAACAAAACGTCATCTTCCATTTTAGCTGTTAAATCCTTGACAGTCAAAATAGTGTTGCCCGGATCGCGCTCCGGTGTAAAAATTATGCCCGGATATTTTCTCGTTGAAGGTTTAATCTCTTCAATATTGAGTTTTTCCAACATCTTTTTGCGGGAAGTAGTCTGTTTGGATTTTGCAACGTTAGCACTAAAACGCTGAATAAATTCCAAAAGTTCCTTTTTCTTTTCTTCCGCACGTTTGTTTTGCTGAGCCTGTTGTCTTAATGCTAACTGACTCGATTGATACCAGAAACTATAGTTTCCGGCAAACATCGTAATCTTACCGTAATCAATATCAACAGTATGCGTGCAGACAGAATCCAAGAAGTGACGGTCGTGTGATACGATTAAAACCGTCTTCTCAAAGTTAGAAAGATAATTCTCCAACCAATTAACAGTGTCAAGGTCAAGGTCGTTTGTCGGCTCGTCCAAAAGCAAGTTGTCAGGATTACCGAAAAGTGCTTGAGCCAAAAGAACACGGACTTTTTCCTTACCGGAGAGCTCGCTCATAAGCTTTTCGTGGAGTTCCTCCTTGATACCCAAACCCGAAAGCAAAGCTGCTGCATCGCTTTCAGCATTCCAACCGTCAAGCTCTGCAAAACGGTTTTCAAGTTCGCCTACCCTTTCGCCGTCAGCGTCCGAAAAATCAGGTTTCGCATAAAGTGCATCTTTTTCCTGCATTATGTTCCACAACTCGTTATGCCCCATTATAACGGTGTTCAAAACGGTGTATTCGTCAAAAGCGAAGTGGTCTTGTTTTAAGACAGAAAGTCTTTCGCCGTGTCCTAACGAAACAGTGCCGCGGGTCGAATCCAAATCGCCGCTGATAATTTTTAAGAAAGTTGATTTTCCTGCGCCGTTAGCACCGATAACGCCGTAACAGTTGCCGTCGTTGAATGTCAAATTAACATCTTGAAACAAAATACGTTTGCCGAACTGTATGGCTAAATTTGATACTGTTATCATTTAATGTCTTTTTTAAGAAATTTCAGTGCAAAGTTAAGAAATAAATTGCTGATTGTCAAAAAAAATGGCAGAAAAATAAAAAAATGAAAAACTCCTTTAAAAAAAATGTAATTGCCAACGCCCAAAAGTTTTTTTTCAAGACCTTAAAACCGTAATTTTGCTTTTATAAAAACATTATACTATGAATTGTTTTGTTATTTTATTAATATTATCATCGCTTGCAATAAAAGTGAAGGCCGATATAGTCTTTGTCCTTGACAAAAATGCAGCCTTTGGACAAGGACATATCGCCGTTTTGACAGGAAACGAAAACTCCGGCTGGAAATACGTTTCAATCAACGGAACTGCCGGAATGTCAAAACCTTGGGGCGTTAATATCAATGCCGACACAGGCACCTTCGTAATTGACACTTTAGGCAACAAAATTTCAAACCTGCGCCGCGCTATACGACGTTGCTGCAAAATCAATCCGTCAGAAAGCCATAACTATATGTTATTCAGACGCATAAGCACATCCAAAGCAGAAGACGCCGAAATTTTGAGCGACATAAAAAAAACAGCTTCAAAATTTTTATACGGCATAATCGGTCCCGGACAATCGTGCATAGACGTAGCTCAAACGGCATTTTCCTCACTTGTTAAAATCCGAAAACTTGACAAAAACGGTTCTGTACCGGGTCAAAGCGATTTGATTCCGAAAAATTGGTTCAAAAAACTTGACAACAGAATCAGAGAAGTAAACCGCCGCGCCCAAAACCGTTTTAACATCATAAAATTTTATCATAAAAGCAACAAAAAAGGACGTTTATTGTCGTTGAAAAAAGAAAACAGGAAAAAAAATTCAAAAAAAATTCTTAAATTTGCTGCAAAAGATTTTTTCTAGATATGATTTTGCACGAAACAGTTACGCTAAAAAATGGCATTGTAATGCCTAAAATGGCATTCGGAACTTCTTTTATGAGCATAACAAAAGCTAAAGATGCAGTAAAAAACGCTTTAAAAACAGGTTTTCTCCACATTGATACTGCACAATCTTTCAACAACGAGGAAGGTATCGGACAAGGTATCAAAGAGGCGGGCATCGACCGTCATAACGTTTTCATAACCACTAAGATAGCCGCCGAAATCAAGAACTACACCGGTGCAGAATATTCCGTTGAAAAATCGTTAGAAAAACTCGACACGGATTACATTGATCTTTTGCTGATTCATGCGCCTATGCCGTGGGACGAAATCAAAGGACGCAAACGTTATTTCAAAGAAAACCTTGAGGTTTGGAAAGCGATGGAAAAACTTTATAAATCAGGACGCATCAGAGCTTTAGGCATATCAAATTTCAAAAAAGAAGACATCAAAAACATACTTGAAAACTGCACGATAGAACCGTTAATCAACCAAATAAAAATTTATCCGGGCAGCAGCAACGCAGCACTTTTGAATTACATAAAAAAATCAACTCATATAATTCCTCAGGCATATTTTCCGCCAGAATACGAAAAAATTTTAGAAAATCCGATAATAAAAAATATGTCAAAAAAATACGGATTTTCCCCGCAAAAAATATGCGTAAAATTTGCCATTCAAATAGGGAGTTGCCCCGTAATAAAAGTCAAAGATGAAGAAGAAACAGAAGAATTCCGAAATTTGGATTTCTCTATAAATGAAGAAGATATGAAAACTTTAACAGGTTTGGGATTCAAAAATTAAAAATTTTTTCCCACGACTTTAAGCCTCGTTTTGATCATTCAAATCCGAAAGTTTAACCCCCATTACCAAAAAGTCGTCAATCTGCTGACGATCGCCTTTCCACTCTTCCATCGTTTTAGAAAGGATTTCTTTTTGCTCCTCCATCGGCAGTTCGCGGTTAGCAAGAATCATCTCCTTGAAACGTGCCGTATTGAATTTTTCGTTGTTTTCACCGCCGTACTGATCAAGATAACCGTCTGAAAACATGTAAATTGACGTATTATCATCGTACATAAAATCATAACAAGTGAACTCAACTTTCATATCGGGTCTTAAAGGTTTTCCGCCGATAGAATAATAATTGGCTTTTAGAATTTTGAGTTTGTTGCCCTGAACAACGTAAAGATTATTTTTAGCACCGGCAAACTGAAATCTATGAAGTTTAGTATCAACGGTGCAAAGGCTCATATCCATACCGTCTTCAGAGGCGGATTCTTCCTCCTGATTAAGAGCAAGCGTAATGCCGTCATGCAACATCGAAAGTATTTGATCCGGCTTAAAAACGTGTTTTATATTAACGATTTCATGCAATAGCGTGTTGCCAATCATCGACAAAAACGCACCCGGAACACCGTGCCCCGTACAATCTATCGCCGTTATAACATATTTGCTTTCGTATTTTGAAAACCAATAAAAATCACCGCTGACAATATCCTTAGGCTTGTAATAAATGAACATTTGCGGCAACCAACGTTTGATTTTTTGCTCGGGTACAAGAATGGAATCTTGAATTTTTCTGGCATAATTAATCGAATCCGTAATTTGGTCGTTCTTGACTTGAATAAGATTTTTTTGAATCTCGATTTCGTCTTTTTGGTTTTCAAGACGACTGTTAATTTTTTTAATTTTTCTAAACATAGAAAAAACTATCGCCAAGAGCACCAAAAAAATCACACCTATTATAATAAATGTCCAAATCAAATTACGCTGCTTGTCAATCATAACACGGCTGTCGTCGATTTCTGCCTGACGAAGTTTCAAATCCTCAGATTGAACCTCCGTTTGCCGCTCCAAATTCTCGTTTTGACGGTTCAAATCCTCTTTTTCCTTGTTCAAAAGTTCGATTTCTTGAGCATTCGCTTTTGAAATTTCACTCAAAGAATCGTTAGAAGAAGAAATTTCGTTAAGAGCGGAATTTATTTCGTCAATTTTTTCTTTGTTTTCTTTTAACTCGTTCTCTCTCAAGCAACTAACGTAGAGTTTATAATTTTCCAATGATTTTTTGTAATCCCTGCTAAAATTATAAGACTCGTAAAGAGAATAATATATTTTTTGTTTTAATTCGTTATCTTTCAACTTTTTAGCGGTAAGAAGACTTTGATTGAGAACCGTAACGGCTTTTTTGTAGAGTTTTTGAGAATTGTAACAATTGCCCGTTCCTAAAAGCGAATAAGCTAAATTTTTATTATCTCTTAATTTTTTAGCAAGTTTATTTTGCTTTTCGTAATATAATAACGATTTTTTGTAATCTTTTTTATAAAAATAAACATCGCCAAAACCTTCAAAAACCGCCATTTTTTCTTTGTCCTTGTTTGCGATTTTTTCTGCTTTCTCTATGTAAGACAATGCTTTAGATGTATTATAACGCACATAAAGTCGGCACAACTCGCAATAATTTCCGATTTTATTTACATCAAATACACTATCCGGTTCATTTTCGAGTTCCGCAATACGAATTTTCTCTGCTTTTGTCTGGGCAAAGGAATATGTACTGTTTGCTAACAAACAGATTATCAGTATTATAAGAAATCTTAACCGCATTTACGAACCGATAAAAAATTTTTTGTAAATATAATGATTATTTTTTGTTTTACGCCAATTTTTCTTACAATAAAAATTATTTTTTTATTAAAAAAATATTGTAACTTTGCACTATAAAAATTATATAGGTTATGTCGGCATTAAGAGGTATAATATTTGATTTTAACGGCACACTTATTTGGGATACGCCGTATCACAACAAGGCATGGAACATATTTCTCAAACATTATAGTATTTCGTTATCTGACAAAGAGATACATGAAAATATGCACGGGAAAACAAATGCCGAAATCTTCAAATATCTTTTCAAAAGAGAATTCAAAGGCGAGGAATTGGATAGGTTAGCCTCTGAAAAAGAGGGCATTTACCGTCAGCTTATTCTCTCTGACGATTTTCAGTTGCACGAAGGCGTAACAAAAATGTTTGATTATTGCCTTGCGTGTGCGATACCTATTGCAATTGCTACAAGCAGTGACAAAGAGAATGCGGATTTTTATTTTCAACGCTATAACTTAAAAAAATGGTTTATGCGTAAACGTTTTGTTTACAACGATTATAGTTTCAAATGCAAACCTGAGCCGGATATTTTTAACCGTGCGGCAGAGCGTATGTTTTTGAAACCGGAAGAAATCATAGTTTTTGAAGATTCACCGGCGGGTATCAAAGCAGCAGAAAAATTCGGAGCAGGAAGAATCGTAATCGTAAACTCCTCAGGTGAGGATTATTCGATGTACACTCATCAAGTAATCACAGATTTCAATGAGGCCGCAAGAATTATCAAAATAGAAATAGACGAAACCAAAACAAGGGAGTTTGAATAATTTTTTCAAACTCCCTTGTTTTGGTTAAAAAAAAAAAAGAATTTATTTTATTACTAATTTTTTCACAATCGTTCTATCGTCTTCAAAAGTGATTTTAGCTAAATACATACCCGGCTCGTAATCTTGAAGGACGATAGTCATATCATCGTAAATGTTGTAAGTATTCGATACTAACTGAATACATTTTCCGATAATATTCAAGATTTCAACCGTTTTGATTGCCTTGTATGATTTTATTTTAACGATGTTTCCTGTAACGGGATTCGGATAAAACTCGGCATAAGGCCGCCCGCCGTTTTGATTTGATATGTCAAAACCGAGCTCTGAAGTATTTTCAGGTACGGGAGTTTGGGCACTGACACACCCCGAACAAAACGACAACAAAACTATTGAGAACAATTTTTTCAAAATCTTTTTCATTTTATTCTGTATTTTTGGTTTTTCACGAATCCGTATAGCATAAATACTTAATAATCAATTACTATTCCAAAACAAGCAATTGCAATATTAAATATTTATTAACTTTAGTCGATTTTCATCGTAGCCAATATTTTTTGCAAATCCTCAGGAGTATCAACGGCAAGACCTTCAAACTCCGTTTTGCAAACTTTTATTTTATAACCGTTTTCTATCCAACGGTTTTGTTCGAGTTTTTCGGCTAATTCAAGACTGCTTTGAGAGAGTTTCGTAATCTCCTGCAAAACGTCAAATCTATAAGCATAAACACCTATATGTCTAAAATACAAATGTTTATTAACCCAATTCTGTTTGTCCTCACCTCTTAAAAAAGGTATCGGCGAACGCGAAAAATATACAGCCTCATTTCTTAAATTAAGAACGACTTTTGCAGTATTTTCCGAAAAAACCTCGTCAAAAGTTTTAGCCTCTTTTACGAGCGTTGCAATCTGAACGTTTTTGTCTTCAAACAGACTTGCAAGACTTTTCAGTTGTCCGGGCTCTACAAAAGGTTCATCACCTTGAATATTAATCACGGCATCAAAAGTCTCACCCGTTTTTTCGCAATAATTTCTTGCAGCCTCTGCGCATCTGTCCGTACCGCTCTGATGAGCCTCGCTCGTCATTACGACTTTGCCGGAAAAAGAGGTTACCTCTGAAAAAATTTTGTCATCGTCTGTTGCTACCAAAACCGTGTCAAAAGCCTTTGAGGCTTGTTCGTAAACCCTGTGAATCATCGTCTTAGAACCTATTTTCACAAGCGGCTTGCCCGGAAAACGGGTTGATTTGTATCGCGAAGGTATAATTCCTAAAACTCTCATTTTTTTATTATTTTTTAATATTATTTGGCAAATGTAAATATTTTTTTTTATTTTTGATAAAAATTTTTATTATTATTTTTGCAAAATAAAATTTAAGCGGTATATGGAAAAATTAATTAATAAAGATTTGCTGAAAATAGATGAAAACTGGTTGAATCCCACGAAAGGCAGAGTTCTGGTTTCAGAACCTTTCGCCTCTAATGTAATATTCAAGAGATCAGTCGTTTACATCATAGAAAATTCCGCTGAACGCACATTGGGTTTTATACTCAACAAACCCGTTATCATAAAAAACAATCCGCTTTTGGATTTAATAATGCCACTACCCGTGCGTTTGTCGTTCGGAGGTCCGGTCTATTTGGACAGAATTTCCTGCATTCATACATTAGGAAATTCGATTATTCCTAATTCACAGGAAATTGCCGACGGAGTTTATTTCGGCGGTGATTGCAATTTGGTGATGAAAAAAATCACTTTAGGCGAAATACCGCAGGAGCAAGTCAGATTTTTTCTCGGCTGTACGGCTTGGCGACCGAATCAGCTCCAAGAAGAAATCAATTCAAAATATTGGATAGTGGGAAATCTCGACAAAAAATTCATAGTGAATTATGATTCCAACGTTTGGGCTGAGGCCGTAAACAATCTCGGCGGTCATTACAAACTTTGGGGAAATTTGCCGATAAATCCCATGTGGAATTAATAATTTACTCTTGATAATTCAAATACAAATCATTAATTTTTGTTGCAATATCTTGACTAACAGTTTTATAAAAACGTCTTGTCTCAAAGGCTCCAACCCAATTAACACCGTTTTGCGTACTTGAGAAAAATATTTCGTCCGCTTGTTTAAGATGTTCAAGCGACAAATGTTTGTCACTAAAAACACCGTAACCCGCATTACGGGCAACCTCCAAAACTCTCTCTCTCATAATATCTTTCGCACAGCCGTCCTCAAGCATAGGAGTATAAATCGCTTTGTTTTTAACAATAAACACGTTTCCGTTCAAAACAGATTCTACGAGGTTTCCTTCTGCGTTCAAAAGTAAAACGTCATTTACTTTATCTTTATACGGAAATTTCAAAGCCGCCATTTTAAGGAAACAATTTTCATGCGTGTCAAAACCGCAAAGCGGCGTAGGATATTTTCTGTGCTTATCATAAACGGCAACGGCAAGTCCCTGACGATTGAATTCAAAACCCGTTTGATTTAAAGGTTGAATGCTTACAGAATATTCCGTATTGTCGTTATCCGGCTCAAAACCTTCCGAAAACGAACGAAAAACACTAATTCTGACATTAGCACCTTTAAAAATCTTGTTTTTAACCAACATTTTAGAGATTTCGTTTTTGAACTCCTCCAACTCCGAAAGAAATTTTTGAGGCACGTTCATTTGCGCAATCTGCATAGCTTGAACAAGATTTTTGATATGAGCATCAAAAAAGCAAAGCCTTCCCGCGCAAGCGTGCAAAGTCTCGCTGATAATATCTCCGTAAACAAAAGCCCTGTTCTGAATATTCAAAACAGCACTTGTTGAATTATGATAACGCCCGTTAAGGAGCATTTGTAAATTTAAAACCGGCATATTTTTTTATTATTTTTAGTTAGCAAAAAAAGGCAGATTTTTCAAAAACACGTTAAAAACCCGCGGTTCAATCAATATCGGAAAAATCAATCCGTAAACTGCACCCATCAAATGCGCAGTATGACCTATATTGTCAATATTTTTTTTAGCCATGACATAACAGTAAACCAAATACAAAATTCCGAAAATCCATCCCGGAATAGGTATCGGTATAAACATAAAAGCCACAGGCAATCTCGGATTAAACAAAATAGAGGCAAACAAAACCGCTGAAACCGCACCAGAAGCACCTACGGCATTGAAATAAGCATTATCTTTTTGTTTTGCCAAATCAACCGAAGTGCTCACAGCCAAAGCCGAAATATAAAACAGCAAATACAAAATTTTGCCTAAAATTTCACTTGGCGCAATTACTAAAAAGCAACTTTCAACATACGGTCCGAAAAAATACAATGTCAGCATATTAAAAACCAAATGCCACATTCCACCATGAACAAAACCGTATGATAAAACTCTGTAATATTGTTTTCCGTGCCAAACGGCGTATGCGTTGAATTTCAATTTGTCTGTCCACTCCGGACGGCGCAAACTCTCAGGAAAAAGAGAATCTCCTTCAAAAGCGGCTACCGAGATAACGCAAGTTACTATTATAATAAGTGTCGTGAAAGAAACCATATTCTATTAACTTAAAAATTTGTAATAATATGCACCTTTTTTACTGCTCAAGGTTTCTTTTTCGTCCAAACGGACTAATTTTCCCGTTGAAAGGACTTTTTTCCTGAAATTAGCAGAGTCAAACTCCTTAAAGAAAATCGCACTGTAAAGTCTTTGAAGTTGAGAAAGCGTAAATTTTTCGGGCAGGAGTTCATGTCCGATTAAATCCGTAAACGCTACTGACTGAAGCTTTTCCAACGAAGCTTTTATCATCTCTGAATGGTCAAAAATCATTTCGGGAAGTTTTGAAATCTCCCACCAATGACCGCCTTTTTCTCTAACCAAGTTTTTATCCTGTTCGGAAATCCTAATCAATGCAAAAAATGCCTGACTGATAACTCTTCCGCCGCTGTCCCTATCAGGCTCGGAAAATGCTCTGACCTGCTGCATATATATATTTTCTAAGCCGACAGTTGTTTTTAATACTCTTACAGCTGCCTGCTCCAAAGATTCGTCCGGCTTCAAAAAACCGCCCATTAGGGACCAACGTCCGTAATTAGGAGCCACAAGTCTGGGACACAAAAGTATTTTCAATTCCTGATCTTCATAACCGAATATCACGCAATCAACTGATACTAAATACTTCGGTTCATTTAAATATGTTTCCAAAATACGTTTTTTTAAATTCTACAACGACTGCAAAATTAAAAAAAAAACGACAAGAAATTAATTTTAACTATTTTTTTCAACAGAAATTGCAGCAATATTGTTGAAATTATTTAATTTTGCTAAAACTAAAAAGGTTTTTGTAATGTAAAAATTACTTTTTGATTTTCAACACTATAATTTTTTTTAAAGTTAAATGGAACAAAAAAGTCTAATATCCGTTACTGATTTTTCTACGGAAGAAATTATCAGAATATTGGAAATAGCAGAGGAGTTTGAAAAAACTCCTTGTCCGCATCTTCTTGACGGAAAAGTGGTTGCAACATTGTTTTTTGAACCCTCCACAAGAACGCGTCTGTCTTTTGAAAGCGCAATCAACCGTATGGGCGGCCGAGTAATCGGTTTTTCAGACCCCAACATTTCAAGCGTTTCCAAAGGCGAAACATTAAAAGACACGATCAGGATAGTATCAAATTATTGCGATTTAATCGTAATGCGGCATCCCTTGGAAGGAAGTTCAAGATACGCAAGCGAGGTTGCAACGGTTCCTGTCATCAATGCCGGCGACGGAGCGCATCAACATCCGACTCAAACACTTTTGGATATGTATTCCATCAAGAAAACTCAAGGGCGTTTGGAAAATATCAATATTTTCATGGTCGGCGATTTGAAATACGGACGCACGGTACATTCTTTAGTTCAGGCCATGTCGCCGTTCAATCCGACCTTCCACTTCATCTCCCACCCAAAACTCAGAATGCCTCAAGAATATTTGGAATTCCTTGACAAAAAGAAAGTTAAATATTACGAACACGAACAATTCACTGACATACTCTCTCAAGCTGACATCATTTACATGACCAGAGTTCAAAGGGAAAGATTTCAAGATTTGATGGAATACGAAAAAACCAAAGACTTGTACATTTTGCACAATTTGATGTTAGAGAACACCAAATCAACGATGAAAATTCTTCACCCGCTACCGAGAATCAACGAAATTCCGCAAGAAGTGGATTCAAATCCGAAAGCATATTATTTTGAACAGGCTTTGAACGGAGTTTTTGCCCGTCAAGCGGTGATTTCGTACGTTTTAGGTCTTAAAAAATAAAAATTGAAGTCTAATTCATAATTTTTTTTTATAAAAAATGGATAAATCAGAATTGAAAGTCAGTGCGATAAAAGACGGCACAGTAATCGATCATATACCGGCAAAGGATTTGTTCAAAGTTATTAAAATTCTAAATCTTGAAAGTGTTGATAATCAAGTAACTTTCGGAACAAATTTGGACAGTAAAAAACTCGGCAAAAAAGCGATTATAAAAGTTTCGGACAAGTTTTTTCAAGACAGCGAAATCAACAAAATTGCTTTGATTGCCCCTAATGCCAATCTTAACATCATAAAAAATTACGAAGTGGTGGAAAAAAGTTCCGTAGAACTTCCGCAAACAATAAAAGGTATCTGCAAGTGTATGAATCCAAAATGTATAACAAATTCAGAACCGATGCAGACAAAATTTGATGTTATCTCACAATGTCCGCCGGCTCTGAGATGTTTTTACTGCGGCAAAGTTACCGACCAAGAACATTTTGTAATCATTTAAAATTTACAATTTGAAATCCTTATAACCTTTCAACCTTCTGGGAAGATAAAAATCAAAAGAAAGATAATAAATATTCTTAGGAGGTTGAATTGCATTTTGATAATTATAAAACTTATAACCGCTTGATAATCCGATATATCTGCCCCGCAAATACATTCCGATTATAGGCGAATGAAAGTTTTGCCTCTGAGGTTTCATATCAACGGCACCGTCAAATTTTCCATTACAAAAAGCAAATTGATACGCCAAATTGAAACCGAATTCGCCTTTAAGCCCTGAAAAAATCGGGAATCGTTTTTCCAATATTAAATGAAAAAACGTAAGTTTCTCTCTCAACTGATAATAATAATTATCACGAATTTTTTCAAGACAGCGCATATATTCGGGACGGAAAGAAAATCCAACATAAAGAGCCGTTTTGGTTTTGTTTTCATGCACGCCGAGATTGAGTCCGACTCTTGCCTCGTGTTTTGCAAATTCGTTAAACTCTGAAAGCGAAAACCGCTTGATAATAAACGGTTTATAAGATTTCACGCCAAGTTTTTCCAACTCTCTACGGCATTTGGAATTGTCAGTAAAAGTGCTGACATCTTTCAACGAATAACCGTATTTTTCTTCTCGTTGCGACAAATCAAAACCCAAATCTTTAAGATATTCCAACGTTTTATCGTCGGAATATGCAGCGGCATAAACCAAGGGACTGCAAAGTTTAGTGTCAGCACCGGCAGCAACAAGAATTTTCACGACTTCAATATTTTTTCTGCTGATAGCAACCGAAAGTGCCGTATGATTTTGAAAAACTTTGTTAATATCGGCACCTTTCGACAAAAGCATTTTTAAGGTTGCCGTATCGCCCTCGTATGCAGCCGTTTGCAAAGGTGTAGCCTGAGCAGAACCTTTATTGATGTCAGCACCGTGAAAAATCAAAACTTCGGCACATTCCAAAAAACCGAATTTAACGGCATAATACAAAGCCGTTTTGTGATTTTCGTCCTCAAAATTAACGTTCGTAATGTCATAAAGTAAAAGCAAATCCGCAATTTTCGGCATATTTCTCAAAACCGAAGCATGAAGAGCAGGCGGCTCGCTGTCAAAAAGAGGATTCAAGTTAGGATTTGCGCCGTTTTCCATCAAAAGCTTGATAATCTGCTCGTTACCGATGTCGGCGGCATACATCAAAGCCGTATAACCGCTGTTATCAAAAACATTCGGATCCCAAGAACGGTTCAAATAATGCTTAACTTGCTCAACATCATTCTGTTGAACACTATAAACCAACGGATTTTCCTGCGAAAAACTTTTAAAAGAAAAAAGCATAAACACAGAAAAAAACATCAATATTTTAGAAAATCTGAAAATCATCTGCATCTGATAAATATTTTTTGTGCTTTCTGTATTCAGAAAGTTGTTGTTTGTCCAAATCATAAAACATAACTCTTTGACCTTCCGGCATTTTAGCAAGGAGTTTTCCCTCAGCTGAAAATATTTTTGAGCCGCCTAACGCATTGGAATTTATCGCAAAAGAAACGTTTTCCAAAGCCCGTGCGCCAAGCAATAAATCTCTGTCAAATTCCCTGACCTTCGGCCACTGCGAAACGCAAATAAGCGCATCGTAAGGTTTTTGTTTGTCGTTTTGACGACACCAAACAGGAAATCTTAAGTCATAACAGATTACGGCTCTGAAAATTATGTCGGAGATTTCAAAATTCAAAATTTCCTTGCCCGGCTCAACAGAAGTTTTTTCAAAAACTCCGAACAAATGCCTTTTGTCCACAAAATAATTTCGGCCGTCCTTTGTTACAACGTAAAAACGGTTGAAAAATTTTCCGTCAATCTCCAAATAAAAACTGCCGCAAATAGAAATTTTGTATTTCAAAACGCTTTGTTTCATAAAATCCAAAACCTTTTCGCCGGAAATTTTAGTTGTCCCGTCAATATTCCAACCCGTATCAAAGGCCTCGGGCAAAATCCAAAAATCGTCTTTCTTAGCATAAGTTTCCAACAATAAAGAAACCTCTTCAAGCGGAATCTTCCCGTTTTCCTTATCCGTAGACTCTGTTATAACTACCCTCATAATTTTTCTTCTTTAAAAAAACAACGGCGGCAAAATATGCAATTCTTTTTTCTAAAAAAAAATTACATATCCTGCCGCCACAAATTATTTTTTTCTATCTATAACGTACTAAAAAAAAATTATTTTACGCTGTCGATAGCAGAGCAAATCAAATTGAAAATATCATTGATTTCGCCTATACCGTTGATTTCTACGGCTTTATTCTGCTTTCTGTAATAGTCGGCAACAGGCAAAGTCTGCTCGTTGTAAACTTTTATACGGTTTTCTATAACATTAACATCGGCATCGTCAGCACGACCTGAATCTTTTGCACGGTTCAAAAGACGTGCTACCAATGTGTCATGGTCTGCATTAAGGCAAAGGAAAGTATCAAGTTTAAGACCTTTTTTCTCAAACATTTCATCAAGAGCTTCAGCCTGTTTTACGGTACGGGGAAATCCGTCGTAAAGAATGCCTTCAGCGTTGATGTTTTCATCAACTTTCTTTTCCAACATATTGATAATCAATTCATCGGGAATCAACTGACCTTTTTCCATATAAGCTTTGGCTTTGATGCCGAGTTCAGTACCTTTAGAGGTTTCTTCCCTTAAAATATCGCCCGTAGAAATATGTACGAGGTTGTATTTTTTCTCAATCAAAGCAGATTGAGTGCCTTTGCCCACGCCGGGGGCTCCAAAGATTGCTATGTTTAACATTTTTGTATATAATTTTTTTAATAAATTTTTTACTGCAAATTTATAAATTTTTTTTCCGTTTTTCAAAATTCCAAATTGCCCATTTTAGGCATTAATTCCAAAATTTTTGACTGACGGTTTTTCGTATAATTAGAGGGACGATCAACGTGATAAATTCTCGGATTCGGCAAACAAGCCGCTATCAAGGCGCATTGTGCTTTAGAAAGTTTTTCCGCCTTAACTAAAAAAAACTTTTCGGCGGCTTTTTCCACTCCGTAAACACCATCGCCGGTTTCGATAACGTTAAGATAAACCTCCATTATCCGTTTTTTACCCCAAATAAATTCTATTAAAACCGTTAAATATGCTTCGTGGGCTTTGCGAAAATAACTCCTTATCGGAAACCAAAAAACATTTTTGGCACACTGCTGACTTATCGTGCTGCCCCCGCGAAGTTTTTTCCCTTTTCGATGGTCTTCAATAGCTTTTTTAATATTAGCCATAGAAAAACCGCCGTGTTTTAGGAAAAGATTATCCTCAGAAGAAATTACGGCACGAGACATATCAGGGGAAATTTTCTCAAAACTTACCCATGTTTTTTCAGGCATTTTGAAATTTCCGTCCTCAAAAAACCTTTGCAACATAAGCGGAGTATAATATACCGGTACAAATTTATAAAGTATTACAAAATATACCGGCCAGATAAAAACCGCAACGGCAAAGCATAAAAAGAAAATTTTTAAAAAGCTGAAAATCTTCTTTTTAAGAGGTTTTTCCATTATTTGACTATCGTATAAATTTCAGGCAAATTTCTTCCGTAACCGTCATAATCAAGACCGTAACCCAAAATAAAATCGTTAGGAATACTAAATCCGATATAATCGACTTTGAAATCCTCTCTGAAACTCTCCGGTTTGAAAATAAGACTTGCAATTTTGATACTTGCAGGATTTTTCTCTTTCAATTGCCCTAAAATGGATTTCATTGTAAAACCGGTGTCCACAATATCCTCGATTATAACAACGTCCTTGCCCGAAATATCAGCGTTAAGACCGATTAATTCCTTAACAACGCCCGTTGAAGTCGTTCCTTGATAAGAAGCAACTTTTACAAATTGTATCGTACACGGTACTTTAATGTTTTTCATAAGGTCGGAGGCAAACATAAAAACCCCGTTCAAAACCCCGATAAAAAATATTTCTTTTCCGCTATAATCAGCATTTATTCTGTCAGCTAAATTTTTAACAGTTTTTTTTATCTCATTTTCGCTGATACTTACAGAAAATTTCTTATCTTTGACGGCTATTTCATTCATCATTTTGCTTATTGCGTTTGTGATTAAAATAAAAAGACAGCGCAAAGTTAAATAATTTTAGGCAAATACAATAAAAAATTATTATAAAAAATGACACCTTTAGTAAGTATTATCATGGGAAGTACCTCTGACATGCCCGTAATGCAAGAGGCTGCACAATTTCTTAACGATATGCAGATTCCCTTTGAAATCAATGCGTTATCTGCGCATAGAACTCCTAAATTAGTGGCAGAATTTGCCGAAAATGCCGCTCAAAAAGGCATTAAAGTTATAATTGCAGCAGCCGGAGGAGCCGCACATCTTCCGGGCGTTATTGCAGCCTCTACAACTTTGCCCGTTATAGGCGTTCCAATCAAAGCCTCAATGAGCATGGACGGTTGGGATTCTATACTTTCAATCATTCAAATGCCTCCCGGCATACCCGTAGCAACGGTTGGAATCAACGCTGCTAAAAATTCCGCAATTCTCGCCTGCCAAATTCTCGCATTAACAGACGAAAAAATCAAGGAAAAAATCAGCAATTTCAAGAACTCGTTAGCACAAAAAATCACAAAAGCAAACGAAGATTTAGCAAAAATAAAATTTGATTATAAAACCAATTAATTTTGAAGAAGATGAAATTTTTTACGCTCTTTTTTACATTGTTAATTGGTTATCAAGCATTTGCACAAAAATACACTTTAGAGGCAAAACGTGATGTTTTACCCGAAAACTATAATTATTGGGTCTGCACTCCGCCCGATTACATCGGCAAAGATACTCTCAAAAACTTAGAAAACGACACTATTAATATAGTAAGCGATAGTATTAAATGCGCGGATTCTGACACGGTAAAAAAATATCCGCTCGTGGTTTTTCTTCATGGAGCAAGTCTTTGCGGACGCGATTTGTACATGGTAAGACGTTACGGCTGTCTAAACGCCATTCAAATGGGTCGTGATATTAATGCCGTTATCATTGCACCTCAAAATCCGGGCGGCGCATGGAATCCTAAAAAGATTTCTGACATAATGGACTGGACCAAAGAGAATTACAATATCGACACCAACAGAATTTATGTTTTGGGAATGAGTCTCGGCGGTTACGGAACAATTGATTTTTGCGCCACGTATCCTGAAAAAGTTGCTGCAGCAATGGCACTTTGCGGCGGAAGTTCCGGCAAAGGAGAAATTCAAAACCTCGGAAAACTGCCTTTTTGGATAATCCACGGCACAGCAGACAGACGTGTTGGAATAAGTTGCTCAAAAACAATCGTTGAAAAATTGGAAACCGCTCAAAACGATTCACTTTTGATGTACACATGGCTAAAAGGCGGCAGTCACAGCGCACTTGCCAAACTTTTTTACATGGACAAAACCTACGAATGGCTGTTTTCGCACTCTTTGGCGGATTCTACAAGACAAGTTAATAGAAATTTTGAAGTTACAATGTCTGATTTGCCGCACGCATACGAAAACATGGACAGATCAAAAAACAGAATTAACGTTATCGACCCTAATCCTTCGGCAGGAAAATACAACACGTATGCTAACGTAGACCTATCAAACTGCGAGGTTTGGACTGTCCGTCAAGGCGATGTCTTGGTTAATATTGCCCGCGCAACACACACAACCGTAGACAGAATTTGTCAATTAAACGGAATTTCAAGGACATCAATGCTCAGAATCGGTCAAAAACTGAAAATCAGAGCAAAATAAATTTTATCAAATAAAAAAAATAAAACCCCGTCTTTTTTAGTCGGGGTTTTATTTTTTATAATTTTCCTGCCTCCTTTAAATATTTTCCGGTATAGGAATCTTTACATTTCAAAAGTTCTTCAGGCGTGCCGGTAAAAAGAATTTCACCACCGTTTCTGCCGCCCTCTTTGCCAAGGTCGATTATATAATCGGCACATTTTATAATTTCAGGGTCGTGTTCGATAATAACAGCCGTATTGCCTCTGTCAATCAGCGCATTAATCGCTTTCAGAAGTTTGCTGATGTCGTGAAAATGAAGCCCCGTTGTCGGCTCGTCAAAAATGAACATCGTGTGCGAATCTTTTTTCTCAGTCAGCAAAAAGGTTGCTAACTTAATTCGCTGATTTTCACCACCTGAAAGCGTTGAAGAGGGCTGTCCGAGTTTTATGTATCCTAATCCGACATCCGCCAAAACGCTCAATTTTCTTGAAATCTTTTGCGGCAGACTTGCCTTATCATCAGAGAAAAACGTAACAGCCTCATCGACAGACATATCCAAAATATCAAAAATATTTTTGCCACGGTATTTAACCTCCAAAGTATCCTCTTTGAAACGTTTTCCACCGCAAGACTCGCAAACCAAAGTAACATCTGCCATAAACTGCATTTCAACCTTTATAACGCCCTCGCCAAGACATTCCTCGCAACGTCCGCCCTCGCTATTAAAAGAGAAATAACCGGGCGTATAACCCATTTGTTTGCTCAGTTGCTGCTCCGAAAACAATTTTCTAATATCGTCATAAACTTTTATGTAGCTGACAGGATTGCTCCTTGAAGAACCCGAAATAGGATTTTGATCAACGATTTCCACGTTTTGAAGCAATTTAACATCGCCCTCTAAACCGTCAAAATCGCCCGGTTTCAACGCCGTTTCGTCCAACAACTGCGCTAACGCAGGATACAAAATGCCTTTTATCAACGAGGATTTGCCCGAACCCGAAACACCCGTTACAACGGTCATCAAATAAAGCGGAATTTTAACAGAAATATTTTTCAAATTGTTCATTCTCGCACCGCTGATAGTAATGCCTGCGCCGGATTTTTTGTTCCACGGACGGCGTTTCGGAATAGGAATTTGTTTTCTACCCGTCAGATAATCCGCTGTAAGACTTTGAACTTCAGGCGTTAATTCTTTAATCGTGCCTTGAAACATAATTTCACCGCCGAAAACTCCGGCTTCGGGTCCGATGTCAATAATTTCGTCTGCGCTGCGGATAATTTCCTCATCGTGTTCGACAACGATAACCGTATTTCCTAAATCACGAAGTTTTTTTAAGACGGATATAAGCCTTTGTGTATCCCTCGGATGCAAACCGATTGAAGGTTCGTCCAAAATATAAAGCGAACCCGTCAAAGAGGAGCCCAAACTCGTTGCTAAATTTATTCGCTGCGCCTCACCGCCCGAAAGCGTTGAAGAAAGTCTGTCCAAGGTCAAATAATCCAATCCGACTTCTCTCATAAAGGAAAGTCGAGAATTGATTTCTTTTAAAATTCTGCCGGCAATTTTCTCTTCCGTCTCATTGAGTGAAAGACTCTTGAAAAAATCAGAAAGTTCGCTAATCGGCATTTTAACAAGTTCTGTAACGGATTTTCCGCTGACTTTTACGTATGAGGCCTCAGGTTTCAACCTTGAACCTTTGCATTTCGGACAAACAGTCTGCCCGCGGTAACGGGACATCATAACACGATACTGAATTTTATAACTCTCGTGCTCCACCATTTGAAAAAACTCATTGATGCCGTGCAGTCCTCTCCTACCCGACCATAAAATATCTTTCTGCTCGTCAGTGAGTTTGTTGTAAGGCGTATGAATCGGAAATTTATATTTTGCCGCCGCCATGCAAAACTCGTCTTTCCACTGTGACATTTTCATTCCGTTCCAACATTTTACAGCGTTGTCATAAACAGAAAGTCCTTTGTTTGGAATTACCAAATCCTCGTCGATGCCGACAACTTTTCCAAGTCCGTTACATTCAGGACAAGCTCCTAAAGGATTGTTGAAAGTAAAAGTATAAACAGTGGGAACTTCAAATTTGATTCCGTCAGCCTCAAAACGAGTGCAGAATTTCTCTTGAAATTTTTCACCGTCTTTTTCGTATTCCAAGAGGCAGTCGCCGCCGCCCTCATAAAACGCCGTTTGAATACTATCCGACATTCTTGACATTGCGTCAGCCATTTTGCTCGATTTGAAACGGTCGATTAAAAGATACATTCCGATAGTTTTTTTGTCGGAATCTTTTAATTTCAAGTCTGAAATTTCGATAATTTCGCCGTCTTTAACAACACGCGTAATACCTTGAGAATAAAGAATTTCAAGATGTTTTTTAAGAGTTCTGCCCTCCGGCAGCACAATAGGACACAAAAGTGTAAAACGATGTCCGTCTTCAAAAGAGGTTATAAAATTTACAACATCATCAATGGAATGAGCCTTCACCTCTTTGCCGGAAACGGGAGAAATCGTTTTTCCTATTCTTGCAAAAAGAAGTTTTATATAATCATAAATTTCCGTAGAAGTTCCAACCGTACTTCTTGTATTTTTGGTCGTTACCTTTTGTTCAATAGCAATAGCGGGCGGAATACCTTTTATAAAATCGACTTCAGGTTTTGAAATTCTGCCCATAAACTGCCTTGCATACGCTGAAAGACTTTCCACATAACGGCGTTGCCCCTCGGCATACAACGTATCAAAAGCCAAAGTAGATTTTCCTGAACCACTCAAACCCGTAATAACTATAAATTTGTTACGCGGAATTGCAAGCGAAATATTTTTCAAATTGTGCAGCCTTGCACCTTTTATAATTATATTGTCCTTATAGGAATCAAAATCAATTGTTTTCATTCATGGAAATTTTACGCAAAAATACTATTTTTTTCGCTGATTATAAAAAAAAATATATATTCCTCTCAAAAAAAAACATAATATTAACAAACCAAACAACTTGTAATTACGTTTAAATTAGTAAAAAAGAAACCAACTTAATATGAAAAAAATTGTATTATTGATAATAATGATTCTGTGCTTAAAATATGTTAATGCACAAGAAATTGAATATCTTGCATACAACACTGCAACCAAGTCTTTTGAAACCAAAACTGTTTCATCAGCAACAGAAATCACATCAACGACCGCAACCATCTCTAACGGGTGGTATGTTGTAAATAATAACATTACAATTTCCGGTTCACTAACAATAAACGGGAACGTCTCGCTTATACTAAAAGACGGTTACACTTTAACTGTAACCGACGGAGTAAGGGTTAGTTCCGGTAATGGACTCACCATATATACCTCAGGTAATAATACGGGCAAACTCATTGCTACCGGTAATAACGAAGCAGGCTCTGCGGGTATCGGAGGCGTAGCTTGGAACGCTTCGGGTACAATAACCATCAACGGCGGCACAATAGAAGCAACCGGTGTTAATGGCGGTGCAGGTATAGGTTCGGGACACGGCGGCACATCTACCGGCAAAATAACAATCAACGGAGGCAACGTTACAGCCACAGGAGGAGCTTGCGGTTCAATAGGAGCCGGTGCCGGCATAGGTTCCGGTTATCAGTCCAATAATTACGAAATAGTTATAACAAACGGCATCGTAACAGCCAACGGAGCTACTCAAGGCGAAACTTCTGCAAGTATCGGTAGCGGAACAACAGGCGGCGGCAGCAGCGGCGGCAATGCCGGTAATATAACCATAACCGGCGGACAAATTACTGCCGGCATTATCGGACACGGCTCCGGTGGTAGTGGCGGCAATATTATCATCGGCTGGACAAATGAAAATGATTTTATATCCGCTCAACGTTTTTGGGGAGAAAATATTTCAATAGCCGACGGACAAGCGGTTCTAATAGGTGAATCTAATTCTCCTCAAACCACAGTTTCGGAAAGTGCTATCAACGGGAAAAAACTAACACCGCCCAAACCGTCAATAACTAAACTTCCTACAATAAAAAACGGATTAATATACAACGGCTCAGAACAAGAATTAATTAATAACGACGCTGTTGTTACCAACGGAAAATTATTATATTCAGTAGACGATGCACAAGGTGAATATCTTGAAAATATTCCCTCTGCCCAAAGTAGCGGTGAGCATATCGTGTATTATATGATAAAATCTACAAGTACAATGTACGCTGATATTTCCAATGCGGAGGGAATGAGTTTTACGGTAAATATTGCTCAAACACAGCCCTACGTCATAATTGAGGGTACAACCCTTACTTTTAAATATGGCGTAAAACCCGACGGGGCATACGATGTGAATAGTCAGACAAATACTCCCACATGGCATGATGATGCAATAAATGTTACTAAAGTTGTATTTGATGAATCGTTTGCAGATGCTCGTCCTAATTCGTGTATTCAGTGGTTTAAGGATATGGCAGAGTTGTCTGAATTTGAAGGTTTATCAAACTTAAATACTTCCGAAGTTAAGAATATGGGTATGATGTTCACCGGGTGCGCAAAACTTACAGTCCTTGATTTAAGCGGTTTTGATACGAGACAAGTTGAAAAAGCTAACGATATGTTTGAGGCCTGCACTAACCTTACCACCATTAAAGTAGGTTCTAATTGGACAACTGCAGGAATGATTGGTACTACTATCTTTATGTTTAATAGTTGTTCTTCTCTTATCGGCAACGATGGTACAACAGTTGGCACTACTATTGACAAAACCAACGCTCATGCGGGCGAGGGCGGATATTTAACCACCGGCGATTACAAGATTTTTTATCAATGGGCTGACGATGAAACAAAAATTTATCATGCTCACACTCCCTCAACGTTTAGCGGTGCGGCTGATGTTACGATAAATCCCGAAAGAGAAGGTTATAAACTTGAATATTGGACAAGGGTTTCGGCAAGTGGCGCACAAATTGGTGAATCTTCTGCAAATCTAACAATAGCCGCTGGCGACCTCGGCAACAGAATTTATCAAATGCACTGGTCGATTGTAAATCATACGGTAAGTTTTTACAACGGTTCTACATTTATTTCTTCGGTAGAAGTGCCTCATGGCGAAAAACTTTCCGAAGACCAATATGCAAAACCTGAAAAAGAAGGACATATATTGCTGAAATGGACTCTCACCGATGATCCCGAAGCTAATGCTTGGGGGTATACCGTAGAAGAAGATATTAAACTTTATGCTCAGTGGATTAAGGATAAATTTTTTGTATTGATACCGGAGCATTTTGAATATATAACCACAAACGATGACAACAAAATGTTTGAATTTGATTCAGAAGTTAAGTTTAAAATTTCTGAAGGTTACATAGCAAGCAATGTATATTATACTTTGGGCGATAATACAGAACAAATACCTTTGACACCGAATGCAGAGGGAGTTTATACGTATAAAGTACAAGCAAATATAGCACAATTTTATTCCAATGCAAAAGAGTTTTATACCATGGAACTTGGCAAAAATGCCTCAGCAAATCTTCCGTTTGTCTCCAATGCATCAATCAACTTTACATCCGACAATAGCGAAATTTCGGTTTCTAACAATCGCATTGTTACCACCAACAATGTAACAAAAGGTGATGTGGGTACTCTTACTTCTGATAATTATCAAATAAAAATTACAATCATTGACCCGTTTGAAAACTATTATGATTCCGAAAAATGGAACAATGAAGATGTTGTTTTTACATGTCCTGAAAACGATAATAATTGGACATTAAAAACTGAAGGCTTTGAAGATAACACAATCAATCAAGAAGGCGAAAATAATGTAGTATTCCAAATACTCGATGCTGAAAATAATACAATCGCAAAAGAATCTTTCGTTGTTAAAATCGACAAAACACCGCCGGTAGTTTCAGCTAAAGTCAAAAACACTGAAAAATCTTACGACATTCCCTTTGAAGATTACTTAGCCGGAAATTACTTTTTACGTTCGGGATATAACGCTATTATAGAATCTTCTGACAAATTAAGCGGTGTTTCAGAAATTGAATATTCCTTCGACAAAACGAATTTTATCAACTACGACGACACCCCGATTGAACTTCCAAACGGCAGAAATATGCTTTTTTTAAGAGCAAAAGATTTAGCCGAAAACACTTCGGAAATTTATACGTCTGAATTTTCGGTTTTTCAAGACAGCAAATTCGCTGAAAATTTAGAAAACGAAATCACTTCTGACTCAATTTTTTATTCCTCAGAAAGTATTTCAGACATGAGTTTTAAAATTAATCTCAACGGTAATACTATCGGAATAATAACTGATACGGTAAACAACGTTTTGAATTTCCCCATAACGGACAACAACGTTATAAATATTGGTAAAGAATATCTTGAAACGCTTACTCCGGGAGATAACAAACTTTTGGTTCATATCAATCCGCTCGGATTAGCTGAAGCTTGGGATCAAAATCTTAACCCAGCGGATTTAGAATCTCAGATAATGACAATAAATCTTGACGTAGAATTCGTTGTCAAACCTTCCAAGAAATACAAATTCGTAATGGAAACCGACACCTCGATTAAAGCATTCTGTCAGGGCGATAACCTTTATATAGACTTTGAATATGACAAAGCATATTCACGTGCCGATTATATTTCCATCGAAACATTAGGCATTGACAAAGAAAATCCTTTGGATGGTATAAGATTTACCGTTCCCAAAGATGCACTTACGGGCGGTAACGAAAAACTGCCTATTATATTTTTCAAAGACAATTATGAATATCAGGATACGGTAATTTTCCCTGCCGATTACCCCTCAGAAAGGAATATCCGCCTTTATGACGATGTTTTGGCTCTTGACAATTCCGGCGACCCGTTTGTAGAGGGCGGTTACAAATGGTACATGGACGGCAAAGAAATTCAAGGCGAAAACAAACAGTTCATTGATTTGCTGCCTTATCTTAACAACAAAGAAGAGCACGTTTTTTACGCTTCAGTTCTCAATATTGAAGGCGACCGTTTTAGGGTTTGCCCCGATGATGATTTTATAATTACACCAATTTCTAAGAAAAAGGCTGTAAAAATTAAAACATATCCTAATCCTGTATTAAGCGGACAAGAAATCAATATCACGATAGAAAACATCGCGCAAGAAGACTTGTCTAAAACAGAAATTTTGATTTATGACAAGTTAGGAAGTTTGGTAAAAAAAATCACTAATCCGCAAGAAACAAATTCTGTAATTTTCAAGGAAGGTTTTTACAGCGGAATAATTACACTTGATGACAAAAAAATTCTAAATTTTAAATTTATCGTGAATTAAGTGTTCATCACAAATTTCAATACCGCTTTGTGAAATTTCCCAAATAAAATCGGAATATTTCAAAACGGAAAGAATATCGTGAGAAGAAACCAAAACGGCAATATTTTTTTCGGATGCGATTTTTTTCAGCAATGCAAAAATTTCGTCTTTGGCATAAAAATCCAAAAACGAGGTCGGTTCGTCCAAAATTATAATTTCAGTTTGCTGAGCTAATGCTTTGGCAATCATAACTTTTTGCTTTTGACCGTCAGAAAGTTCATAAAATGGTTTTTGCAAAAATTCTGAAATTTTCAACTCTTGAGCAACCAAAGCAACCACCGAAGAATCCTCCTTAGAAAGTCGTCCCGAAAAACCCGTATAAGGACTTCTGCCAAAAGAAATTATTTCTTCAACCGTAAAGTTTTCGCTCGCGAGTCTTTCCGTTAAAACCACCGAAACAAGTTTTGCAAAATTCTGTTGAGAAATTTCGTTAATATTTTTTTCCCCGATAAAAATCTCACCACAAAGCGGTTTTATGATTTTGGTCAAGGTTTTAATCAGAGTTGATTTTCCCGCTGCATTTCTGCCGATAATCGAAGTCAATTTTCCGCTGAAAAGTTGAAAATTCAATCCCGAATGTAACGGCTTTTTAGAGGAATATCCGATAGAAAGATTTTTTGCTATTAAAACGCTGTTAATCATAATTTTATACGGTTTTTGGTAAGTAAAATATAAATTATGACCGGCACACCGAAAACCGGCGTAACGGCATTAAGCGGCAAAATTCCCTTATCACCGGGCAAAACGCACAAAAGATTGCAAATCAACGCAATACACGCTCCTAAAAATATGCTCAGCGGAAGTATCTTGGCATGATTTGACGTTTTAAGAATAAGCCTTGCAATATGCGGAGTTGCCAAACCAATAAACGAAACAGGTCCGCAGTAAGCCGTAACAATACTCGTTAAAACCCCGGCAATCAAAAGCAAAATAGTTTTTCCACGTGAGAGATTAAGACCGAGATTTTGAGCGTAATTTTCGCCTAACAGTAACAAATTCAGCGGTTTAACAACAAAAAAAGAAGCCGATAAACCTAAAATTACGATTAATGCAAAAATGGGTAAATCCTCCGTTAAAACGCCAGCAAAACTTCCCATATTCCAAACCGTAAAATTCTTGACGCTTTGCTCCGTTCCGAAAAAATTCAGAACCGTAATTATTGAGCCTGACAAATAACTAATCATCAGACCTACAATTAGTAAGGTGAGGTTATTTTTTATAATTCCTGACAAAAAAATCAATAATATTAAAACCGAGGCAGCACCTAAAAGCGAACCGAAAACGATAGAAAAAGTCGTGTTGAAATCAAGGAAAATGCTTGAAAACAAAAACGTTACAACGGCAGCCCCAAGACTTGAAGCAGAGGAAATTCCTAAAACAGAAGGACCCGCCAAAGGATTGTTGAAAACGGTTTGCATTATAAGCCCGCTCACAGAAAGTGCCGCACCCGAAAGAACCGCCGTAACGGCCTGAGGCAAACGGTTTTCAAGGATTATAACGGAGAAAACCTCATTGTCGCAATTTAAAAAAATCACTTTCAAAACCTCTTGAAACGGAATATCGGCAGAGCCCGCAAAAAGGTTAAAAAAAGCAAGCAAAACAAGCAATATAAAGAAAAACAATTTCATCAGACCACAAAATTAAAACTATTATGTTTAATCATAAAAAAAATCTTTTTCAAGTAGCATTTTTTTTCTAATTTTGTAACATCAAAATTGTTAAAAAAATATGATACAAAGAATACAAACCGTTTTTTGGTTCATCGTAGCGGTACTGTTTATCGTTATGATACCTAACGATTGGATGAGAATTATCGCTACTGACGGCGATTACAATTTTTCGGCTTTAGGCGTTTTCAAAGCTGACAATCAGATAATTACGGGCGTACCGTTAATTATTTATTTAGCAATGATGGCAGTTTTCAACATTGTTATAATTTTTCTTTACAAAAAGAGGATTTTACAAGCAAGATTGACCATCATTTCTATCATTCTGACATTATGCTTTTACCTTTTGGTGCTAATGTACAGATATATGTCGTTTGAAGGCGAAATCACTGCCACAAACTGGAATTTTCCGCTCATTTTACCTGTTATAAACGTGATTTTGAGCGTTTTAGCATGGAGAGGCGCTGTTAAAGACGAGGCCAAAGTTCGTTCGTTAGACCGTTTAAGATAAAAAAAAATCATGCGCAAAAAAAGAACAGGAGAAATTTTTGAAGATGTTCTCGTAACAGACATCGCAGCCGAGGGCAAAGCAATCGCCAAAATTGACAATATCGTCTTTTTTATAAAAGGTGCTGTGCCGGGCGATGTCGTTGATATTAAGACCGTTAAACGCAAAAAAAACTTTCGCGAGGCTGTTGTGGAAAATTTCAAGAAGTTTTCCTCTGAAAGGGAAACTCCTCAATGCGAACATTTCGGAATTTGCGGCGGTTGCGTTTGGCAAATGCTGCCTTACAAATTACAGTTAAAATACAAACAGCAACAGGTAGAAGACGCTTTAACGCATATTGCAAAAGTGGAAATCCCTGAATTACAGCCGATTCTGCCCTCTGACAATCAGTATTTTTACCGCAACAAATTGGAATTTACCTTTGCCTCACAACGTTGGCTTTCGGCTGAGGAAATGGAGGTTCCCGACTCAGAAAAACTGCTTCAAGGTTTGGGATTTCATATCCCCGGACGTTTTGACAAGGTTTTGGACATAAAAAAATGTTGCCTTCAAGCCGAGCCTTCAAACGAAATCCGTTTGGAGATAAAAAAATTCTGTTTGGAACAAGGTTTTGATTTTTTCAACCTCAAAGAACAGACAGGATTTTTGCGCAATATTATTATCAGAAGTTCTGTTAATCAGGAACTTATGGTAATTATTGTTTTTGCATTTGAAGACAAAGAAAAACGTGAATTATTGCTGAACCACTTAATAGAAAAATTTCCGCAAATTACTTCGCTGATGTATTTTATCAATCCTAAACGCAACAGCGATTATTCGGATTTGGAAGCGAAATTTTATCACGGTAAAGACCACATAATTGAAGAGTTAGGCGGTTTGAAATTTAAGGTTCAAGCTAAAAGTTTTTATCAGACAAACTCTCTTCAAGCCTTCAAATTGTACTCGGTTGCAAAAGAATTTGCAGGTCTTAGCGGCAAAGAAATAGTTTACGACCTTTATACAGGAACGGGAACAATTGCAAATTTCGTTGCTGACAAAGCCTTACAAGTCATTGGCATTGAATACATTGAAGAGGCTATTGAGGACGCAAAAATCAACAGCGGATTAAACGGAATTACCAATACGAAATTCTATGCCGGCGATATGAAAGACGTTTTAACGGAGGAATTTATTAACCAAAACGGCAAACCCGAGGTCATAATTCTTGATCCCCCGAGAGCCGGAGTTCACCCCGATGTTATAAAAACGATTCTCAACGCCGCACCTCAAAGAATAGTTTACGTAAGTTGCAATCCGGCAACTCAAGCGCGGGACGTTCAACTTTTGGACGAAAAATACGCCGTTAAGAAAATTCAGCCGGTGGATATGTTTCCGCAAACGCATCACGTGGAAAACGTAATCCTATTAGAAAAGAAATAATCCTTTAAAAAAAAGAAAGAGGGCGGTTATCAATCTTTGATAGCTGCCTTTTTTCTTTGATGAAAATCCTCGCCGGAATTGTTAATGTCCGAAAAAATTATGTGCGCACCGTTTTTCATTGAAGCCTCAGCATCAATGCCCGATTTGTCAGTTGAACCTTTTTCGATATCTAAAGTGCCTAAATCATAACCGTAAACAATTTTTCCTGCGTTCTCAGGAAGTTTTTCCGTCGCCTCTTTATTAACATTGCGGTAAAGAGTATAACCGAATTGATTTGTATGCCAAACATAACCGCCGTCAACCTCAGGAGAAAAACGTTTTTGATTGCCATCGTAACGGGTCGAAAAAACTTCGATACCGTCAAGAATATTTTTAACGGGAATTTTAAGACATGAGCCGAGACTTCCCCACGAGCCGCTTTTGTTACCGTCAAAATAATGATTTTCTTCTTTTTGAGCAAATTCAACAGGGTCTTCGTCCAAATAAAAAATAAAAAAACACGGCGATACTACGCTGAAAATCCAACTCGAACCCTGACCATAAACTATTGTTTTGAAATAATGCTCTCGTGGAATTTCATTGTAAGGCGCAGGATAATAAACCGTATTGCCGGCATAACGTTCACAATCCTCATCGTAAAGCACATAATAATCCTTGTTAGCAAGATTTACCGAATTGGAATAAGTTTTCGTAAAATCTATCGCCCCATAAATCGAAATTACTTTTTGTTCGTAAGGTTCAAAAGTAAGTTTTCCCGGATAATACCAAATGCCCATCGTTGCAGGCATGAAACCTTCCTTGGCATAAACCAAATCGTTTTTCACATAATTGGCATTAGTGCCGGTTGCATTGTAAGGCGTTCCAACGGCAAGCGAAAAATTATTAATTTCAACAACATCGGAACTATTGTTGTAAACAACGGCGTATTTATCGTTGCGGGTATAACCGCTACCGTCGTCCATTTGACAGCCGCCACAATACAACTCCTTGATTATAATTCTATTAACATTAGTTTCAACAAGTAAAATTTCTTGAGAAAAAACACTGCCGGAGGTAATTATAATATCTGAAGATTTACCGTTATAAACCAAAACTTCTTTGGTTTTGTCGCTGACAAATGCTGAATAAACACCGCAAGGAACCATAAAAACAGCCGTTCCCGTTTCGTCAGTATAACTTTTGAAAACGCCGCCCGAATTGTCGGTTAATGTTACTAAAACGCCTTTACGTGCTTTTAAAACTGAATTTTCAGGATATGAAAGTTTAATTTCAAGTTTTTCAAGCGAAAATTCGATAGTGTTTTCGTTCAAATCCTCAGCACAAGATACTATCAAAAACAACAAAAATATGTAAAAAACTTTTTTCATAATTTAATTCTTAATGACATTCCGTAATAAAAAACAGGAATATAACCGCTACCGTAAAGCGATATATCCAAACCAGTTTTACTTGATTTTACTTTACCATCATGACAGAAAAAATTGTTGGCATAAAAACTTAGCGATGCCCTCTCCCCTATTTCTTTGGTGATGCTGAAATTGGCGGAGTAATATGCCGAAATTTTTTCAGGATTATAATTATAACCGTAATTAGTTGTAGTAGTGAGTTTTGTAAGATCGGCATATAAATCAGGATCGTTGTCCTTTGCCCATAAATATTTTTCGGCAAAAGGTATAAGTTCGTTAGGTTTTTCCCTCGTAGAATAATAAACGGGATAAACCGTAACATAAAAATCCCTCATATCTTTGTTATATGGCAAGCCGGTTGTTGAACCTTTTTCTCCCGAAGCGTATGCCACATCATAACCGCCGCCGTCAATCAAAAGTTTTGAAAATCTGTAAAGAGTTGCCTCAAATCTCAACGAGATTATCATTCTGACTTTCGGAATATGTGTCATAAAAGTACAGTTCTGATTAATCTGTTTTTTCAACATTCCGTTATAATAAGAATTTGTTGCAGCCGAAGAGGTTGAAGTATTGGAACTTCCGGCATAATAACCGATATAATCAAAGGGCGTTCCGTCGGATTTCAAAGACGTCATGTTCGGCCAATAAGCCAAAAGCGTTGAATTAGCACCTTCGTAACGGTAATAATTTCCGTCCAAACGCAAAGACGTTTTCAAAAATTTTATCTGCGGAAAATCTATAATCCAATCGGCTCCGTAACGTGTTACGGGATTGGAATTTGTAAAAAACGTTGCAGATTTGTAAGTGTTTTTAGGCGTAAAAGGAAGCGTCTCATCAGGATTAACACCACTTTTGTCGCTGACAGTTACCTCTCCGGAATTTCTGTCAATAGAATACATACGGTTTTCCAAGGGTATTTGAGAATTTTCCAAAGTGCTTGAATACGTTCTGTTATAAGTAAAAGGCGTATAATCATAAACGCTGATATAAGAGCGTGCCGTTTTGTTATAATAGGCTGATATTGAGATTTTTATATCTGAAATATTAATTTCCGCTCCGATTTCTGTCTGATTGGAATACTGCCATTTCAAATCCTTGTTTCTAATAGCTGAAACAGGATATGTGTAATAAGCGTAAAAAGCTTTTCCCTCGGCAGAAGATGTCGAAGAAAAAACCTGCTGGTCATAATACGAAGGCCGCGGATAAAGCACTTGAAACGAAGGCAGTTTAACACTTTTTCCGTAACCGAGATAAACGCTGAGTTCTTTTACGGTTTTCTTTTTGTCGCGCCAAAAAATATATTTTGCACTAAACCTCGGTGAAAAAGACGAAGCTGTGCCGTAATCACTTCCCGAAATTAAGGTCAAATCATCTCTTAATCCTAAAGTAATTTGCAAATCCGACCCTTCGATGTTTTGAGCCAAAGGCACTGAAATTTTGTCCTCGGCATAAACGGCAAGATTATTCATAAACGGCAGACAATCATAACGGTACTCTCTCCAACCGTCAGGAGCATAACGCATATCGTCATAATATTTTCCGCGCCCAAGATTACCGCTTGAGGTATACTCCGAACCTAACATAAATTTGTTGGTAAAAGATGAAAAATGTTTTACCAAATCACCTTTTATTTTTAGAGAAAAATCCAAAGGTTTGCTCTCTACAAATTCCTTAACATACCAATATCCCGTCGGCGAAAGTATCACCGGGCTCAACGGATTTGCGTCATAATCAGCGGCAATAAAATAACCCTCCTCAGTAGAATGAACATACGGCGAAGTACTTGCGCTGTTTTTGTTAGTATTAGTTTCGGTGGTTTTGTCAGCAATAGAAAGCGAGGCAAAAGCATTAAAATTAGTTATCCAGTTTTTGTTCAAAAGCCATGCAATCTTGGAGTTAAACCTTGCAACATAATCCTTCTGATAAGTATAATTTTCCGAAAAAGCATCAGGGTCTGCCTCTGAATTATAACCGCCTGAATTACCGCTTGCCGCAAAAGAAAACATCAACGGATTTTCGGTGGTTTTCTTAAAAGTATTAGAATATTTTACATCAAAAACATTTCTTTGATAACTCGTATACGGACTTGAAATGTCGGTAAAGGATTTTGTATGTTCAAAAGATAAATTAAGTTCACCGGCATCGCCTTTCAAATCAAAGCCCTTGCTCAATGCCGCTTGTTTAGTATACGGATTCGTTGAAAAATCTATTACAAAAGGCGTTTTTCCTTTTTTTGTATGCACTTTAACAATTCCATTACTCAAATCGCCATACTCTACTGAAGGTATTCCGGTTATAATTTCAATACTTTCAATATTCGTAGAACTGACATTGCGTGTTGAAGCTCCGGCGGTCTCATCTAATTCGGCATTGTTGGAAAGTCTTGCGCCGTCTACCTCGACAGCCGTTGCAAAGGATGAATTGCCAAATTCCGACGAACCGCTTCTAATGGCAGTTCGATTGTCGTCCATAAGAGTAGAATTAACGGTTTTACCGCCGGGCAAAAGCGAATTAACATCGCTGACATTTAAAATCTGCTGATGGTCTAACGCCTTACGGTCCAAAGTATAAGCCGCTGAAAAACCCGCTGTATTTTTTTGTGCGGTAACAGTAACCTGCGAAATTTTCAAATTATCTTCCTGCAAAAAAATTTTCAACGCGTTAATGTTCTTTGTTACAAAAAACTCTCTTTTAACAAAGCCCAAACACTGAACGGTGATTTTAATTTTACCTTCAGGAACATTTTTAATACAAAAATGTCCCACCTCATCGGTAACCGTCCAAAGCCTATTGTCGCCCAAAACAACGGCTGCATACGGCACGGGCAAAGAATCTGAAAGATTTTTTACCGTACCTTCAAGCGTATAAGTCTGAGCAAAACCTTTCGTAAAAAAAGAAAAAAGCAGGATAAAAACAGTTAACAGTCTGTTATTCATCATTTTAATATATATAATTCGTTCCGCAAAATTATAATATTTAGTTTTTTCCTGCAATACTTAATTTAAGGTATTTTTTTTAAAATTTATTTTTTTTATATTTGCCACGACAAAATTCTTATACAAAATGATAAATATGAAAAGAACGTTAGCGGCTTTTATGATTGTATGTGCGGCATTTATGTCAGCATGCTCCGGCAATTCGGGAGGGAGCGCAGCCGAAAAAAACGTTAATCAAAAAGAAAAATCTACATTACCCGAAAACGCATTAACACCACTACAAATATTTGATAAAGGTGAAGAACTTCTTGATAAAGAAGTCATTATAGCAGGAAAAGTAACACACGTCTGCAAAGGTACGGGCAAAAAATGCTTTGTTTCTGCCGATGATGACAGCACAATGAATATGCAAGTTTTTGTCGGTGGCGAAATTGACACATTCCCTCGCGAAATCATGTACAAAAATATCGCTATCAGCGGAATCGTTAAAGTGAACAAAATTTCTAAAAGCAGGATTTTGGAAAGCGAAGAGATTCAAAAATCCAAAATGCCTTCTGACACTTCAACCGCTGAAAACTGTAAAATCATGGAAAGATGTCATAGCGTAATGAAACAATTATCAACTATGAAATCTTACATGGAAAAACACGGAACAGATTATTATCCAGTATACTACATTGAAAGTAGAAAATACGTTAAATAAAATCATAAAACAAAAAAAACGGAGATTCCTTTTTATGAAATCTCCGTTTTTTTCTTTTATAGTATTCAACAATAATTATCTTACGAACAACAATTCTCTGTATTTCGGCAAGGGCCACATTTCGTCATCAATCAACAATTCCAATTTGTCGGCATGATAACGGATAGTTTCAAAAAACGGCAAAACGGTATCGTGATAAGCAACGGCTTTGTCTTTTTATTTTTCTAATCTGTTTGCAACTTTGCGGGCCTCAACCATAGCCTCAACTGAATTTTTCAGAACTGCGATATGCTCCGAAATCTGTTCAATGCTTTGAAGAGTTTTTTCGCTGAGTTTATCTGCCTTTTCTTTTCCGAAAACAGTATACATTTTAGTAACGCTGTCAAGCAAAATGCTCTGATACTTAGTGGCTACGGGAATTATATTGCTGATAATCATATCACCTAAAACTCTCGCCTCAATCTGAATTTTTTTGGTATAAGTATCCCATTTTACTTCGTTTCGTGCGATAAGTTCTTTCGGTGAAAAAACTCCCGTTTCGGTAAACAATTTAACAGACTGCTCGCTCGTGTAAGCATCATAAATTCTCGGAACTGAAGTCTCGCAATCAAGACCGCGTCTTGCTGCCTCTGCTTTCCACTCGTCGGAATAACCGTTTCCGTCAAAACGTATCGGTTTTGAAATTTTGATGTATTCTTTTATGACCTCAAAAATTGCTTTTTCTTTAGCCTGACCTGCTGAAATTTTAGCATCAACCTCTTTCTTGAACTCTCTTAATTGAGCCGCAACCACGGTATTAAGCGCAATCATAGCCGAAGCACAGTTTGCAGAGGAGCCGACAGCCCTAAATTCAAACCTGTTGCCCGTAAAAGCAAACGGCGAAGTACGGTTTCTGTCAGTATTATCAACCAAAACTTCAGGAATGTTTCCGATGCCGAGTTGCATTTTTTTCTTGTCGTCAAGAGTAATGCCTTCCTCGCTCGTTGAATTTTCGATTTTATCCAAAAGCTGGGTAAGCTGAGTTCCCAAAAATGCTGAAATAATAGCCGGAGGTGCTTCGTTTGCACCCAAACGGTGCGCGTTTTGAGCCGTCATAACAGAGGCCTTCAGCAATGCATTGTTTTTGTAAACCGCCATTAAAATATTTACCATAAAGGTAACAAACTGAAGATTTTCCTGCGGAGTTTTTCCCGGTGTTAATAAACCTACACCAGTATCTGTACCCAAAGACCAGTTGTTGTGTTTTCCCGAACCGTTGATTCCTGCAAAAGGTTTTTCGTGAAGAAGAACCCTAAAACCGTGCTTTCTTGCAATCCGTTTCATTATCGACATTATCAAAAGATTCTGATCGTTAGCAAGATTGGTCTCACCAAAAATAGGTGCTAATTCAAACTGATTAGGAGCAACCTCGTTGTGTCTTGTTTTGCAAGGAATACCGTATTTGTAAGCCTCAAATTCCACTTCTTTCATATAAGCCTGAACACGTTCGGGAATTGCGCCGAAATAATGGTCTTCAAGTTGTTGATTTTTAGCGGATTCGTGTCCTAAAAGCGAACGTCCCGTCAAAAGCAAATCAGGTCTTGCGGCATAAAGTCCTTCATCAACCAAAAAATATTCCTGTTCCCAACCCAAATAAGAATACACTTTTTTAACATTGGAATCGAAATAATTGCAAACATCTACTGCGGCTTTATCTACAGCATCAATAGCTTTTAAAAGAGGTGTCTTGTAATCTAAAGCCTCGCCCGTATAAGAAATAAAAACGGTAGGAACGCAAAGCGTATCATCAACAATAAAAGCGGGAGAAGAAGGGTCCCAAGCCGAATAACCGCGAGCCTCAAAAGTATTTCTCAAGCCGCCGTTAGGAAAACTTGAGGCATCAGGTTCTTGTTGAGCCAAAAGTTTGCCCGAAAATTCTTCGATAACGCCTTCACCGGGTGCGCCCGCATATTCGATAAACGAATCATGTTTTTCGGCAGTGCCTTCCGTCAGAGGTTGAAACCAGTGAGTATAATGCGTTGCACCAAGTTCCATTGCCCATTGTTTCATGCCGGCAGCCACTTGATCGGCAATATCTCTGTCAAGAGGTTTTCCGCTTTTGGTGATTTCGTTAATTTTTTTTACGGTGTCTTTCGATAAATATTTCGACATTTGTTCCTTGCCGAAAGTATATTTACCAAAATACGATGAGGTAGGCTCTTTAGGAGCATCTACGCGGCGGGCTTCTTTTTTAAAAGCCTCAGCCACAACCTGAAATCTTAATCCGCTCATTTTTTTTGGATACTTGTTTTTTAATGGTTTATAGTTTATATTTTTTCCACGTTGCAAAGTTAGAAATAAGAAATGAATTTTGCACTAAGGAAAAACCACAAATGACAAAAAAAATAAAATCATACAAAAAATTTAATAATTTTTTTATCTTAACGTGTACAACATAAAAAAATATTTCGTAAATTTGCGGTTGTAAAAATTGACAAAATTCTTTATTCATTAATTTATAATTTAAATTAAACAAAATGATTAAATTAGGTATCAACGGTTTCGGCCGTATCGGACGTATGGTTTTCCGCGCAGCAGTAGAAAACTTCGGTAAAGACATTCAAGTTGTAGGTATCAATGACCTTTTGGATGCTGATTATTTGGCTTACATGCTCAA
>JAFPYR010000025.1 GCA_017412115.1 Bacteroidales bacterium | reverse complement strand
CAATACCATAATGGCAAACAGAATTAATTTGAATATGACCACCGTTGAAAACCGCGAGTTGCGCCTCGGCACAATTATCGGTTGGGACGGTTCGGCTAAGGAACTTATCCGTCAGTCGGCTTACGACGAACGAAGCATCAAGAAGCACGGCGGATGCAAGGGCGCAGGTCAGGGGTGCAGACTTTGCGAACTTCAAAGTCCTCTCAATCAGGAAACTATGTGCTCAAACGCAATTGTGCAGTGTCAAATCGGCAACCTCACCGACTGTGTGCTTATCAACCACGCGCCAATCGGTTGCAGCAGCGAGGATGCCAAATTCAACCTCACAATGCACATGGGTCTCGCACGTCGCGGCAAACCTCAACAGAACACGCTCTGTATCAGCACAAACCTTCAAGAAAAAGATATGGTTTTCGGTGGCAGCGCAAAACTTCGTCAGGCTATCAAAGAGGCAAAAGAACGTTTCAATCCCAAAGCAATTTTTATTGCAATGGCTTGTGCCACAGCCATTACCGGCGAAGACATCGACAGCGTTGCCGAGGAGATGGAGCCCGAAGTTGGTGTGCCAATCATTCCGCTTCATTGCGAGGGATTCCGCAGCAAACATTGGAGCACGGGATTCGATGTTGCATTCCACGGCGTGTTGCGTCAAATCGTTGAAAAACACCCTGTTAAAAAACAAAAAGACCTCATTAACATCATTGCTCTTTGGGGTACTGATTGGTTCACCGACCTATTGAAACCGCTTGGTCTCAGGGTAAACTACCTCTTGGACTGCGCATCGTTTGAGGAGATTCGTCAGGCGTCGGAGGCTGTGGCAACCACCACATTCTGCGAAACCCTCGGCGGATATATGGGCGCGGCTCTCGAAGATCAGTTTGGCGTTCCACAAATCGACGCGCCGCAACCATACGGAATCAAAGGTACCGACGCTTGGTTGATGGCTATCGCTAAGGTAGTTGGCAAGGAAGAGGAGGCTGAAAAATTCATAGAAAGTGAACACGCCCGAATCGCTCCAAAATTGGCTGAATACCGCGAATATTTCAAGGGTAAACACGGAATGGTGCTCACCGGCTCGGCATACGCTCACGGTTTGATAAGCGTGTTGGCTGAACTCGGAATCAAAAACGAAGGCGCACTTGTTTTCCACCACGACCCTGTTTATGACGGTGCAGGCAAAAATCAGGATACATTGAAGGAACTTGTTGACACTTACGGAGATATTCCGCATTACACTGTCAGCAAAACCCGTGCGTTCCAGCTTCCGCAACTCCTCAACCGTATCAAAACCGACTTCCTCATAATCCGTCACCCGGGACTTGCGTCGGTTGCGGGACACCTCGGCGTGCCCACCTTTGCACTCGGCGACGAACACATTCCCGTTGGTTACGACGGCATTCTCCGCGTTGGCGAAATCCTCAAAGGCGTGCTTGCAAGAACCAAATTCAACAAGACCCTCCAACGTCACGTCCGCCTGCCCTACAACGATTGGTGGTTTGCCCAAACCGACCCCTTCAAACTCACCAACGACAAAGATGTTTTCAAAGAAATTGAGGCAAAATTGGCATAATAAATAATTACAACGAATTAAACTGATTTTTGTGGTTTAATTCGTTGTTTTTTTATATATTTCCCTTGCGAGATTAATTAGAAAGAATTATCTTTGCGGTTGAAATTGATGCAAATTTATAAAGTATGAATATAGATTCGCGCAGTAAACTCAACCGACTTTTAAAAAACACCATCAATGGCGGGTTGTTGTTTTCGGAATGGCTTAAACAAAACGGCTATTCTGACCAACTTTTGCGGCAATACAGACAGTCGCAATGGCTGTCGTCGCTTGCCGGTGGCGTTATGTACCGTTCGGGCGACAAACTTTCGGCGATTGCGTGTCTGCAAAGTTTCAACACGCAGTTGAATAAGCATTACCGAATAGCGGCTCTTTCCGCCTTGGAACTATTCGGTTACAATCATTATGTACCTATGGGAAAGCCTGTTATGACTGTTTTTAATGACGGTTCACATTCGCCCGAATGGTTAAAAAGCGACAAGTTTGACCGTACAATCAAAGTATTTTCAACAAAAACTTTCCTAAAAACATCGACAGAAACAGTTGATTATGAGGGCGTTAAAACGTTGGTTTCATCACCTGAACAAGCGTTTTTAGAATGTTTGTTGTTGGCAGAAAAAATGTATAGTTTCACCGACTTGTATTATGTTTTGGAACAACTGACTTCGTTGCGCCCCGAATTACTGCAAACCATGTTAGAAAATACTGATAGTCAAAAAGTTAAACGTATGTTTCTATATATGGCAGAAAAATCGGGACATTATTGGTTTGATGCCCTTGATTTGCAAAAAATAAGCCTTGGAACGTCGAAACTACAACTTGTAAAAGGCGGCTGTTACATCCCAAAATACAAAATCATTGTACCCGTAGAACTTGAAAATTATGAATGAACAATACAAAAATCAGGTAAAACTTTTGCTGCGTATAATGCCGCTGATATTCAGAATCGAAGATTTTGCTGTACACGGCGGTACGGCTATCAATTTGTTTATCAAGGATATGCCACGATATTCAGTGGACATCGACATTACTTATATTCCATTGTTGGAACGTGTCGAAAGTCTTGAAAATATTAATGCTCTTTTGACAACATTAAAATCGGAAATACAACGTGCAGTGCCGGGGATAAGAGTAATTCACAAGCCTGATGTGTGGAAACTTTTATGCACATTAAGCGGTATTTCTGTGAAAATTGAGGTTAACGGCACAAAACGTGGTTTGATTTTGCCGCCTGAAATTCACGACCTTTGCCCGAAGGCTCAGAAGGAATTTTCGATGGGTGGCAAGGCTCGTATTGTTTCATTTTCGCAACTTTATGGTGGCAAAATTGCGGCGGCATTGAGCCGTCAGCATCCACGTGATTTGTTTGACTGTAAATATATGGAAATCAATAGTTTCGATGATGTAAAAGGTGGATTGCTATTTGCGTTGGCAGGCAGCGACAAACCTGTTATAGAATCTCTTAATCCAAATCCTGTAAATCAGACTTCGGCATTGGAAAACCAATTTGCAGGGATGTCTGATGTGCCTTTTAATTATGCTGATTACGAAGAAGCCCGGACAAATCTGATACAAACCGTCAATAACAACCTCAATGCCAACGACCGCCATTTTTTGCTCTCACTTGAAAACGGCGAACCCGATTGGACAAAATGTTGCGCCGGTGATTTGAGTGCGTTCCCGTCGGTAAAATGGAAATTGTCAAATATCGAAAAACTAAAAGCCCAAAATCCGAAAAAGTTTCAAAAGGGGATTGAGGAGTTGGAGTTTTATTTATTTGGGTAATTTATATGACAAAACAATATCCGCCACATCTGACCTGACAAAGGCGGATATTGGAAGTTGTTGATGAATAGTCGGGACAATGGAGATGTAAAAATTCTACCATTCAAGTTTTGCGCTCTCTACAACTTTGCCTTTGGCATTTTTGAAAACAATTTTATTGCCCTCAATCGCTGCTGATTTTGGTTCGGCGGCAGGAATTTGTGAGCCTGAATAATCAAAAATGTCGGCACCACCGTCCGGGCGTGAGAGAAGGACGTATTTGCACAATAATGATGATATTGCGTCATATTTACCTTCGAGTGTCATCAATTTTTTGCCATTGGTAGAATAAAGAGACATTGTGTTTCCGTTAAGGCAATATACACGTCCGCTGAAAATAAATCCCATCGAATCAAACATCGGGGTTATAACTTGCCCTGATGTATTTATAAGACAGTATTTTTTCCCTATTTCAGCAATTGAAACGCCATCGTGAAAGGGGAAGGCGGCTTCATATTTGCACGGAATTACAATCTTGCCTGTATTGTCCTTGAAACCGAATTTCTTTGTCTTGGGATCGATATAAAGGATTCTGTTATTATCCATTGGACGGAACAACATAGTAGGTCTTGGATTCATTGCGTATTGCAGCCCGCCGTATGTGAGCAACAACATACGCGCACGGTCGCTCAGGTCGCTGTCCTGACAGAAAAAGAACAATTTTTGCATCCATACCATAGCCTCCATATCCCTGATTTCTGAATTTGGAAACACACTTTTACAACCAAGTTTATAAATTTCCATTAAGGCAGTGTAATATTGTGCGTCGTAATTTTCAAAACTTTCGTATGCAAGTTCACGGAACATCTTGAATGCTTCGTCATATTTTTTTGCTTTGAATGCTCGACAAGCAACAGATATTCGGGAGTCATCGCTCGTTGTCTTGCGGATTTTGCCGTTCTGAATCCAAAAAATGTTGGTCATTTTCACAGTCAATGGACCATTAAATTCAAGTCGGGCTTTTACGTAGGTAATTTGTGCGTCGTTTTTTGCTTTCGGCGCATCTTGGTCATTAACAATTTGTACATCAGACATTTTGAAAATCAGACCTTTCTCAACGAAATCGCCTATTTTGTCAAAGTAGGCGTCAACGCATATATTGTCTGATTCTTTTGACGTTCCGTCGTTATTAAAAATACGGACGATATTATCGTTTATGTAGCAATTCTCGCCGCCGGAGGTCAATGCCAACAAATTTTCTTGATGTTCATAGTTTTTGTCGTTACACCACGCGGTGATTTCCGCGCCGAACTTTTTGACAATTTCAACGGGACTGTCGGTCGGCAACGCAAATGCAAGCGTTGTAACCATACATAAAAACAATGATATGACTGTTCTTTTCATTTCGTTTATGATTTTTAGTCTGATATTTTGCATATTTTACCATTATTTATCCAAAAGATGTTGGTATTTATTATTGACAACCCTGAACCTTTTAATTTAAATTCAAGACGGGCTTTCACAAAGGTTATTGGGAGATTTGTTTTGTGTTTTGGCGCATCTTGTTCATTTACTATTTGAATATCTGACATACAGAAATCTAATCCTGTTGTATAAATAAGGTCTTCAATAATATCCAAGTACGTACTGATGGTGATATTGTCGGTTGGTTTTGTCACTCCATCGTCATAGAAACATCGAGATATTTTATCATTAACATAACAATTCTCGCCGCCGGAGGTCAACGCCAGCAAATTGTCCTGATGGTGGATGTCTTCATCTTGACACCAAGCGGTAATTTCCGCGCCGAATTTTTTGACAATTTCAACGGGGCTGTCGGTCGGCAACGCAAATGTAAGCGTTGTAATCAAACAAAGGAACAATGATATGACTGTTCTTTTCATTTCGTTTATTTCTTTACAAGTTTATAAATCAGCCATCCCGCGTTGAGGTGTTCGCGGTCTATGTTTTTGATTGTGAACACGTAACCCGGAACTTGACGAAATTCAAACTGTAAGTCTATAACTCCTGTTATGTCCAACAATCCGTAATGAACGAGCGAGAAAAACACCGATGTGGGGTCAGTGTTGACGTTTTTGTCCTTGTAATTAAGAATTACATTGTCTTTCTCCTGCGTGATGCGCGAAAGTTGCATAAAGTTGGTTTCGTGCGCATTTGGCAATATCATCAGGCGTTGGTCGGTAAACTCAGGTTTGAGGTCAAAGATTTCTCCTTCGGCACGGTTGATTACCCATTTGTACATATCTTTGCTCCGTTTTTCAACATTAAGAAACAATGTGAAATCTACCGATTTGCCGCGAAGTTTTCCGCGGCACTTGGCAATAGCAGTCCACGAAGTGTCGCTGTAATTGATATTGATTTTGTTATTGACAACTTTTTTTGCAAAATCAACAGCCATTGGGAACAGGTTCTTGTCCTGCTTGAAATTTTCATAATCAAACAGGACAATGATATTGTCGGTCTTGAACGATTCAAGTGTGGTGTCAAGATTCGGATGATATTCTTTGAGGTTGAACCTGTCGAAAAATTCGTCAACAAGTTTCACGCGGGCATGGTACAACTCGTTGTTTAGAAGTTTTTCGTAGATAATCTGCGCATTTGTGTAGTTGGTTATCGCCATTACAGCAAATACCAACATTAGCAATTTATATTTCATAACACTCGGATTTTGTTGTTAGTTTGCTCTCGTATCAAGTGCGTGAACATCACCAAGACGGATTATGTATTCAGTGCCATCAATGGTTTCCTCCTTTTGGATTTGCACATCTACGCTCTTCCGCGTTATATCCTTATAAACAGGACGTCCGTCGCGGTAGCCTACAAATGCCTGCTCGAAATAGACGGTGCAGTGCCATTCGTTGTTGCTAGTTTCATAAATATTGGACACTTCCATACTGCTGACATCAGTGCTTTCAATCTTCACCTGACTGTAATTGAGTTTGATAAGATTGGTGAGGTATTCAGTCATAAGTGTATGTTTTAGCCTCCTTGCATCGCCTTCCGGGTATTTGAGCGATGTGGTTTGCATTTCAACACCCTGACGTTGAATTTCATAACCGCCGTCATAGACTTCTTTGAATGCTTCACCCTTGTTGATGAACAGCACAAGTGTTTTTGACCTGATGCTTTCGCGTGTACTCACAGAGCGGCTCTTGTCGGCTATGCGAGAGATGTTGTCGGTCATCTGTTTCACTTTTTGAGCGGCGCGGAGTTTAAGTGCCTCTTTGTCAATGTTCTGCGACAGTCCAATCTGCGACAGTCCTGTCATCAGCAATGCTGTAAGTAAAATTTTTATCTTCATTTTTATCAGGTTTTATTGTTTGTAATATTCGCGTACTCTTATTTCGGTAATCATATTACCGTCGATTTTTGCGTCCACGGGCGTTACTTTCAACAGTCTTTCGCTGATGGAAATTCGATCACAGAAATCAGATATTTCTTCCTTGTCAATCACCACGTCAACGTCCTGTGCAAGAATCTTGATCACAGCGGACGAAGAGCAAATATCCATAAGTCTTTCTGCCTGATTGGAGCGTTTGTTGAGCGGAAGCGAATTGTCGGCTATATAGTCAAAATATTCCGAAAGTTGGTTGTTGTGGCTAAGTGTGCGGTTGTTGGGCAGTTGTTGGTAACGAGGTTGATAGTCTTGTACATCGAATTCATCAGGCTCTTCGCGGGGTTGCTCGTCCGGAGAAGATGCCTTACGCACATTAGTCCAAGTAACGGGATGCATAGACTTGTCGTGGGTTGCCGCCTCTTTTTGACAATTGGTGGCTACCGTTTCAAAGAAAGTCTTGATGTCGTAACTGCGGTTTTGTGTGTAACTTTCAAATGTAGAAACCAATCCACCGCCGTAGATGTGGCAATAAAGGTTGAAAAACGGGCCTACCCAGCCATATTCCGTCGGCGAGGCTTCGGTGGCAATGATGTCGCCGGTATAGCCGAGAAACATTTCTTGAATTGCCTCCACTTGATTTTGCGCCACTTTTGCGCTTTGATGATTTGCACTGAAAACAGGTCTTTCTTTGGGCGAGCAAAATGGATGCGTGGAGTTGCAACACGACCCGACGGTTATTACAAGTCGAGCACCTTTGGATTTGAGTGTTTTATGAACCCATTCGAGTGGGATGAAACCGTCATCTGAACTTTGTCCCAAGCACATCTGTGGAAACGGATGTTTGCTTACGTCCTCTTTGTCAACATCGGGACGTATGCCGTGTCCGCCGTAATAGAAAAATATAATGTCGTCCTGCGAATTAATGTCTATGTCTTCAACGATATTTTTGCAGTTGATAGGATTGGTGGCGTCACCGTAATAGTCGTTGATGTCCGCTATGTACCCTTTTTCGGCAAGGGCTGCGTTGATTATCTCAATGAAGTGCGAGTACATATATTTTCGCGTGTTGACTTCTCCTTCGCCAATGCTTTCGTCGTTGGTGTCAAAAAATGTAATCCAGTGGATTGCCTGTGCATTAGCACAAACGCAGACGATACACAACGACAACAATGTTATTAGTTTTCTCATTTTTTCCCAGTATTAAATTGTTTCAAATATTTGTTGTCGGGGAATGCCAATAGGCCAAATCTTGTAAGTGGCAGTTCAGATTTTATATCGCGCTCAGCCAATTCTTTGCCTTCGGCAGAGTAGATACGCATTTTGTCAAGTACAAAATCATAACAGATTGTAATGCTCTTTTTCTTGGTTACAAACTTGAACGACAGATAGTTGTAAACCTAAAATCCGCAACTATCATCCAATACACGATTAAGGGTAGATTTATGAGTCGTTAGTAGCAGCTTTCAGTAAAAAGCAACAGCACAACATCAATATGTAGCCACCATCCCCTTACCCCACGATGCGACTTGAGGT
>JAFPYR010000024.1 GCA_017412115.1 Bacteroidales bacterium | reverse complement strand
CGAAAAATATTCGGGTCGCGACAACGAAACCGCCTTCATCAAATACATTGAGGGCAAATACGACAAGATAGAATGGTGGTTGAAGAATGGCACAGGCAAAGACAGTTTGGCGTTCAAATACGTTAGTAGTCAGGACAATAAGGAACGACTTTTCTATCCCGATTGGATTGTCAAATTCAAGGACAAGCGCATCGGCATTTTTGACACAAAAGGCGGCATCACTGCCAAATCCATTGAGACCAAGGATAAAGCCGAGGAGTTGCAACGTCGCCTCAAAACACTCAACGCCACAAGTCGCCGTTTCAAATACGTTGGCGGCATTGTTGAAAAACGCGAAATGAAATGGGTGTTCAATGATGCCGAGGAATACGTTTACGAAAGGGACGAGGATTGGAAGGAAATGGAGGTGGTGTTTTAAAAAGCCTTTTATAACCACCTCTCCAATTCGTTCAGCTGTTCTTCGGTTGTTGCCCAACTTGTAACGAAACGGCAGACCTTGGCATCTGCTGCGTAGGGCTCCCAAACGGAGAACTCAACCTTTTCGGCAAGTTGTTTAACACGATCGTTGGGGATTACAACAAATTGCTGATTGGTGGGTGAATCGATAAAAAACTGATAGCCTTTGGACTGCAGCATAGTTTTTAGACGCATAGCCATCTTGATGGCGTGTTTTGAAATCTCAAAATAAAGATTATCGGTGAACAGCGCATCAAACTGAACGCCAATGGTGCGCCCCTTAGCCGAAAGTGCGCCGTGACGTTTTATAGTGGTGAAAAAATGTTTCGGAGCATTGCCGCGTGGAAAAACCACAGCCTCGCCGCAAAGTGCGCCAACCTTTGTTCCGCCGATGTAAAACACGTCGCAATGTTTTGACAGCCACGGTAACGAAATATCCGCACCCTCGGCCATCATACCGTAGCCAAGCCGCGCTCCATCAATAAAAAGTAGAAGAGCGTAACGCTGACAAATATTGTAAATATTCTCAATTTCCTCTTTGGAGTAGATAGTCCCAAATTCGGTCGGAAAAGTGATATAAACCATACCCGGCTGCGCAAGATGTTCGCGGCTACCGTCTTCGGTGAATTGTTGCATAAATTTTTCAAGATCTAAAGCCGACATCTTGCCGTTATGGTGCGGCAGAGCAATTACTTTATGACCCGTAAACTCCACTGCTCCCGCCTCGTGAATATTAATGTGTCCCGTCTCAACCGAAACTACAGCCTCATAAGGTTGCAGACAGGCGTCAATCACCGTCATATTGGTCTGCGTGCCACCGGTTAGGAAATAAACATCGGCATTTGGGGAAGAAGCTGCAACACGGATTTTTTCCCGTGCCGACTGCGACCACTGGTCAAAACCGTAAGTCAGAGAGGTTTGAGAATTTGTTTCAACAAGGCGACGGAGCAATTCTGGATGCGCTCCGTTGTTATAATCAGATTCAAATGGTAACATAATTTAAATTACTCCTTTTTTTTTAAGTGTATTTTTTCGCGGCAAAATTACGCAAATAATTTGATTAAAAAAAAACGGATTTTTCTTTATTACAAAAAGGTAGATAAGAATTCAATTTTTTTATTAACTTTGCCCGTAAATAAAAAAAAGTTACCATGCAAAAAATTCTATCCTTTTTACTTTTGATAACGCTCTTTAGTCCGCTAAAAGCTCAACATCCTTATTCCACAAAATGGAAAACTATCAAAACTGAACGTTTAAAAGTTATTTATCCGGAAAATTTAAGCTCAGATGCTTATCGTTTGGCTCTTTCCATTGACAGCGTTTACAAAGGAGATACCCACTTTTTATATGCTAATCCAAGACGTGTTCCGCTCGTTTTATCCGCAACAACAACAATTTCAAACGGTTATGCAACATTATTTCCATATCATTCAATGTTTTATTCCAAACCTTTCGACGATTGCTCTTTAGGCTCAGGCGAATGGTTTGAAAATTTAGCCGTTCACGAATACAGACACATCGTTCAATACGACGTCCTAAATCACGGCTTTACAAAACTTGCATCTTGCCTTTTCGGAGCATACGGTCGCAGCACTCTGTCATATTCCGTCCCGCAATGGTTTTACGAGGGCGACGCTGTTTTCGCCGAAACGGTTTTAACATCGCAAGGCAGAGGCAGATGTGCTAATTTCGACCGCTCTCTTGCCGCAATCATTTGCGAAAAAAACAAATTTTATAAATTCGACAAAATGGTTTTAAGGTCGTACAGAGATTTTATTCCGTCGCATTATCCGCTTGGTTATCTGCTTGTTACAAAAGCAAGAAAAGATTTCGGCGAAGATATTTTTTATAAAACAGCAAAACGTTCGTGCTGGTATTCGTTTTTCCCGTATGCCTTTTCTATCGGATTCAGACATTTTACTGACGAAAGCTTTTCTACAAATTACAAAAACGCTTTTTCTGAACTCAAAACTTTTTACAACAAACGTCAAGATGATTTTCAAGCTATTGATTATCAAAATGTTAATACCAAGAAAAAACGTTATTACACCAATTATGATTCGCCGCATTTCATAAATGACAGTTTATTGATTTGCCTAAAAAGTTCACTTTCCAAACCCGCACGTTTTGTACTTTTAACATTAGATGGAAAGGAAAAAGAACTTGACTTTACTGACGCATCGGGCTTTGATACCGACGGCAAAATTTTGATTTATTCCTCTGAAGTTCCCGATTTAAGATGGTCGTTAAGAGATTTTTCGGACATTGCACTTTATGACATTAAAAGCGGTAAAAGACAATTAATTACGAAAAAACAAAAATATTTTTCGCCCGTACTTTCGCCCGACAGCAAAAAAATTGTCGCGATAGAATTCAACGAAAACCGCGAATGTAAAATCGTTGTTTTAGAACTCGAAAAACAATTGTTAGGAAAATATTCGACCAAAGTAATAAAAACTTTTACGGCAGAGAAAAACGCTTTTTTGCGTTCGCCGGATTTTCTTAACAACGAGGAAATTGTTTTCGTAAAAAATTATGACAACAAAAATTCCGTTAATATCCTAAATCTCAATGATTTAACAACACAAGAAATCATTCCGCCGACCAAAGAAAATTTGGACAAAATCTGTTGCGACAACGGAAGAATTTTTTATGTTTCGGATATAACAGGAATCGAAAACGTCTTTGAAATCTCGTTAAACGATAAAAAAATATCACAAATCACGAATACAAAATTCGGCATTTCCGACCTTGACATTAGCGATAATTCGTTAATTATAAGCGATTTCAACATGAAAGGCAACAACGTTTCCCTCATAAAAGATTATGAACCTTTTGAAGTAAAAGAATCAAAACCGCTGAATTATTTTTCTAATGTTTTGGAGAAAAATCCGAGGGAAAATTTGGATTTTATTGCAACCCTAAAACCTGACACAACTATTTTGAAATCAAAACGTTACGGACAATTTAACGACCCGATAAGAATTTACGGCTGGCTTCCTAACGCTTACGGAAACATCATCGAAGGAACGGTTTTTTCTCAAAACACTCTCGGAACATTGTATCTGAGGGCTAATGAAACTTATAACACAGATTTAAATTTTTTCAGAACTAATTTAACGTGTTTATACACAGGCTTTTATCCCGAAATTCAGTTTAGCGCATCACTCGGTGAAAATGCAGATTATTACACTAAAAAAATCATCAATCTAAATCAAAATCAAAAAGTAAAAGTTGAATGGAAAGAAAACATTTACGGGGCGTATGTAACGTTACCTCTGAATTTTTCAAGGTTTAATTATAGCCGAAAATTATCCTTAACGGGCGGAATTTTAGTTTATTCGCTCTCAGACAAAACAATTGCCTCAATAGAGGATATGCCTGAAGGAAATTTCGGAGTTTGGAACTATTCGTTAATGTATTCGTGGTCAAAATCAACAGCTTACAGAGATTTCAAAAGCCCGCTCTCGTATAATTTTAGCATTAGTCAGAAAAAATCTTTAAGCGAAAAATTAGACGCTCAAATGTTTGCTGTAAATCTTGATTTCACAGTACCGGGATTTTTCCGCCAAAACTATTTCTCTGTTTCTACAAATTATATCCGTCAAACACAAAAACAAGAGAAAAACAGCTTTCTGTTCTCTTCGCAGGCATTTAACATAAGAGGTTACGATGCGATTAGAATGCAGAAACTCAGCAAATTAAGTGCTAATTATTCGTTTCCGCTCGGCTATCCTGATTTCGGAATTCCCGCTTTGGTTTGGGTAAAAAGATTCAGAGGAAGCATTTTTACGAATTTGGCAAAAGGCGAAATTTTAGGTTTTTCACCGAAATATTTTTCGTTAGGCGGAGAAATTGTAGCGGATTTTCATTTGTTAAGATTACCGAATGTTATCACGGCAGGTTTTTCATTTGCCAAAGGACTTAAAGAAAACGGTTTTCAAAAAAATGATTTCGGCATTATTTTGAGTTATCAATTGTAAGAAAAAAATGCAGTTTAAGAAAAAAATACTTGTTTCTTAAGAAAAAAACATCTACTTTCGATACGAAAAATTTGAAGAAAAAAAATTATGAATTTGATAACGGTTTTAGGTCCGACGGCGACCGGAAAAACAGCTTTTGCAGCCAACCTCGCTAACGCACTTCAAACGGAAATTATAAGTGCAGATTCGCGTCAGGTTTACCGCGGAATGGATTTAGGCACGGGAAAAGATTTGGAAGATTATTTTATCGAGGGAAAACAAATTCCCTGTTATATGGTAGACATCTTGAACGCAGGCGAAAAATACAACGTTTTCCGCTATCAAAAAGATTTTTTCTCTGCGTTTGAAAAAATCACCGCTAAAGGCAAAATTCCTATTTTGTGCGGCGGAACGGGGCTATATTTGGAGTCTGCGGTTAGAAATTATAAATTAATTGACGTTCCTGCAAATCCGAAATTACGCGCCGAATTAGAAAAATATTCGTTGGAAGAGTTAAAAGCGATGCTCGCAAAAATGAAAACACTTCACAACGATACCGACACTGACACGAAAAAACGTGCAATTCGGGGCATCGAAATTGAAACTTTCATTCTCGAGAATCCGAAAATAGTTCCTTCATATCCGAAAATTGACAGCATATTTTTCGGTCTTAAAAATCCGCGCGATTTGGAACGCGAAAAAATTAAAATCCGTCTTGAAGAGCGCCTCAAAAACGGCATGGTCGAAGAAATACAGATCCTTATGAAAAACGGCGTTAAAGAGGAAGATTTGATTTATTACGGTCTTGAATATAAATACGTTACACTCTATGCCGTGGGCAAAATGAGTTATGAAGAAATGTTCAATCAGCTTTACATTGCGATTTGTCAGTTTGCAAAACGCCAAATGACATGGTTTCGCCGTATGGAGCGCATGGGCATACGTATTTTATGGATTGACGCAAGGCTGCCGATGAAGCGGAAAATAGATTTTGCTTTAGAAATGATTAAAAGGGCATCTAACTAAGTTGCGGATAATAATAATCCCATATTTCCCAAGCCCTTTTTTTGAACCTTATAATCGGATCAATAAAATAAAAAACTCCGTCCGTGGCTACTAAAACATTATCGGAATCAGCACTGACATCGGTTATGGAAAGATAATCGTTGCCGTAAAAATATGAGTCTTCTTTTTTTAAGCCCAAAGCATTAACGATATATTTATCAATCTGTTTTTGTGAGGGCGGAATAAAATTCATAGGAACGTAAGGTTGCGAATAAATTATTCTCAACTCGCCCAAATCCTCTGAAATACCTTTGAAAGTGTATTGGGTATTAGGAAAAAGAATGTTATGAATGAGATGTTCAAAGATAATATCTTCTTTTTTCAAGTTCTTTATTGCAGCTTTTGCAAAAGGATTCCTGATTTTTATGACATTTTTTTGGTCGGGACTAAGATAAACAATACTCTCACCCGAAGGCAAACGTTTTCTGTCGCCGAAATTATCCCACGAGTCTTTTGCAAAAAAAAGATTATGCTCTTTAGCAATCTCTATTAAGCGTAAACAGTCTTCAGACGCCAAATCTGACGCGCTTTGCTCGTTATTTCCATATCGTTGAGCGGGTATCCAAGCCTCAAACATTCGAATATCGCTTCGATGGCTATCTGCCTGAAGTCTTGAGATATATTCATAATGTAATCGATGGCTCTTTGTCCATTTCTCAATAAGATTTTTGATAATTTGTCTTCCATAATTCAACATATTTTAGCCCGAATTATTACGGGACAAAGTTAAACATTTTTTTTTAAAAGAAAAAACAATTTTCATACCATTTTTTCTTTTGAAAAAGATCCCTCACAAAAAACGCAAAAAAGCCGGCAGCAAAAAATTACTGCCGGCTTTTTCTTTAACAAACTATCATAAACAAAAATAAAACTACAAAAATATTAATCCTTAAAGAAATCAACTGCGACTTTAAGGTTTTCAGCTTGAGTTGCAAGGCTGTCAGCACTTGCGGCAAGCATTTCTGAAGACGAAGCGTTGATTTTAACCGTTCCGCTAAGCTTTTGTATAATGTCGTTCACTTGATTAGCACCGACACTTTGCTCAAGACTCGCACTTGCAATCTCATTCACCAAAATTCTTGTATTCTCAATTTTCGGAATGGTTTCTTGCATCACAACATTAGCCTCTTCCGAAAGTTTCAAACCTTTTTCTGACATTTCGATAATTTCGTCTGCTGCGAGTTTGGATTTTTCAGCAAGACTTCTGACTTCTTTCGCAACTACTGCAAATCCCTTGCCATACTCTCCGGCTCTTGCCGCTTCAACGGCTGCATTAAGCGCCAAAATATTGGTTTGGAACGCAATTTCGTTGATAATTGAGATACTTTGCGAAATGGACTTATTGTTATCCAACAAGTTATTGATATTGGCAACTACTTCGTTAAATTTATTGCAAGCATCTTGCGAAACCGCATTTGTCTGCTTTGCATTATATGTATTTTGCTCAATATTACTTGTCATCTCCTGCATCGTTGCCGACAAATCTTCGATATTATCAGATTGCGAACAAGATCCCTCCATAACCTGTTGTGAAGTAGAATTTACTTGAGAACTATTAGCTGCCAAAGAATCAGAGCCGGCTTTGATAGTACCGACAATATCGGAAAGTTTCAAACTCATGTCCCTAATATCGTCACACATCTCCCCTATTTCGTCATTTGATTCGTATGTTATTTTTTGCTTTAGATGACCCTCTGCAATGCTCTTAATCGCAACCGAAAGTTCCTGCAACGGTCTTGATAAAATACGACGCAAATTCATCACGATACTTACCATAATTATCAATATCACAACGATAAGACAAATAATCATAACAATTAAAGTACTATTTGCCGAACTTCTCAATTCATCGTCAGGCAGACAACCGATAACAAACCAACCGGGTGTACCTTCTATTTTTTGACTCATCGTATACAAAATCGTTCCACTTTGAATATCAGTGCAATATGCAGTAGCAGGTTCACCTCTACGAACAGCCTCTCCGATAGTTTCGAGTCCCGGATAAGTTGCTTTGCCGTTGTCCACAAGATTGAAATTCATTACTAAATCATCATAAGTCGAACCGATTACCTGAGAAGTCTCATCCACTATGTAAGTAATGCCGTTTTTACCTAATTTGCACTCTGAAACCACTTTCTTTAATGTGTTAAGACTGACATTCCCGCACAAAGCACCTACAACCTCACCGCCTCTACGAATAGGAACAGCCAAAGTATATTTTTTTTCACCAGTAGTTTTTGAAATATCGGGACTTGTCATCGCAAAATCAGCTTTTTCAATGAAAATCTTTTTGAAATATCCCCTATCGTCAATTTTTTGTTCAGAAAAGCCTCTTCCGGCTCTATAATAGCGCCCGTCAGGATATGCCACAAACATCAAAGTATAATACGCAGATTCCTCACGCGCCAACTCTTCCAATCTGTCAACATACTTATCTGCGTCCATTGATTCAAAAGCGGCATCGGCGGCAACCCACTTCAACTCATCTTGCAACATAGTAAGTTTCACTGTAACTTCTTGTGCGGACTTAGCGGAAAGTTCCCCCATACACAACTCGAAAAAATCCTTCTGACTTTTCAAATTAATGTGGTAACTGACTACCATCATAATTATTAAAGTAACTGCCACTAAAGGTATTATAAGTTTTAAAACTTTAGATTGTACAGATGTTCTTTTCATTGTATCAGAATTTTAGGTATTACTATATATTTGTTAAAAAAGCAAAATACGTGCCTTGCTCCTTAACGACAAACCAAAAATAATACATAAAATCAAAATAAACAAAAAAAAACAGAACTTTTTTTAAAAAAAGTTCTGTTTTTTTAAGTTTTTTTTCAAAAAAAGAGATTAGTCAGCTTGAATTTTGTAAGTAAGCTGAGAATTTTTCTTTTGATTACCGTTTCTGTCAAAGAAACTTACATTTACCGTAATTTGCTCGTCTTTAACATTGCCAGCGTATGCCGGGTCGATAATAATTTTAACTTTGCCTTTGCCGAAATCTTCAATAGATTTTTGAAGCGACATTGCAGCAACACCCGTAGGCAATATAAAACCGGTAATTTTCATGGTTGCATTTTCTTTGTTGTCGATAACAACAACTTTTTCAACTACCTGAGTACCGATTTTGCCGAAATTAACGGATATATCATTTCCCGTACTTCTGGTAAGACCGAACAATTGTGCTTCTTCTTCCTCGCTCTGTGCCATACAATTAATTGAGAGCAAGAGCATTACGCTCAAAATAGTAAAAATTTTCTTCATATCATTCCATGTTTTAAAAGTTAATATTCATCACTAAGATAGAAATTTAAAAGAAATTCCACAAAAAAATTTCATTTTTTTTACTAAAATTTCATTTATATAACGCAAAAAATTGATTACTTTGTATTTTGAATTGAAAAAAAATTGTGAAAAAAGGCAATAAAATAAAAAATATAATTTTAACGGCGGGAATAATCTTTGTAGTTTTTCCGTTGCTATTTTTCATAATGTTGAACTTCGGACCTGTAAATCTGTTAATTACAAGTGTTGCATCAAAATTCTTGAGTACGAAGTTCAACACTGAAATTTCGCTTTCACATTTTTTCATAAGTCCCTTCAGACGCAGCATAGAACTCGAAGAGATTTTTGTTGCCGACCCGAAAAACGACACGCTGCTTTCTGCCGGAAAAATTTACATCAATCTTGACGGTTTTAATATCAACAAACTTGATTTTAATTTCAGCAAAGTACTTTTGGAAGATATTACCATCAAATTGAAAACTGACACTGCCGGCGTTGCGAATTACGATTTTCTCACCGATGGTGAAACTGACACTTTAGAGGTAAAAACCGATAGTTTGCCGACACCTTTTAATATAAAGGTTACAGACATCGAATTTAAAAATATTAATTTCCTGTATTCCACCGTTTTAGAGCCGTCAAAAAAGAAACACGAAATGAATTTTGACGACCTCGATCTAAAAAACATCAGCCTTACCGCTAAAAATTTTTCAATCAATCAGAATTTAGAAATAAAACTGAACCTCATCAAACTCAATGCCGAGGAAAAATGCGGTCTAAAATTAGAAAATTTAAGTTCTAGAATTGATGTTTCCCAATCAGGAGTTTTGTTAGACAATATGATACTAACAACTTCAAAATCAGATATTTGTGCAGAAAAATTACATTTTATTTATTCGGATTTTGAGGATTTTTCATCATTTTTGGACAGTGTTAAAATCGAGGCCTCTATTTTGAAAAAATCCGTCTTGTCGTTAGACGATATAGGACATTTTGTAAGCGATATTTACGGTTTCGGATTGAATCCCGAAATTGAAACTGAAGTATCAGGAGCAGTTAATAATTTAAAAATCAAGAAGTTGAATCTAAAACTTTCGGATACGACAAATATCGCTTTAAAATGCTCGCTAAAGAATGTTTCTAACATGGAGCGTTTTAGTTACAAACTTGATACACTGAAAGTTACGGCTTCGATGTATGACATTACCAAACTTCATGAACAAGGTCGAAAAAACGTTCCACTCGTAGAGCTTCCCGATTTAATCAACGAATTAGGAATCGTCCGTCTCAACGCCGTATCGGGCGGCTCATTAAAAAATCTTTGCCTCAAGGCCGTAATAAATTCCAGATTAGGCGATGTTGTAACCGACCTTAAAATAAATTCCGCAAACAATGAAACCGCACTTTTCGGTTTTGTGGACGCAGGAAATTTAGACCTTGCAACAATAACCGACGACAGAGAAACTTTCGGAAAATTCTCCGCTAAAATCGACACAATCAATTTGAAAATTCCCTCAAAAGGCAATATGCACGGCAAAATCAGCGGCAAAGTCGATTCTATCGGATTGTTAGGATATTATTATAAAAATGTCAAAATAAAAGGAAACTTTACAGACAAATTGTTCAACGGATTCCTTGAAATCAAAGATAAATGCTTGGATTTGGATTTTTCCGGCATTGCCGACATGGACAAAGACATGAGGTTCAATTTTGATTTGGATGTTAATCATGCCGATTTAAAAAATACAAACATACTTTCAGACTCGGTTGATAACATAAAATTTTCGCTCAAAGCCGATTTTACGGGCAATTCCCCGGATAATTTCAACGGACTGCTTAAACTATCCAAACCGCTTGAATTTCAACGTGATACCAACGTTTTAACATTAAAGGAATTTCAGCTAAAATCCTTTATCGACTCTTACAGAAACAATTTTGCCAACAGAAAATATATTTTGAATTCGAGTTATCTTGATGCACAATTGTGTGGTCTGATACGCAGTGAACAGATAATCATGATTTTAAGCCATTTTGCATACATGGTTTTCCCTTCACTTGATTACGAAAGCGATGAAAATCAAAAGATTAGAAACCCAAAAGCCAAAAGAAAACGTTATAAATTCGACGACCCAGAATTCTTTCAAAATTATAACAGCAGATTTAAGTTTCATGCAAAACTCAAAGATACAAAGGAACTTACGGACTTTTTCGCGCCGGAAATTTCCATTGCAAGCGGTACATATTTGGATTTTGACATGAATATAACCCGCGCCACGACATTTTTTACGTTTAATTCTAATAAAATCAGTTACGAAGATTATTCGGTTTCGGACCTTAACATTGAAGGAAGCGCAAAACATGACACATTGGAGGTTGTGCTTGATACTAAGCAAATTACGATGTTTGACGAAGAAATTGAAACTCCTCATGCGGAATTTTTTGCCAAAAACGACACAGCCCGTATAGCCTTGAATTGGAAAAATTTAGGACTACCGAAATCTGACATCAAGGGCGATTTGTACATTTCAAAAAATAAAATTGCAAACAAATTTCCGTATTTAAATTTCCGTTTCAGAAAATCAGAGTTCAACCTTTATGAGACGGATTTCAAAATTTTACCCTCGGAAATTTCGGTTGATTCCACGAGCATTGACATCAACAATTTAAGAATTGCAATTTCCAAAATCGGAGAAACAGAAGATAATTACGATTTTACAATTAACGGTAAAGTCAGCGAAGATGCCTCCGATAAATTGGACATTATAATTTCGGATTTTGACCTTGAACTTCTTCAAAGAATAATTCCCGATATAACACTTTCAGGAAAATTTGACGGAAAGTTCTCTGTTTCAAAAGTTTATGCGAGCAAAGAGGGTGGAATGCCCGTCGTAGAGGTTCATGCCGAATCAGAAAAAATGAATATCGAAGGCATAAATTTAAAATACTTTTTAGCCGAGGCGCGTCTTAACGAGGGCGATTCTATTATCCATTTGAATATGAGGACTTTAAAACGTAAAAATGATACCATAAAAGCAATTTCGGTCGGCGGTACATACGATTTTAAATCCGAAACGGCGGATTTGTCGCTTTATATCAACGAGTTGCAACTCAACTACTTCAAAAAGTTCTTTGAAAACTATCTACAAACCTCAAAATATTCACTTTTAACGGGTTACGCCAAAGTTACCGGCAAATTGGACGATCCGCAAATCAAAGCTGCCCTGACACTTCACGGCGGATATTTCAAAATTCAATATCTCGGCACTCAATACGATTTGAGCGACTCGATGGCTATCTCGTTGGACAACAAGATGATAGAACTTTCAAAAACGAAATTTTACAGCGGACGCGGTACGGGTATCGCATATCTTGAAGGCAAACTCAATCATAGAAATTTCAATAATTTCAACATGAACGTCAGTCTGACTTGTAAAAATTTCATGTTCTTAAATGCCAAAGAAACAGACTCTTCCGCATTTTGGGGAAAAGCATACGCATCAGGAAATATTAAAATTACCGGCGACCCGACAAGTATGATTAACATTGACGCAAGAGTTAAAACCGATAAAAACACACAAGTCTTCCTGCCGCTTTACATGGCCGGTGAGGTTTCGGAGGATTGGGATTTTATAACGTTCAACAATCCGACACAAAACAACGAAATCCACCGCCAACAAGCTGATTTATCGGATATTAGAATGAATTTTAATGTTGAGGTAACACCCGATGCTGAGGTCCAGGTCATCATGGACGAAACCACAGGAAACATCTTGAAAGCCTCCGCAAAAGGTGATTTAAGGCTCGACATTACAGGCAGCGGAGATTTTAATATGTACGGTACGCTTAACATCGTAAAAGGAGATTATCTTTTCACTATGCAGCACATGCTGAGCAAAAAATTTGAAATCGTAAAAGGCGGTTCGCTTTCTTGGAACGGCGATCCAATGGACGCAATTGTCGATTTGTCAGCATCTTACAGATTAAGGAAAGTAAATCTTTTCAACCTCATGGCAGACCAAGCGTACAAAGACAAAAAAGTTCCGGTAAGGTGTATTCTTAACATGAAAGGCGATTTAATGCAGCCCAAACTCTCATTTGCCGTAAAAGTTGAAGACAATTCCGATGTCGTTCAAGGTCAGTTGGACAATTTGGACGAAGGCAATATCAACAAACAAGCAATGTCGCTTTTGCTTTTGAATCAGTTTCAACCGCTGCCCGGACTAAAAAGCAGCGAAAATTCCATGTTTTCGGATATTAATCCGGGCGAACTTGTTTCCAATCAGTTAAACCATTGGCTTTCAGACATTTCTGATAAAGTAGATGTCGGTGTTAATTATCAAATGGGCGACGGAAATTCCAGCGGAGAATTCGACGTTGCGGTTTCAACACAACTTTTGGACGACAGAGTTACGGTTTCCACCAATTTCGGAGTCGGCGGCAATTCCAACAACCCCGCTTCAACACGTACAAACAATGTTGTCGGCGAGGTTGAAGTCGATGTAAATCTCAACAAGACAGGCGGTATAAAATTGAAAGTTTACAACAAAGCCAACGATGATGAACTCGACCAAGCACCATACGTACAAGGCGTCGGTGTGATTTTCAAAAGGGATTTCAACCGTTTCAATATTTTTAACCGCCGCAAGAAAAAGAAAAATTAGAACCAGTGCTTTTTCCTCGAAATCAAAATACCTAAACTTGCCATCACAATTGACAACGCTAAAATCATAGGCATCGCCCAACCTGCTGTTTCCATAAAATTCGGCACGTTCATTCCGAAAAAACTTGCAATCAAGGTCGGAATCATCAGGATAATCGAAACGGAAGTCATTTGTTTCATCACCACGTTCAAATTGTTGGAAATAACGGAGGCAAAAGTATCCATCATGCCGGACTGAATGTTAGAATAAATCTGTGCCATTTCAATAGCCTGCTTGGTTTCAATCATGGCATCCTCGATTAAATCCTCGTTTCTTTCGTTGAAAATAGTACGTTTGGAATTTTTGAACTTTGCCAAAACCAATTCGTTAGATTTCAAAGACGTAATAAAGAACACAAGACATTTTTCCAATTTTAATAATCTTGTTAATTCTTCGTTTCTAATTGATTTTTCAATTTCTTTTTCGATTAACGAGGTATGCTGATAAATCTGCCGCAAATAATACATGAAAGAATTTGCACTGCGGATAAAAAGTTGCAAAATAAAATTAATGACATCGTAAACCGGCTGAACGTCAGAGCGGTAAACGGAAGGTTGAGTTACCGGCAAAACATTGTTAGGAGTGGTACAAATCGTTACGGTATAATCCTCACACATAAAAATTCCCAAAGGGAAAGTATTATAACTCATACCGTTTTCCAAGGATTCAACCGGAATACGCAAGATTATCATACTCCAATCATCATCCACTTCGTAACGAGAGCGCTCATCATTATCGAGTATATCCTGAATAACCTCTTGTGGTACGTTGTATTCTTCTTGAAGAACTGCAACTTCCTCACTGTCAGGTTGCACACAATGAACCCAACAACCGCTTTCGAGTTCTGAGATTTTCTCATCACCCAAAAAACTCTTGTACATTTGTATCATTTAATAACCTCCTAATTTTTTGACACACAAAAAACAGGAGATTTTTCTTTCGCAAAAATAATACTCCTATTTCTTGTATATCAGATTCTTACCTATATGACTAGGGACACCGTCCATAAAAAAATTAAATTTATTGTTAATGTTGCAAAAATAAAAAAAATAATAGAGATTTTAAAACATGAAATATGTTTTTTTTCGTAAAGTTTGTGTTAATAAGATAAAAAAAGGCGGCTCTAAAGGGTAAGCCGCCACCAAAAAAAAATAAAAATCTATGGTAAAAATATTAATCACCTAACGTTGCAACCATAACGGCCTTTATCGTATGAAGACGGTTTTCTGCCTCGTCAAAAACTATTGAAGCCTCACTTTCAAAAACCTCATCAGTTACTTCCATGCAGTCCAAACCGAATTTTTCATAAATTTCTTTTCCCGTCGTGGTTTTAATATCATGAAATGCCGGCAAGCAATGCATAAATTTTACGTTTTTATTGCCGGTTTTTTCCATCATTTCTTTGTCGATTCTATAACCGCTCAAAAGTTCGATTCTCTCTTTCCAAACATCGTGCTTCTCTCCCATCGAAACCCAAACATCGGTATAAAGAAAATCACAATCCTTAACGCCTTCGTCTACATTTTCGGTAATAAGAAGTTTTGCACCCGTTTGAGAAGCTATTTTCTGACATTTCTCTACCAAATCCTTATTCGGAAACAACGCTTTAGGACCAACGAGTCTAAAATCCATACCAAGTTTTGCTGCAATTATCATCAAAGAATTACTCGTGTTAGAATGAATATCTCCGATAAAAGCAAGTTTTACATCCTTAACATCTTTCTTTGAATGTTCTCTTATTGTCAGCAAATCTGCTAACGCCTGAGTCGGATGAAATTCGTTTGTAAGACCGTTCCAAACAGGTTTCTTTGAATATTCTGATAAGAGTTCAACCGTTTTTTGCTGAAAACCTCTGTATTCAATTCCGTCAAACATCCGTGCAAAAACCCTCGCTGAATCCTCAACCGATTCCTTATGTCCTAATTGACTGCCCGTAGGTGTAATATAAACGGTGTGTGCGCCTTGATCCATGGCGGCAACTTCAAAAGCACATCGGGTACGGGTTGAAGTTTTTTCAAAAATTAGAGCAATGTTTTTGCCAATCAAATGTTTTACTTCTCTGCCCTCTGCCTTTTGTTTTTTTAAGTCTGCCGACAAGTCCAATAAATAGTTGATTTCCTCTTTCGTGAAATCCAACAAAGTGAGCAGACTTCTGTTTTTTAAATTTACCGTCATTATATACTATTTTAGTTAGTATTGCAAAGATACCTTTAATTTAGGTCTCTGCAAATTCATTACAATCATTTTAAGTGAAACACTTACATAGGACTAAGAGCGTGATCGCCGAGTTCAAAACCCCAAAGCGAAATATCGTCCCTTTGCTCTTCAAGACCTTGCCAATTATGTATAATACTGTCAATAAACATCTTCTGGTCTTGAATCTTCTCAGTGGAAGTCGTTGAAATCATCATTTTCATACGATTTGTACCAAAACGCTTTCTTATAATATTATTTTGGTCCTTAACACCGTCCGAGGTAAGATAAATACGGTCACCGATATTAAGACTGACATCCTGATCGTCAAAAAAGAAAACATCAGCAAAGGTCTGTCCTCCGATACCCCTTCTGTTAGCCTCAATAACCTCAACCTCAGGCACGTTTCGTCTTTTAATATAAATCGGCTGTTTTGCACCGGCGTATTGAAGTTCCCATTGATTTTGTTCACCGCCGACGAATTTAAAACGACAAACGGCAATATCCATACCGTCGCTGTTTTCGGTAACGTCCTGTTTCAAATCCGCCTGAATCCTCTCGTGCATTGCCTCCAAAATCACCGAAGGTCTGAAAACCTTTGACTCATTAACGATTTCGGACAACATTCTGATACCAATCATACTCATAAAAGCACCCGGAACGCCGTGTCCCGTACAGTCGCCCAAAACCACAAAAACATAATCATCAACAACAGAAAGCCAATAAAAATCGCCGGAGACAATATCTTTAGGCCTGTAAATCAAGAAATTATCAAAGAAATTGTTTTGCAACTGTTCCAAATCCGGAAGCATCGCCTCCTGAATTGTTTGTGCATACCTGATACTGTCGGTGATATAATTTGTCTTTGTAATGATTTGTTTGTTTCTGACCTGAAGTTCGGAAAATGCGTTTTGAAGTTCTTTTGCTTGTTCTTCAAGTTGTTTTCTTTGTGATGAAAGCAAATCGTTCTGCTCCTTGATTCCGGCTTGCTGAACCTCCATTTGAGCCGTTATCAAAGAAAGCATTTCGTTTTGCATTTGAAGTTCTCTTTGCTGATTGTCAATTTTTACAGAGGCCTCTTTCAAATTGGAAATATCCGAAATCGTAATGCAAATCATACCGTTTAACTTACGGGTGTCCATTTTAGAAAGCGAAACGTGAAGCCATAAATTCCTATCGGAAAGTTTTGTTTCAATCTCATAAGATGCCTCTTTTCCATCCGCTAAACACTGCGAAATTTTCTCCTTTGAAATATCGGTTCCTATTAATTGTTTGACACTGTCATCGGCTTTAATTCCTTTGAAAAACGAGATTTGATTAAGATTTGTCCAAAAAACGCTTCTGTCAGAATTTAATATGATAATAGGCACATTAGCGGCTGTTGCCATTTCCATAAAAACCGCACTTGAACGTACTTTGTTGAAATAGATGACAACCATATACCAAAAAGCCGCAAACGCCAACAGCAAAAATATGTCTATAACCAAAAACTTCGGATTACGGTACTTACTTACAAAGAATTCCATAAAATCAGGAGACTTGACATACTCCCAAATTTGGTATTCCCTAAAAAGCAGTATCGCCAAAGGCATAATAAAACCCGCTGCCACAATTACAGGCAGCAGATAATTTGACTTTTTTTCGTTTGTTGAAAGTTGCATATCTTGTAAAAAAATTTAGCCTAAAAATAATAGTTTTATTTCTAACTTGCAAATTTTTTACCGTTTTTTTGCTTTTTAGAATTTATTTTTTCCAAGGCTGCAAAATTGTTGAATTAGGCGAACCCGTATATTTTTGCTTCGGAGTGTTAAGCAATATCGGATAACGGCTTTTGGTCATAATAAAACTTGCCACAGAATCTGCCCACATAAAAGCGGATTCCGGCTTCGGATGCGCTCCGTCAGCATAACGCTTGTAGGTTAAATTCTTTGAAGGATAATATCTGCGGCAGCCCACATTATCAAGAATCATTTCGTTGATTCCCGTATCTTCCCTCCAGTTAGGAGGTCCGACCCAAACGAAAGGAATATCGCCAATTTGCTCCAAAATATGTTTGACATATGGCGTGCGTTTTGCTATTATATCTTTGACAAACAACTCGTTAGCACCCAAAATAAGAATAATATAAGTCGGCTTTTCTTTTTTGATAAAATACGCCAAAGTGTCAGTCGTACCGTACCATTCGGTTTGCGAACTGTACCAAATCACAGAGGCCATTTCGTGATTGTTTTCCTTACAATAATCCCTCAAACGCCAACGGAATTGTTCCAACATGGAATCTCCGATAAGCAAAATTTTTTGCGATGAAGTATCCACGCCCGTCCTCGGAGTATATTCCGATTCGTAAACACCTTGTATCATAATAGGTACGGTATCCCCGATAATGTACTCACTGATTTTTGATTTTTTCAGTTCCACATCTCCTAATTCAATTTTAGGTTTCATAAAAGAATAAACAGACAGCAAAACCGTAACCGCCGTCAAAATCATTATAATTTTAAAACCGGATTTCATTTTCTTTTTTTCCTCTATTTATTTACGTTTGAAAACAGCCATTCAAAATTTTTATTATCAGAATAGACCTTATTCCAGATAAAATGTCCTTGTCCCGGAAACTCCGTATATTCTATTTTTTTGCCGCCGCATTTCTTGATTGCAGCAGTAATATTGCGCGATCTTATAACTTTTACGGCTTTATCTCTGTCGCCGTGAAAAGTTCTAATCGGAATTTCTGTAAGCCTTGAAGCCATATTCTCGTCAGCCCCTCCGCATATCGGCATAGCAGCGGCAAATTTCTTTGGAAATCTTGAAATCAAATCCCAAGTTCCAAATCCGCCCATTGACATTCCCGTTACGTAAAGTCTTGATTTATCAGCTTTTGATGTAGATGCAATACTATCCAAAAGCTCGTTTGCGGCGTGCAAATATTTTGAAATTTCCTCCGGCATTTTGTGCGAAGGCAAAGTCCAATCAGTCTCACACCAACGGTAATTTTCACCACACTGCGGAATTATAATATAACAAGGAAAATTCTCCAAAAATTCATCTTTTGAAAAAATCTTATCAATCCATGTTAATTGTTTTTCGTTGTCAGAGCCTCTCTCGCCCGCCCCGTGCAAAAACAAAACCACGGGAAAAGTTTTCCCCGGAATTTGCTCGTATTGCGGTCTTAACAATCTATAAGGCAGAACGGTACCGAAAGAATCCGTAAAGTAAGATTTCTCAAAAATTTCCCTTAAATCCTCCTGCTGCGCATTTGAGGAAAGTGAAATTATCAAAACCATAAAAATCAATAAACTTTTTTTCATACACTTTATATAATATAGCGTTTTTTTTATCTTTCAAAGATGCAAATTTAATACAAAATTTCAACTTTGATGCCTTTAAAGCGTTTTTTTTATTATGGTATGTTTTTTGAATTGTAGAATTTTGTATGGAATACTTAAACAAAATATTGGCGTTTCTTATATTTTTCCTATACGGAGAATTTACTTTTGCACAGCCAAAATTGCTGACTCAAAAGGAATTGTCCGCTAAAAAAATATATACAAGTCTTAGCGAGGCATTAATGGAGCCTGAGGAAGTTTATATTCTGTGCTTGAGTTATTACGACTTGAAAACGGTACCGAAAGAAATCCTAAGGCTTAAAAATCTTCAACTTCTCTCCCTTGACGGTAATTATATTGAATATTTGCCCGAAGGTTTTGAAAGGTTGAGATATTTACAGCACATTGACCTTAGCGACAATCCACTTTTGCAAACAAAACAAGTCATAAAAAAACTTGCACTTTTGCCGTATCTAAAAAGTCTTGCGCTCTCAGGTTGCAGAATCAATAAACTGCCCACAGAAATAGGTCTTTTGAAAACGCTTCAGGTCTTGGATATTGACAACAATTACATCCCTGAAATTCCCGTTGCCATAAAAAGCTTAAGACAATTGAAAACATTGAACTTATCGCTCAACAGACTTCAAAACGTTCCGCCCGAAATCGGAAATTTAAGAAGTCTGAAAAATCTTAATCTTTCGGAAAACAGAATTCAAAGGCTGCCGAAAGAAATCGGGAACTTATTGTATTTAGAGGAATTGAATTTGGCGGACAACAAACTCGAAATCTTGCCTTTCTATCTTATTAAATTAAAGAGGCTCAAGAAGTTAGATTTGAAACGGAATCACATTCCTAAGTTTGAACAAAGTCATGTCAAAAATATTTTTCCGAATACGAAAATACGTTTTTGAAAAAGTTTGAAAAAAAGTATAAAAAAATTTGTATGCTTAAATAAATTTTATTTATATTTGAAATGGAGTTTTCCCCAAGAAATCAGACTTTCTGTAAGGAAATAAAACATTGTAATACAGCAAGTTGAAAAAAAACTAGCATTTTATTTACAAAAAAAAATCGTATTTTTTGTAAAATGGTTTGATTATTGATTAACATTTTTAGAGTGAAAACTTGACAAACGATAATTATGGAAAGCGCAGAAAATAAAAAACATCGGACAACCGACAACATAGCCATTAGTTATACGGGCATTTTCGACACCGAAATTTTGTCCGTGTTAGCTAAGGAAATCGAAGATACGCTTTCTTCAGACGACAAAATCAATAAGAAAGTATTTAAGATTTTCATTGAGTTGGCACAGAATATTTCGATGTATTCTCTTGAAAGGGAAAGAAATTCTGAGGGTACTGAAATGGGTGTAGGCACGATGATAATCAGAAACTTCGATAATTATTTCGAGTTTTCCACCGGCAACAAAACAACGAAAGAAAACATTATTCCCGTAATGGAAAAATGCGACAATATCAACTCAATGTCGCGCGACAAATTAAGGGAATACCGCAGACTTCAACGCAATATGCCGGCAGGAAAAAAGGGCGGCGGCAATATCGGACTTATACAAGTAGCACTTACCGCCTCAAATCCGATAGAATATGCATTGGTAAAGTGTGACGACGGTAATTATTTTTACATAGTTAGTGTCAGAATCAACAAAGAGTAAAACCTTTTAAAAAAAATTATAAGATATGAATGATATTCATATACAAGGCGTACATGAAGCGTATTTTGTTCCGACGGTAAATTTTGTTGCCGCAACGGGCAAATGCGAAATCTCGGGTGAATCCTATTTGGAGGAAACCACGAAGTTTTATGCGCCGCTTTTAACATGGATTAAAGAATATACAGAAACAGTGAAGGGTCCGCTGAACTTTGATTTTAAGTTGAGCTACTTCAACACGAGCAGTTCTAAATGCCTTGTTGATATACTTGATATGCTCAAAAAATATCAACAAAGCGGCGGAGAAGTTTCAGTTAATTGGTATTATGAAGACTCGGACGAAGAATTGGAAGAGGTAGAAGATTTTATTATGGAGACGGGACTTCAAATAAATAAAATACCAATGGAATAAAACTTTTTTTTGCAGTATTTAATTTTTTTATTAATTTTGCACAACCAAAATTGACACGATATGGAGAAACAGGGCGATAAATACGATTTTAGCCTGTATGAATACCATAACCTTCTGCATCAGAACATTTTGGTATCATACAAAGGGCCGATTGACGAGCGCATTATGAGTGTCATTGGAGAAAACATAGAAATTGTAACCAATGACGGAAATGATAAGACGCGCAGCAAGATTTTCAAGATTTTCATGGAACTTGCTCAAAACGTGTGGCTCTATAGTGCCGAATCATGCAAAACGGTATCAGGCAAGCAGTTAGGCATGGGTACTTTGGTAATCGGCGAGTTTGGTGATTCTTACACTTTCGTTACCGGAAATATGGTGAAAAACTCTGATATAGAACCGGTTATAGAAAAATGTGAAATAATCAATTCTCTTGACAGAGATTCGTTGAGAGAATATCGTCGTGAGCAACGCAGACTTGCCAATCAAGGTAAGAAAAATTCAGGAAATATCGGACTTATACAAGTTGCATTAACGGCAGAAAGTCCTTTGGATATTGAATTAACGCCTGTAAACGATATGGAATCTTTCTTTTCGATAGCGGTAAAAATAAAGAAAACACTTGTCAAATAATAAAAATTTTGGCATTTTTATTGAAAAGAAAGAAAACAAAAAAATAAAATAATAAAGCAAAAATTTTAGGTCAACATAAATAAATAATAAAGTCGAATATGGAATTGGAAGATATCGTGATAGAAGGATCACACAAAAACTTTTTTACACCTTCAGTTAATTTTAACGCAAAAACCGGTATTTGCGAGCTTTCAGGAGAAAGTTTCTTGGAAGATACAGCCGAGTTTTACAAGCCGTTAGTTGATTGGCTCGTGGAATACACTGAGAAAATCAAAAAACCGATAGCCTTTATCATTAAGTTGACGTACTTCAATACAAGTACTTCAAGATGTATTCTTGACCTTTTGAACGTATTGAAAGATTACGAAGATGCCGGCGGAGAAGTAATGGTAAATTGGCATTACGACGAAAACGACTCCGATATGGAAGAAGATATTGAAGACTACATGATTGATACCGGTCTTAATATCAACATTATACCGTTTTAACGAAAATCTTGAAAATTTCTTTTAAAAAAAAAGAAAAGAAGTTTGGTAGCCTTTGAAAGGGTATGTGTCGAAACTCAGTTTTTTATTTACAGACTAAACAAAAAAATGGAAGATATTCATATTCAAGAGACAAGAGATATATTTTCGAGACCAAAAGTTGATTTCGAAATAGCAACCGGAAAATGTTCAATTTCCGGGGAGTCCTTTTTGGAGGAAACTTCTAAATTCTACGGTCCGTTGCTCACCTGGATAAAGAATTATCCGAAATATGGAGTAAGTATCGATTTTACATTTAGTTTAACATACTTCAACACAAATACCTCTAAATGGATTCTCATGATTTTAGTAGAACTCAAGAGATTAGAAAATTTGGGGTTGAGTGTTGTCGTTAATTGGTTCTACCACGAAGATGACTTGGATATGAAAGATGACATTAGTGATTATATGGCTGATACAGGGCTAAATATCAACTTAATACCAATGAAAGATTAATACATTAATTCCTTTTCGATACATTTTTTTTTAAATGCCGGTTTTCCGATGTTGACCAAAATAACGGAATACCGGTTTTTTTATTTTTAGACTACGATTTTATTCGTAGTTTTTTTGTATTTCATTAAAAATTATTCACAAGAATATAATTTAATAATCGGCTACTACCAAATGAAGTTGTACTTAATTTTGATAAATCACCTGCAACAATAATCTGCACTTAAAAACTTTAAAAAAATTTGAAAACAAAAATCGATTAATCATTTTTTATACTTAGGACTCTTAAGTATCTTAATTTTTTCAAAAAAAATTATGTACTTTTTAAAAAAAATTGTTAATTTTGCCCTATAAATAAAAACTCAAATTCTAAAAAATCTAAAAATAATATTATGTTTGTCTTAATGATTATAGTTTTTGTCATTGGGTATGCTTGCATAGCCCTTGAACACAAACTAAAAATTGACAAAGCCGCCACAGCTCTTATGCTGGGCGCATTAATGTGGATACTTTTTGTTATCGGCAAAGAAAGCATCCTCAACGACCCGGGAATCACAAACAAATCTTGGGATGAATACGTAGCAGCAAACCCCGACAAGCCGCACGATGATTCTTTTTTCAACACGTTCATCATTCATGAACAAAGCCTTCACCACTTAGGCGAAACATCAGAAACTCTTTTCTTCCTTCTCGGTGCAATGACAATAGTGGCAATAATTGATAAACACAACGGTTTTTCCATTATAACCAATAAAATAACCACCCGCAGCAAATCGAAACTGATTTGGATGCTTAGTATTCTAACATTCTTTATGTCAGCGGTTTTGGACAACCTGACAACAACAATCGTCATGGTTACACTACTAAACAAACTTGTCGCCGATAGGCATCTAAGATGGACGTATGCAGGCATGATAGTTTTGGCGGCAAACTCGGGCGGTGCTTGGTCGCCTATAGGTGATGTTACAACCATCATGCTTTGGATCGGCGGTTACATAACAGCCGGAAAAGTAGTTGCAGCATTGTTACTGCCCTCAATAGTTTCAATGGTAATTCCGCTTATCGTTTTGGGATTTTCGCTCAAAGGCGAATTGGAAACACCGCAAGCGACACACACTATTTCTAACGCTTCTGAAACAAAACTCCAATCATTCTGCTTATATTGGGGTATCGGTTCGCTTTTAATGGTACCGATTTTGAAAACTTTCTTACACTTGCCGCCTTATATGGGTATGATTTTGGTTTTAGGCCTCTTTTGGCTCATAACCGATATTATTCACCACAAACTCGGTGATCACAAAGAAAACTCTGTTATTCAGATTCTTACAAGCGTTGATACACCGACCATACTTTTCTTCCTCGGTATTTTAACAGCTGTTGCAGCTCTCCAAACTTCAGGACATTTGGCAGCAATGTCAAACGTTTTGGACTCGGCTTTCAACAAAAATACCTACGGAATAGGTCTTACAATCGGTGTACTCTCATCTATCGTTGATAATGTACCTCTCGTAGCCGGAGCTATGGGTATGTATGATATGGGTGCAACAGCAGATTTAGTTCAAGACGGAACATTCTGGCAACTACTTGCCTACTGCGCAGGTACGGGCGGGAGTATTCTTATCATCGGTAGTGCTGCCGGTGTTGCAGCTATGGGACTTGAAAAAATAGAATTCATCTGGTATCTCAAACATATCAGCTGGCTCGCATTAATCGGATATTTCGCCGGCGCATTATGCTTCTGGGCAATTCACAGCGTAATTCTCGCATAAAAAATTATAAAAAACTAAAAAAACGATTCCGCTTTGGTAGAATCGTTTTTTTTTATTCATGGCTTAAATTTTAATGAACTGCAACTAATCAACTCTTTATACCTAAAATATTTAGAAATTTTATTCGGAAAAAAATTCAAAATAATTAGGTATTTCATGCAAAAATTCGTACTTATTATTAATTCGATTTAATTTTACGCAATAATGATTTATGCCGTTAGTAACGATTAAAAAACGAGCTTTGACATTTATATTATAACGCGCAATTTGAGTAAAGACCTCTTGAGTGATTTTAACATCGGGAGCTTTACATTCCACGATTGCCAAAGGATTAGAATTTTTGTCGTAAATTATTATGTCAGAACGTTTTATGGTATTAAAAAGTTTCATTTGCGTTTCGGTAGACATAAGAGAAACGGGGCATGATTTTTCGTTAACCAAAAAATGCACGAAAGTTTGTCTGACTCTTTCTTCGGGAGTCAAACGGACGTATTTTTTGCGGACTATGTCAAAAACATATTCATTATTGTCCCTGATTTGAATACTCAAATTGCAGGGAGGAAGATTTAAATTCTCTTGCATAAGACTTATTAAAAAAGTATGCAAAACTAACAAAAAATTATAAAGAAAATTAGCATTTTAAAATTATTCTTACTAATTTTACGCAAAAATTTATGACGCAAAAATATGAAAACCAAAGAAGAAATTGTAAATAATTGGCTGCCCAGATATACAGGCAGAGAATTACAGGATTTTGACAAACACATTCTCCTTACAAATTTTCAAAATTACTTGGAAATTTTTTCAAAAGAATTCAACGCACCGATTATGGGTCTTGACAAAAATATGCCGAATGTTTCAGCACAAGGCATAACACTCATAAACTTCGGCATGGGCAGTCCTAATGCGGCAACGATTATGGACCTGCTTTCAGCAATAGAACCCAAAGCGGTTTTGTTTTTGGGAAAATGCGGCGGACTGAAGAAAATCAACAAGTTAGGCGATATTATAATTCCGATTGCAGCGATCAGAGGCGAGGGAACCTCTAATGAATATTTACCGCCTGAGGTGCCTGCATTGCCGGCATTTTCACTTTTGAGAGCCTCTTCAGCGGTTGTCAGAGATTTCGGTTATGACTATTGGACAGGAACGGTTTACACCACAAACCGCAGAGTTTGGGAATGGGACGACGAGTTCAAAGATTATTTGAGAAAAATCAGAACCATGGGCGTTGATATGGAAACAGCAACACTTTTTACGGTTGCTTTCAAAAATTCAATTCCCTGCGGTGCTCTATTGCTCGTATCCGATCAGCCGATGATTTCCTCGGGCGTTAAAACCCGTGAGAGCGACAATTCCGTAACCAAAAATTTCGTTAAAGACCATCTTAATATCGGTATCAAAACATTACAGGAAATTATTAACAACTGTAAGAGTGTTAAGCATTTAAGATTTGACGAAGAATAATGGCGGCAACTTTTGAGGGCATAATGAAGGACTTAAAAGCCGGAAAATATGCCCAAATATATTTTCTTCAAGGTGAAGAACCGTATTTTATCGACAAAATTTCCTCTTACATCGAAAACAACGTACTCAACGAAACCGAAAAAGTTTTTGATCAATCCGTTGTTTACGGCAAAGACGTTGATATAAGAGGCGTTATTTCGTTAGCCAAAAGTTATCCTGCGATGTCAAAACACAGGGTCGTAATCGTAAAAGAAGCTCAAGATTTAAAAAAAATCGAAGACCTTGTTTTTTACGCCGAAAAACCTCTGGCATCAACGATTTTGGTAATTTGTTATAAATACAAAAAAATTGATGCAAGAAAAAAAATCGGCTCCGTAATTGAAAAATGCGGCGTAATGTTCACCTCGTCAAAACTTTACGAAAACAAAATTCCCGCTTGGATTGATAGCTACATCAAAAATGCGGGCTTTAGTTGCGACCCAAAAGTTTTAACACTTCTGACAGAATATCTCGGAACGGATTTGTCAAAAATTTCAAACGAAATCGACAAATTAGCGATAACCTTAAAGCAAGGCTCGCAAATCACTCTCGATGATGTTCAAAACAATATCGGTATCAGCAAGGATTATAACAATTTTGAACTTCAGAACGTAATCGGCAGAGGCGACGTAGAAAAAGCGGCAAGAATTGTTGAACATTTTTCTAAAAATCAGAAAGACAATCCGCTGGTCCTAACGATAACCTCGCTTTACGGATTTTTTGCCAAAATGCTTATTTATTGGCAATACAAAAGCCAAGGCGATCAAAAACTCGCCGCCGCAATGGGCTGCTCTCCTTATATATTAAAGGATTATCACACGGCCTCAAGAAAATTGGGATTAGCAAAAGTGATTCAGGCTATCTCGCTTTTAAGAGAATACGACCTCAAAAGCAAGGGCGTAGGCAATGTTTCAACCGATGCAGGCGGATTGTTGGAGGAATTAGTTTTTAAAATTATGCATTAAAACTGCAAAAAAATACTAAAAAAATTTGGATTTGGCTTATTTGTTGCTTAATTTTAGGCAGAAATTGTTTTGTGCGATTTCTGTTAAATAACTGATTATTAGAAATTTAATAAAAATATAGATGAAGAACTCAAATTTTCATTTTACCGTAAAACTAAAACTCATCATAGGATTCGGCATTTTGGGAATCCTTCTTATGGTGATGTACAGGATTTTGAGCGATACTCAAAAGGAGGCTAATTCAAATTCAAACACGAACCTTGTTTTGAATTACCCTTCCATGCGTTATTCCGAAGATTTGAAGGATTTGATTATGAACTCTCAATTTTTGGTAACGAAATGGACGCTCAAAGGCGACCGCGATACTAAATTAGCAACGGAATTGGAATCCTGTCACGGCGAAAGATACGATTCTTTGAAATCCAAAATCGTCGGATTTGTTGATAACGACCTTTGGAACGACAGAAACAAGGAGTTGTATTTCAAATTGACTTCCACTATTGATACACTTTTCAGTTTGCAATCCGAATTGGTGGACAACCTCAATTCGAGTGAGAAATTCAACGATGCTACAAATTATTCGTTCAGGAAATACAGCGTTTTGGACGGTGAAATTGCAAATTGTTACAAAAGAGCGTTTCAAATAGCAAGCCGCTTGTCTTCTTCATTTTATAAAGTTTCTAAAGATAATTTAGCCGACATGAACGACAATTATCAAAGTGCCGAAAACGTTTTGAAACTTTCGGTTACATTGTTTTTCGTTTTGATGGTTTTAATCGCCTTTATAATGGGCAAATCACTTGTCGGTTCGGTAAATTATGTAAAAGACAAGATTATAGAAATGTCAGAGGGTATTTTGCCGGAGGTAAAAGTCCTTAACAGCAATGACGAAATCGGATTAATGTCCAAAGCTCTTAACTCTTTGGTTTCCAACTTGAAAGAGACTTCACAATTCGCTATCAAAATCGGTGAAGGCAATTTCTCGTCGGAATTCAAACCGCAAAGCAAACACGACGTGCTTGCAAACTCACTGCTTGTCATGCGCGACAACCTTATCAAAGCCGACAAAGAAGCCGAGCAGCGAAAAATTGAAAACTCTCAACGTAACTGGGCATCACAAGGTTTGGCTGAATTCAACGAAGTGTTGCGTAACGCAGGCGATGATATGCAAGTCCTCTCAAACAGAGTCATCGAAAGACTCGTAAGATATTTGGATGCTAACATGGGCGGTATTTATATCGTTGATGATTCTAATCCCGATGATATTCACCTTGAATTGACGGCTTTTTATGCTTACGACCGCTTAAAATACGTAAAACAAAGAATCGAAATCGGTGAAAGTCTTGTAGGTCAGTGCTTTAGAGAAAACGAAACTGTATATTTGACCGATTTACCAAAAGGTTACGTTCATATCAGCAGCGGTTTGGGCGAGGCTGACCCGACATGTCTTGTTATCGTACCGCTAAAAGTTAATGCAGAGACTTACGGTATTGTAGAATTGGCATCGTTCCAAATCATAGAAAAATATCAAGTTGAATTTATCGAAAAAATCGGTGAAACCATTGCGGCTACGATTGCAAACGTAAAAATCAACATTAACACGCAAAAACTTCTTGAAGAATCTCACCAAAAATCAGAACGACTTGCTCAACAAGAGGCAGAAGTCCACAAAAATATCGAGACTCTCAAGGCTCAGATTGAGAATCTTCAAGAGACCAACAAACGTGAAAATATTAAATATCAAAAACTTCACGACGATTTTGAAAATCAGGCGGAGACCAACTCATCTGTTATTCAGAAACTTAACGAAAAGAATGAACAGTTGAAAGCCGATTATATGAAACATCAGTTTATCTTAAACAATTCGGCAGGTTATTACGAACTCGACCCGCAAGGATTTTTCTTGATGATGAACAACCGTCTTTTGAACTCAATTGATATGCCTATCAATGAGATAGAAAATCATGATATACGCTCGTTTTTTGCAAACCCGGCAGATGTGGAGGCATTCAATAATGCAATGACAAAACTCTCTGAAGGTCTGATACATACGAGCATCATTAAATATATTTTTGACGGAAAAACGGTTTATTTGAGCGAAACTTTCACTCCTTTTAGAGATGAGTACAATGTCTTAACAAAAATATGTGTAGTATCAAACAACATAACCGCTAACATCAATAAAGTTATGGATTTGGAACGTCAAGTAAACGATTTGAAATCCGACAATGAGATATTAAGTGCGAAATTGTTAGGATTAAAATAAAGAAAAATACGAAAAATTAGTATATTTTTGAGAAAGGCGGAAAAATTCCGCCTTTCGTTTTTTATTTTTTTTTAAACTTAATGCTTAAATATTGTTATTTTTAAAAAAAATATGTATCTTTGCAACCGCTAAAAAATATGCTTTAATTTTTTATACGTAAACAAAAAAACATAAAAAATAAATTTTTAACAAATGTCAAATAAAGGATTAATAAGGGTTATAGCAGTAGCTATTGTCCTTGCGTGTCTGTTTCACTTGTCCTTTTCGGTGGTAACATCCTCGATAAAGTCCAACGCGGCAAAATACGCCGGAGGAGACCCCGACAAAGAGGCTAAGTACTTGGACTCAATAGGTTCCCAAAAAGTGTATTTAGGATACACGTACAAAGAATGTTTGGAAAACGAACTGAACTTCGGCCTTGACCTTAAAGGCGGTATGAACGTTATTTTGGAAGTATCAGTTGCAGAGATTGTAGACGCTTTGGCTCAGCACAGTCAGGACCCGACCTACGGCAAAGCCATGAAACTTGCAAAAGAAAGACAAAAAAGCAGTCAGGACGATTTTATTTCTCTTTTCGAAAAAGCGTATCAAGAGGTTGATCCTCAAGGCAGATTAGCATCAGTATTCGCAGGAAACCTCGCTTTGAAAGGCAGAGTAACGGCTAATTCTTCTAACAGTGATGTAATCAAAGTTTTAAGAGAAGATTCTGAGGCTGCTATCGCTAACTCTTTCAACGTATTGCGTACCCGTATCGACCGTTTCGGCGTTACACAGCCCAACATTCAACCCTTAACCGGTCAAGCCGGCAGAATTCTTGTTGAATTACCGGGTGTTAAAGATCCTGAGCGTGTTAAAAACCTTTTGAAAGGTACTGCAAACCTCGAATTTTGGGAAACTTACAACGTTACCGAAATTTGGTCTAATATGCTTGCTGCTAATTCAAAAGTAAAACAACTTATTGATTCAAAATTCAATTTCGAGACTTTTGAAGAAAGCCAGGAAGTTCAGGCTGACAGCACCGCAGCAAAAGAAGAATCACTTCTTTCTAACGCTGACTCTACAAGCGCAAGCCTTATCAACAATCAAGATTCTACCGCTAACGCAAACGTAGAACAAATGATGAAAGAAAATCCTTTGTTCGCAGTTTTGTATCCTATGCAAGACAGAGAGGGCAATCTTTATCCGGGTGCAGCAGTAGGTTATTCTTCTTACAAAGATACGGCTACCGTAAACAAATACTTAGCAGCTCCGAAAGTAAAAGCTCTATTCCCCTCAGACTTGAGATTCTTCTGGTGCGTAAAACCGATGGAAAACGACCAAACTCAATCTTTGTTTGAACTTGTTGCCGTAAAAGCAACCAAACACGGTACAGCTTCTCTCAACGGTGATGCAGTAACAAATGCCCGTGAAGAATTTGACGAACGCAAAGGCGGCGCAGCTATGGTTTCAATGACCATGAACGGTGAAGGCGCAAGAGAATGGGCAAGAATTACCAAAGCTAACATCGGACGTCAAGTAGCAATCGTTCTTGACAACTACGTATACTCTTTCCCGACCGTACAGTCTGAAATTCAAGGCGGTAACTCTCAAATTACCGGTAATTTCACTGTTACTGAGGCTAAAGACTTGGCTAACATCTTGAAATCAGGTAAACTTCCTGCTCCGGCTAAAGTTATCGAAGAGGAAATCGTAGGACCTTCACTCGGTCAGGCTACTATCAATCAAGGTATGTGGTCGTTTATCGGTGCATTTATCATCGTAATTCTTTACATGATTTTCTATTACAGAAAAGCAGGTATTGCATCGGCTATCGCTCTTATCTGCAACGTATTCTTCTTGTTCGGCGTTTTGGCATCTTTGGGCGCAGTTTTAACACTCCCCGGTATTGCCGGTATTGTTCTTACAATGGGTATGGCTGTTGATGCTAACGTTATTATATACGAAAGAATCCGTGAGGAACTTCACAACAACAAGGGTTTGAAACTCGCTATTCAAGACGGTTACAAAAACTCTTACTCAGCAATTCTCGACGGTAACTGTACGACCTTATTAACAGGTATTATCCTTTACATTTTTGGTCACGGTCCTATCCAAGGTTTTGCTACTACATTGGTTATCGGTATTATAACCACCTTGATAACAGCTATTTTCATTACCCGTTTGGTATTTGAGGCATGGCTCAACAAAAACAAAGATATCACCTTCTGGTCTGATATGAACGAGTTCGCTTTCAAAAATACCAGTATCAACTTTATTGAAAAGAAAAAAACATTCTACGTTGTATCAGCTGCAATTGTAGTAATAAGCCTTGTTTCGATGTTCACTAAAGGTTTTGACCAAGGTGTTGACTTTGTCGGCGGTCGTACATACGTTGTAAAATTCGACGATAAAGTTTCAACCGTTGAGGTTATGAACCGTCTTGAAGCAAAATTCGGTTCGGCTCCCCAAGTTAAAACTTTCGGTTCTGAAAATCAGGTTAAAATCATCACCAAATACAAAATTGATGATGAAGGCGATAATGTAGATTCAGAGGTTCAGAGCATACTTTATGACAATTTGATTTCACTTTACAAGACTCAGAATATCACCCGTGATATGTTCTTGCAAGGTTTTGTAATCGACAAAAACGGTGTCGCTCAACTCAATGAAAGCAATTTGATTGACAACTTCGGTTTCCAATCATCTTCAAAAGTAGGTCCTACGATTGCCGATGATATTAAACAATCTGCAACAATTGCAATTATCATTTCGCTTATCGTAATGTTCCTCTACATTTTCGTAAGATTCAAGAATTGGCAATACGGTGCAGGCGCAACGGTAGCTTTGATTCACGATACAATTATCGTGCTTGGTATCTTCTCGTTGTTCAGCTCTTGGATGCCGTTCTCAATGGAAATCGACCAGTCGTTTATCGCTGCAATCTTAACAATTGTGGGTTATTCTATCAACGATACGGTGGTTGTATTCGACCGTGTAAGAGAATTCATAGGACTCCACCCGAACAATGATTTGAGAATTAACATGAACAGCGCTATCAACTCTACGTTGAGCCGTACTGTTAATACTTCTCTTACGACAATCTTTGTATTGTTAGTAATTTTCATCTTCGGTGGTGAAGTTATCAGAGGTTTCGTATTCGCATTGTTGCTCGGTACTGTTATCGGTACTTACTCTTCAGTGTTTATCGCATCTCCGATTGCTTACGACCTTCTCAATAAAAACGAAGAACCTAAAAAATAAAATTTTTAATACTTTAAACTAAAAAAGGTCAGAACTTTTAAGGTTCTGACCTTTTTTTATTTTTAGTCAATTTGTTTTTTTTCAAAAAAAAACTATTTTACGATTTCAAAAGAACTGATGAATTTTTTGGATTCTTTGTCAGAAATAGCATCTCCAGCAGAAATTGTTCCGAACTGATAATAACGTTTTCCTACAAAAAAAGCACGCATATTAACCGAAATCGTATCGTTTAATGTACCTGAGAACGAAAGACCTTTGTTGCCATCTAATCTTTCTTCAGTGGTCTTAGAAATTGCACAGCCTAAAGATTTCATAAAACTTTCAGCCTCGCCTTTCAACTTTTGATCCGTATTGGAATCGGTTATAACTCCGACGGGATAGTCCTTATAATAAGCGAAATAAGAGCCTTTGTCCGATACGGGAAGCGTATAAGTGAAGGTCTGCATAAGACCGGCTTTGTTTTTTTCAATTTGCATTTCAGGACCTTGGGGTGGTTCGGGGAAATTAATCGAAAATTTGCCATTAGCTGACTGAAAAGTATTTTTCACCTCAGTCTTAGAATCGGTTTTTGATTTGTTACCGTCTGATTTACCATTGTCGGTATCCGTTGTGGTTGTTGTGGTTGTATTGCTTTTTGCGTTGGATTTCTGCGAACCGTTTTCCATGCAGGCAGAAAACAAAACCGCAAAGCACAAAACCGTCATAAAAAACTTTGTTTTCATTTTTTGATAGATTTTATGATTAATTAAAAAAATAATTTCAGTGCAAATATACAAAATATAAAATTTTTTACTAATATTGTTGCCACAAATTTAACTGCGTTTTTTATAAAACGACATAAAATTAATGGTATGGAATTTGTTTTTTGAAAAAATATATAATTTATTATAAAAATTAAAATTATGAAAAAAATATCAAGAATTCTGATGCTTTTTGCAGTATTGCTTTTTATGGGCAAAACCATGAAAGCCTCGGATATAGACCCGGAAAAAAGTACCTCAGTGGAAATTCAAAACCCAGAATTGATAAATGACGGCGACCCTGAACCCGACGTATATTGGTATTTTATACGTATGCGTATGGACAGCAAACGCAAAGACATTGAAATTACGAACGGTGGCGGCAAAATTTCCAGAGGCTCTACAAAAGCTTTTTCAAAAGCGATTTGGTGGGGAATTTCTCACCGTCAGGTAACGATAGGACCTTTCTATTCGGAGGCTGAAGCGTTGAATTCAAAAATTTATTACAAAAAATCCAAAGACAAAATCAACGAATTACCGCAAGCCACAGCACCAAGTACAATGCACTGGTTTGAAGTAAGCTTCAAGGAATTGAAACGTCTCGGCTCTTACGAATATGTCAGAAGCCCTGCGGCAGTTTCAACAGGCTCGGCCAACGAATTTGCCGATGCACTCTACGAAGGATTAACGTTCCAAAAACTTTCAATCGGACCATTTTGGGACTACACCCGTGCAGAGGAAGCAAAAGCAATGTATAGGCTCAACGAATAATTTTTTTTCTAAAAAAATATCAAAAACAAAAAATAGGGACGGATTTTTTCGCCCCTATTATTTTTTTATAACGTAAAATGAAAACAGGACTTTATTTCGGCTCATTCAATCCCGTACACAACGGACATTTGATGTTAGCTAATTATTTGACAGAATATTCCGGCTTAGACTGCCTTTGGTTCGTAATTTCGCCCCAAAACCCGTTTAAGAAAAAAGAATCCCTCCTTCCCGATTATCAACGGCTTGAATTAATGAAAAGAGCCATTGAAGGGTACAGAAAATTTTCGGCTTGCGACATTGAATTTCAAATGCCCAAACCCTCGTATACCATTGACACGCTGACGTATTTGCACGAAAAATATCCGGAACGCGAATTTTATTTAATCATGGGCACTGACAACCTTGAAAGATTCGACCACTGGAAAAACTACGAACAAATCCTCAAAAACTACAATTTAATCGTTTTTCCGCGCAATGGAAGCGACGGCGGATATCTGAAAGATCACCCCAAAATTCAAATCGTAAATACGCCTTTAATCGAGGTTTCAAGTACTTTTATCCGCGAGTCCATACAAGAGGGCAAAGACGTGAGATTTTTCATGCCTGAAAAAGCTTTTGAATATTTGGACGAAATGAACTTCTACAAAAAAAGCAAAAAAAATACTCCGCTAACCTAAACCTAAAGTCAGCGGAGTAAAAAAAGTAATAACTAAAAATAAAAAAAAATATGAAAAAACGAAAGTCTTATGTTTTGTAATGCATTGCAAAAATAAAAAGAGTTTTTTATTTATCCAAAACTTTACTTTAATTTTAATATTATTTAACAAGTGTTTTTATTAAAGCAGACTTTGAGATTTCTGGCTTTCCAAAAGAAGCTATTCTTGCGCCGAAAAGCGGTTTTCTTTCTTCAGCTTTTTTAGCCAAAACAGAGCCGCCTGAAATCAATGTTAAAGCCTGTTTCAACAAAGGTTCGTTCTCAGAGCCTAATTCAACATAATCGTCATAAACCTCATAATCAGGCTCAAAACCGTTTGCAAAATTCATTTCACCTTTTGAATTTTTGCAACAAGCTATCGAAACATATGCCGCCCATTCACTATAAGGTGTGCCGTTAGAATCATAACCTTTTTTGTCAAAATTAATAAAGGTATTCGTCGTGAATTTTCCGTAAGTAGTCTCGCCGATTAAAACAACTTTCATATAAGGCGAAAGTCCCGAAATCAACTCCTCACTCGCACTTGCAGAAGAGCCAGAAACCAAAACATAAAGCGTTGAAAGTTCCAATTTCGGTGAAATCTTAACAAATTTTTCTTTGTTGAAATCACGTCCCTCTTCCATTTCCAAATATTTTTTGAACATATCGTTATAATCCATCTCAATAAACAAATTGCCTTCGTTGCCGCTCGGGACAAGCATAGAGGCCAAGGTGTCAAGAGTAGAAACATAACCGCCGCCGTTGAGCCTTAAATCCAAAACTAAATCAGTAATCTGTTGAGCCTCAAGAGTTTCAATAGCCTTCATAATAGTTTTGGTATCTTTTGTAAAACCGTCATAAAGGAAATATCCTACGCGGTGATTATCAATTGTTATAACATTATTCTGCAAAACGGGATCAATTTGCATTTCAATTTTCGTAATTTTTTCCGAAACCAAATCTTCATCAGAAAGCGAAACATCTCCGTCCTCTCCTATTGTCAATTCACGGTAAGTATAAACGACAGTGGTTTGCGACAACAAATCCGAATAATTATCAGCAGTAATAAGATTACCGTTTACCTTATAAATAACATCGCCACGTTTCATGCCAGCCTTCTTTGCCGGTGAATTGTCATAAACATAATTCACAATGGCTATAACCGAAGTATTTGAGGCATCAGCGTATGTTAAAATATAATTCAAACCGTCGGTAGTATAATCATTATTCAAAGATTTTTCCGTTTCAGAATAACTGTCCGTCAAAGTAGAAAAACGGTCTTGCGGGACCCTAAAACTTTCCAAAACATCATTAGGAGTTGCATATTTTGAATAATCCATGTATTGAGGCACATTATCAGCCCAATAATAATATGTTGAAAAAGTTTCATGTACAAACTTATGAACGGAATAATCAGCGGAACTTTTTTCCTGACTATGACCGCGATAAGTATCCGAAAGGTCGTCTTCCTTGTCGCAACCCGCAACAAAAAGAGCCGCTAAAGACAAACAAACCGGTAAAATTCTGTATTTCATTATTTTTATTACTTTTATTATTTTTAAAAATTTATATAAAAAAAATCACAGCGCAAAGTTCGTTATTTTTTTTATTATGAACAGAGAAATAATGTTAAGTATTCATAAAGAAATTCATACCGTGTAATTTTTTGATTTTCAATAAAAAGATTTTTTTTTGAAAAAAAATATAAAAAAAATTCCAAAAAAATTTGGCAGATTTAAAAATCTGACTTACCTTTGCACCGCAATCAGGAAAACAAGGTTGCAGGTTCTTAAAAAAATATTTTACCAAATAAAGAAATGCGGGAGTAGCTCAGTTGGTAGAGCGCAACCTTGCCAAGGTTGAGGTCGCGAGTTCGAGCCTCGTCTCCCGCTCTAAAGGTTCTAATTCTGAACTTCTGAAAAAGAAGTTTTTGAATTGCCCGGGTGGCGGAATTGGTAGACGCGCAGGACTTAAAATCCTGTTGTCAGAAATGACAGTACCGGTTCGATGCCGGTCTCGGGTACGAAAACCCAAAAAAGAAAAAAATGCGGGAGTAGCTCAGTTGGTAGAGCGCAACCTTGCCAAGGTTGAGGTCGCGAGTTCGAGCCTCGTCTCCCGCTCTAATATTTTAAGCATTAAGAATAAATAAAAAGTGTGAAAACACATAACGAAGGTGAAACGGTTTGAAACCGTTTTTTTTATGTCCCTACCTGAAAAAAAATCAATCAAAAGTTCTTTTTATAACAAAAAAAATTATACTTTTACCCCGATAAAAAATTTAATATAAAGGAAATGATAAAAACAGAAATCTTCGACGCCGCAAAAGGCGTTAAAATCTATACCCTGTCTAACGGCAGCGGCATGAGCGCATCTTTTATCGAAAGAGGTGCAACAATAACTTCAATCAACGTCCCCGACAAAAACGGTAAATCGGAAAACGTTGTCGTAGAACTTAAAAACTATGACGAATGGGTTAAAAACCAATCGTATATCAACGTTGTTCCCGGCAGATTTGCAAACAGAATCGGCGGTGCTAAATTTACCCTCGAGGGCAAAGAATACATTCTCAACGCCAATGACGGTAAAAATACGCTTCACGGCGGTCCAAACGGTTTCAGCACAAAGAATTGGACGGTAAAAAACATTTCGGACTCTGACGAACCCGAAATTACGTTTGAATATTTCAGTCCCGAAGGCGAAGAAAATTTCCCCGGAAATCTCACGGCTTCAATCACTTACAAAGTTACGAAAGACAATTCCTTGGAAATGCTTTATCAAGCAAAAACCGATAAAGCAACTCCGATAAACCTTACTCAACACGCTTATTTCAATTTGAGCGGTGATTTCAAAAATCCGAGCATTGCCGATTACGCAATTATGATTAACGCCGATGCAATTACTGAAATTACAGATGATTGTATTCCCACGGGCGTTATCAAACCCGTTGAAGGAACAGATTTTGATTTCAGAAAATTCCGCAGACTCAAAACCATAAAAGATTTTTATTACGATCACAACTTCGTACTCAACTCCAAAAACGGCGACATGATTCTCGCCGGTGAAGCCGAAGACCCGCACAGCGGAAGAATTTTGAAAGTTTTCACTAATTATCCCGGAATGCAATTTTACACAGGCAACTGGCTGGATTCAACATTGGAGACCAAACAAGGCAAAAAAGTTTCAAGACAAAGTGCATTCTGTTTTGAAACCCAATATTTTCCGGATTCGCCAAACAAAAGCAATTTCCCCGATGCAATACTCAGACCCGGAAAAACTTACAATCAAAAAACGGTTTTTAAATTTGAAACAGAAACCGATAAAGACAAAGAATTTTTTCCCGAAGTTTAATTAGAGAAAAATACTAAAAAAAATGCAAGAAAAAGCCGTTTCAAGTCTCGTCGAAAATATTATCATTCTGCTGTGTTTCAGTATGATATTCGATTTTTATTGGACAAAATTCCGTGAAACCTCGCGCATGGTAATGGTTTATGCCACAGGCCTTATGTTAGGTATTATAGGATTTTTGCTAATGGTAACGGACTTGAAATGGTTTGATTATATCAGAATCGATACAAGAACCGTTCTGCTTAGTTTAACCGGATTGTTTTTCGGTTTTAGGGCAACGGCAACGGCAACAGCTGTGATTCTGCTTTTTAGGATTTTTGTCATAGGCGGTGCTCCGGAAATAATTGCCGTTGAGTCCGCCTATACTATTTATGCCGCATTTTTGGGACAGCTTTTATGCAAAATCAACCCGAAATGGCACAGCGGAAATTGGCCTAAAACGCTTTTTATTTTAGCATTTTCGACACATATCGTAATGTTTTTATGTCTTTGGCTGATACCATCGTCATTCAACAAAACAGAAATTATAAAAGATATTTGGTGGGTTGTATTGATAGTTTTTCCCGCCGCAACAGTACTTTTAGGAAGGCTTTTGATAGAACAGATGAAACGTTGGAATCTGCAAGAACAACTCACAATTTCAAACGATAGGTTCAACAAAGTTGCAATGTGCAGTGATGACGTTTTTTGGGAAATAAATTCAATCGGTATGATAACTTACGTTTCCAATTCAGTAGAAACGGTTTTGGGTTATAAAAGAGAAGAAATCATACAACACCACCCAAAAGAATTTATTTACGACATCAGTTCGATGCAAATTCTCATCGAATACGCTCAAAGCGACAACGAAAACATAAAATTATTTGAACAAACAATAGCTTTAAAACACAAAAACCAAAGTAAAATTATCTGCGATGCAAGATGCATCAAACAAGTTAATGCTTTAGGCAATACGGTAGGATACATCGGCATTGCGCACAATATTACGCCTATAAAAGAGATGCAGGAAACCATGGAATTAAAACAGTCCTTACTTGTGGAACAAAATCATAAAATTCAAGACATTAATTCCAAACTCCGCCAAAACAACACTCAAATTACCGAACAAAATTTAAAACTTTCGGATCAAATCCGCAAAACGGCAAACGAAAACAAGACGAAAATGGGTTTCATCGCCGGCATAAGCCGCGAACTCAAAAACTCGGTTGTGAACATCAACGACTCTCTTACGGCACTTTTAGAAACTAATTTAGACCCGGCAAGTCAGAAAAAACTCATTCTCCAAGCCCGTTACAGCACAAGGCTTATGATGATGCTCGCTAACGATATTATGGACCTTGACAGAATAGAATCAGGAACATTAACACTTCAATACAACATCGTAAATCTGGAACAACTTTTAAACGAAATTTACGAATACTATCACAGCCAAAACCTTTATGTAATGAAAAAACCTGTTGCATTCGTCAAAAAAATCGAATTGTCTGAAGAAAATCAAATCGTTAAAACCGACATTTTAAGGTTAAAACAAATTCTATCGAACCTAATTGGAAACGCTTATAATTTTACCAAAATGGGAAAAATAGAATTATGTTGCAAACAATATTCTAAGGACAAACTTTTGTTTTCGATTACCGACACCGGCAGCGGCATTCCCGAAGACGTTTATGAAAACGTTTATTCGCCTAATCAACGCCGTCAAACCTTTTACGACCATAAATTATTGGAAGATACGGGTTTAGGACTTTTTGTCAGCAAAGAACTGATTAACAAAATGGGCGGTAACATTTGGTTCAATTCTCAATCAGGGCAAGGTACAACGTTTTATTTTACACTGCCTTTTATAAAAGTGTCGGAACTCGCTGTCAAAAATTCAATCAACTACGACTGGCAAAACAAATACGCTTTAATCATCGGTTGTGACAGATACCGCACCGTTTATATCAGCGAAATAATCGGTAAATACAAAATCAAATACAAACCCGTAATCATCGAAAACGAGGAAGAATTTCCCCATGATATTCAACCCCGTCCCGACATAATACTCATTGACGAAAAAATCGAAAAAGCATATAAAAATCAAGATATTCCGCATACCGTATTTTCTGAAAAAATAAACCCATACGATTTTTGTCAGGAAATCAACAAAATCCTGACAAACGAAAAACAAAACTAAAACAAAAAAAAATCATGTCAGAAAACAAAGAAATCAAACACGGCGGCAAAGTTACTTTCGATGGTAACGATGACGTTTATGTTATAAAAGTGAAATCCAAAAAGTTTCCGTGGTGGATTTTTCTTTTACTTTTACCGCTTTTGCTGCTAATAAAATGCAACAGAGATATTTCCGTTTCATGTTTTGACGAACAAAAAAATCCGATAACAAATCAAAACGTTAAATTGGAATATGTTTCACATTTTTTGTGGAACGGTGGATTTTTGACCTCGCAAAACGTTTCAAGAGAACAAACAACTGATAATCAAGGCAACACCATTTTCAAAGATTTGCCATGCAGTGTTTTCAGTTATATTTTTCACAGAGGAGAAAACGTAAAAGTTTCCGCTAAACAAACGGATTGTTATTTAGCAAGCGATACGGTTAATAAATTTCACAGTGTCAAGCACATAGATTTGATTTTTGTAGAACGCTTAACGGCTTTAACAATCAAATTAACCGACCTTAAGACAGGCACTCCCCTACCCGAAGCGGAATTAGAATATATCGTAAACGGAGAAAACATAAAATTCAACGCCGATGATAACGGTATTATAAACATTCCCGAGGCTAAAAATTGTTCAAGTTTTTCTCTAACGGGACGCTGCAAAGACCATTACGATTCTTCAGTAACGGAAATAAAATTAGCTGAAATTAACGGCAATTATAATCTTCCGCTGCGCCCGATAAAAAAGATTGAACCGATAAAAATACAATTTGTTAATATCGACAGCCTAACGCTAAAACCAATAGCCGGTGTTAAAAATCAAATTAAGATTTTTGATGCAGAACAAGGCACTGCTTCTTTTTCGGCGACAAGCGACAGCAAAGGTTGTTTTTATGTTTCGGCAAAACCGGGTTCACGCATTGAAATCACATCTAAAAAAACCGATTACAAAGATAAATTTCATGTAATAAAAAGTTTCAATGCAGGAGAAAAAATCAAAATGCAGCCTATAAAAAAAGAAACACCACCAACTCCCGTAAAAGAAGAAAAAGATTTGAAAGGCAAAACCGGCGACCTTAGAATAAATCTTCAATGGTATTGCAAAGCCGATTTGGATTTAATCGTGAAAGACCCGTGCGGCAATTTAACGTATTATAACCGCAAAACTACTTCGTGCAGTGGCAGTAGAGGCAGCCTTGACATTGACGCTAATCAAAATGCGACAAACGAGCCTTGGAAAGCTTCAACAAGCCCTCAAGAAAATATTTTTTGGACAAATCCGACGGGCGGAAAATATACGATTGCAATAGTTTGCTGTCCGTTCCACCCTCAAATGAATTTGAAATCACGGAAAATAGATTTTACGCTGACGATTGTAGACAAAAACGGCCGAATTGACAAACGCGGCAGCATCGGTGAAAAAGATTCACTGATTTTTACGACATACGATTTCAAAAAATAAACGACAAAAAAAACGGCTGTCAAAATTTTCTTGACAGCCGTTTTTTGTACTATACTTTTTCCCTTTTTCTAAAAAAATAAACCGAATTTACAATCAGCAAAACAACCGAAATAATTACAACAATTTTATCAATTATATTAGTCCAAGAATTAATCACGACATAATGATAATCTGTAGGAGAATCTTTTTCAAGTTCAGCCCTTTCATCACTCGGACAAGCTGTTGAATGAGCAGGATAACGAGAACCGTTAGGAGCTATAGCCTCTGCCCAAATCACATGACCTTTCCCGTCATGCCAGCGAACCTCTTCCAAGTTACCAAATTCATCAAACAATCTTGATGTATCAGTAACTATCCCTTTATGATATATTTTTTCTTGACATTTTGAATTTAAGCGAAAAGCATAAAACTCAATCCAAAAACCTTCCTTTTCATTATTTTCATAATGTCCAGCTTCGTCTAAAAAAACATTACCATCAATAGGAGCAAGACCAACCCAAAAACCACATTTCCCATTCTCATCAGAAACAGTAGGACCTATTTTTTCAAGTCCATCTTGATGGTAATAAATACAATACCGCCCCGGAGCTATTTTATTTCCGCATAAAATAATAAGAACAATCAAAAATATACCGATAAAATTAATTTTTAAAAGTAGTCTATTATTTATAGTTATCATCATGCCGTTTTATAGCTTTTACAATTTCGTTATACGGGATTCCTAATTTTCCTGTATATGCAAGATTCTTCAATTCAGTTAAATATTTAGTCATTTTTGACTTTTTCTTTTGCATATACAACTTATGGTCTTCATAACCGTTAATACCTCTATATTCCACTGCCTTTGCAATAGACTCTTGATATTTACCTAATTTCCATAACTTTGCTGTCTCAAAATGACTATCATGAATAAAAAGTTCATGACCGATAACTACCAATAAACTTGCAATTTGTTCAGTTGTTGTATACTTTATAATCTTATCTCCCTCTATTTTCGACCAACCGTTTTTTGGAAATAATTTTACTTCAATATCAAAAAAATATTTTTGCATAAAAGAATCTGCTTTATTTTTAAGTTTCGTATAATTATCTTTAATACCATACTCAATATAAGCACCATCTTTTAAGCAGCTTGATATATTAGCATTTAAACCACCTTGCGTAAAATCGTTTTCAATGAAAATTAAAGAGTTTTTCCCGTCCTTAAAAAAATTAAAAACCTCTTGTACAGATTTTGTTTTTTGTGCAATCTCTAATGCCTTTTTCACTGTGGCATATTGAAAACCATAAGTATATTCAAGTTCCCTATGAATAATATCTTCATAATTAACGCTTGACTTTGATTTATCAGCACAATGCACATATACAACACCTTTGCCGATAATTTTTTTCATCGAATCATCAGTTTTTTTTTCCCGTTCTTTTTTATTCGATTTCGATTTAGTTTCATCTGATAAATCAAACAATTTACCGATAACTCCGCCCAAAATTCCACCTAAAAGAACTGAAGCACAAACAGTTTTCTTATCAACGGTATCACTTCTAAATCCTTGAATAACCAAGCCTCCTAACGCACCTAATCCGATACCGGGGAATACGTGCGATTGTTTTTCCTGTACTATTGACATTTTTATTTCTATTTATAAAATTTAACGATTAATAACATTTCCACTCATATTCCAAATCCATGCCAACAATTTAAAAAGACAAATTGTCAGTTATAATATGCCTTTTTGACAGATTACAATATGACTATTTGTCAGTTTCCAAAAAGCAATAAAAAAAAACGGCTGCCAAAATTTTGACAGCCGTTTTTTAGTTTCTAAAAATATCTGATATTAAAATTATACCAAACCTTGTGCTAACATTGCATCTGCTACTTTCACGAATCCACCGATATTTGCACCTTTTACATAATTGATGTAACCGTCAGCCTCTGTACCGTATTTAACACAAGTCTTGTGAATGTTGATCATAATCTGATGAAGTTTAGCATCAACCTCTTCTCTTGTCCAAGAAAGTCTTTCAGAGTTCTGAGACATTTCAAGACCTGAAACTGATACACCACCTGCGTTAGATGCTTTACCGGGAGCGTAAAGAATTCTTGCGTTCTGGAAGATTTCGATAGCCTCAGGAAGTGAAGGCATATTAGCACCCTCAGCAACACAGATTACACCGTTGTCTACCAATGCTTTAGCGTTTTCACCGTTAACCTCGTTCTGAGTAGCGCAAGGCATTGCGATGTCGCATTTTATTGACCAAGGACGCTCACCTTCCATGTAAACTACGCCCGGGAAGTTGTCAGCATATTCTTTGATACGACCGCGACGAACGTTTTTGAGGTCGAGAATCCAATTGAGTTTCTCCTCATTGATACCGTCTTTATCGTAGATAGAACCGTTAGAGTCAGACATCGTAACAACTTTTGCACCAAGTTGGATACATTTTTGAACAGCGTACTGAGCAACGTTACCAGAACCTGAAATACAAACTGTTTTGCCTTCCAAAGTATCATTTTTGGTAGCGAGCATTTCTTTTGCGAAATAAACAACGCCGTAACCTGTTGCTTCAGGACGAATGAGTGAACCGCCCCAACCGAGACCTTTACCGGTCAAAACGCCAGTAAATTCGTTTCTGAGTCTCTTATATTGTCCGAACAAATAACCAATTTCTCTACCGCCAACTCCTATATCACCAGCGGGAACGTCAGTATCAGCACCGATATGTTTAGAAAGTTCGGTCATGAAACTCTGGCAGAAACGCATTACTTCATTGTCAGATTTACCTTTAGGATCGAAGTCAGAACCACCTTTGCCGCCGCCCATAGGAAGAGTAGTCAAAGAGTTTTTGAAAACCTGCTCGAAAGCAAGGAACTTCAAAATACCGAGGTTTACTGTCGGGTGAAGTCTCAAACCGCCTTTGTAAGGTCCGATAGCACTATTCATCTGAATACGGAAACCTCTGTTGATTTGGATTTCGCCTTTGTCGTCAATCCACGGAACTCTGAAAATGATAACTCTTTCAGGTTCAACCATTCTTTCGAGGATTTTACCTTGTTTGTATTTGGGATTTTCGTCGATGAAATCCATAAGGGATTCTACAACTTCTTTAACAGCCTGATGAAATTCACTTTCACCGGGGTTTCTTGCGATTACTTTCGCCATGAAGTCATTGACTTCTTTCTTTGATAAATCAGACATGGTTTTAATTAATTTTATTTTTTTTAATAACTTGTTTTCTTATTTTCGACGTGGCAAAAGTATATAGTTTTTCTTATTCGCAAAACTATTTCGGCGGCTTTTACGTAAAATACGTAACAAGTTTTTCTTCATTAATAGGAATTAAAATTTGGCAGTATTTTTTTTTTTTGATAATTTTGGCAAAAAAATAATGCTTTAAAAGAAAATAGAAAATGATTTATTCAGCAGACCAAAACCGTTACAGCGCAATGGAATACCGCAGAGCCGGTAAAAGCGGTGTAAAACTATCAAAAATTGCCTTAGGCTTCTGGCACAATTTCGGCGATGTTAATACCCTTGACAACAGCCGCAAGATTATGCGTTTCGCATTTGACAAAGGCATAAATTATTTTGACCTTGCCGACAATTACGGTCCCTCATACGGCTCAGCGGAGGAAACCTTCGGAGTAATTTATGAAAAAGATTTTAGGCCCTATCGTGATGAAATGTTTATCGCCTCAAAAGCCGGACACGATATGTGGGAAGGACCTTTCGGTGAGTTCAATTCGCGCAAACATTTAATGGCGGGAATCGATAACAGTTTAAAGCGTATGAAACTTGATTATGTTGATATTTTTTATTCGCACCGTTACGATCCTGAAACACCCCTCGAAGAAACTCTTCAAACCCTTGTTGATATTGTACGCTCGGGCAAAGCCTTGTACGTAGGAATTTCAAAATACCCTGCCGACAAAGCTGAATTTGCGTATAAATATCTGTCAGACAGAGATGTACATTGTTTACTCTATCAGGGCAAATATAATATGTTAAGCCGCGAACCAGAAGAAGATATTTTGCCGCAATGCGAAACCTCTGGTGTAGGATTTGCTGCCTTTTCGCCTTTGGCTCAGGGACTTTTAACGGGAAAATATCTCAACGGTATTCCTGAAGATTCCCGCATGGCAAAAGATTTTTTCCTAAAAAAAGCCGATCTAACACCCGAAATGATTGATAAATTGCTTCAATTCAAAAAAGAGGCTGACAAATTAGGACTCACTCCGGCACAATACGCTTTGGATTTCGTGTTAAAAAACAAAAACGTTACAACGGTAATCGTAGGCGCATCAAGCGTTAAACAGTTGGACGAGCTGATTTTTTAACAAAAGCAAAACATTTCCTCAAAAAAAATAAGGAAATACGCCCCGAAGGAATTACGATTTTTTTAACAATTTTTCTTGAATTTTATTTTTTTTAATTGTTATCTTTGGGGCGTAATATTTTAAAGACTACTATGGAGGAAAAAATATTTTCAGACGAGGAAATTTTGAAAATGTTCAACAACGGTAAAACCAAAGAAACAGCGTTCAGAATTATCGTCAAACAGTTTTCTAAACAGCTGTACAGCCGCATACGGGCAATTGTCAATACACACGAAGAGACCGACGATATTTTACAAAACACTTTCGTAAAGGCATGGCGTGCGTTGGACAAATTCCGTTTGGAGGCTAATCTTTACACGTGGCTTTTCAAAATCGCTTCAAACGAAGCCTTCTCCCACATTAGGTCTTCACAAAAAAATACAGCTATGTCGTTAGACGATGATACCTTACATTTGGACATCTGCTCCATTGGCTCGCTTCAAGGCGACAACAGCGAACAAATCGAGAAAAAATTACTTTCAGCAGTCAGCCAATTACCTAAAAAACAAAGACTTGTCTTTGAAATGAAATATTTCAAAGAAATGAAATACGACGATATGGCACAAGAACTTCAAACCTCAGTAGGAGCACTAAAAGCCTCGTATCATCACGCCGTAAAAAAAATAGAAAAAATCCTTACGGAATAAAACATAATAAGTTAAACTAAATCCATTTTCTGTAGTCTAAAAAGTATAAAACCATCTGATATGACTATGAATATAAAATATGACATACCTAAAGACTATTTTGAGAGTTTGCCGGACAAAATCATGGACCGCATTGATTTTGAGCAATCCCACCAAAATAAAGGGAAAATGCGTATATTAAGATTTTTAACATACGCAGCAGCTGTTTTCATAGGATTCGGGATTTTTTACATCGAAGTTCTTGAAAATTCCGCGAACAAGGAAAATTATAAAATGGAAAATTCGGATTTTTGGGAAGATTACCAAAACGATTTAGCAACAAAAAATACAGACATAAAAGTTCTCTATTACACTGAAGAAGACAAATTAGCTACGGATAAAAGCAATTTGATAGAAATAATGAACGAATATCCATCTCCTATAACCTTTTATGAAAATTATGATTATTAAAAAACTTTTTTTAATATTTTTTTTATTGTCAGCGGTAAACAACCTTAACGCACAAGATAATCCTGAGAATAGTTGGCAACAAAGAAAACAGCAATTTAAAGCTGAAAAAATTGCATATATTTCCACGGAATTGGGGCTGACAGTAGAAGAAGCTCAAAAATTTTGGCCCGTTTACAACAAATACGACGGCATACTCGATAGTTTGGGCGAGGCCAGACGCAAACTTTTCAATCCGAAATCCACTGATATTCATACACTTAAAAATTGTCAGTGCAAAACTATCATGGACAAATGGTTTGAATTGGACAAAGAAGAATTAGCAGCGAAGAATGCTTTTTATAATGAATTACAAAAACTTTTTCCGGCGTCAAAAATTATGCACTATTATTGCTTGGAACACGAATTCCGCCGCAAGATAGTTGCTGAAAAACAGAAAGCTAACGGCAGTTTCGGAAAAAGTTACAAAAACGAATAAGATTTTTTTTGTTTAAATCATACTTTTTCTATACTTTTGCTTTAAAATTATTCATCACTAAAAAACGTTAAACTAAAAAGAAAAAAAATGTTCGTTCCGCTGTTGCATTATCGGTCGAAATTTGAAATTTATTCAAGGCTTAGTCCTCAAGAGTTTTCACGCCGCCTTTTTGACAGCGTAAAACCCGATTTGGAAAAAGCTTACATGAATAAAAGGTGGAGACATAATATGCAATATGAATTTTCAGGAAGTTGGTATCGTTTTATTTGGAACGGTTTCAATAGGTTTAACGGCATAAAAAAATGCAGCCTCAGTGTTGATAAAAATTTGGGACAAATCTCCGTTTCAGGCAAATACGAATTTACGGAAGTATTTCTGTTGTGTCTAATTTTCAGTCTGATACCGGCAGTAGCATACACCGGCGAACCGACTTGGAGAATCCTAACGTTTATAATAATTTGGACAGTTTATCTTATTAATTTTTTCATTTCATACATCAGATTAAACAAATACTTCAAGAAAAAAGTATTGGAAACTTTTCTTGAAGCAGATAAAACTTATCATAAAAAACTTTTATAATGAACGTAATGCTTGATACTCTACGCAAAGAGTTGAAAATCAGAAACATAACCGCATATATCGTTTTTAATACCGATCCTCACGGCAGTGAGTATATTCCAAAAGATTTCATGTTCATAAAAGCCTTGACGGGTTTTACGGGAGATAATGCGACTGTAATCGTAACACAATCATTTGCAGGACTTTGGACAGATTCAAGATTTTTTCTCTCAGGCGAAAAAGAGTTGAAAAATTCAGGATTCTCTTTAATGAACAAAGAAGGAAAACCGGAATTTACATATATCAATTATTTGAAAAAAAATCTCAAAGCCGGCGATTCAATTGCTTTTAACGGCGAACTCCTTTCGGCTAACGCATATTTCGATTTCAAAAACAAATTTTCAAACATAACGGTAAACAATGCAACAGACTTATCTTCAGATGTTTGGAAAGAAAAACCAGAGATATTTTTCTCCCAAATGTTCATTTTGGACGAAAAATATTCAGGAAAGAGTTATCAAAAAAAATTATCTGAAATTCAAGAGGTTATGGAAAAATACAAAGCCGATGTATTTTTGACAGCAGCTCTTGACGATATTGCTTGGACTCTAAATTTAAGAGCCTCAGACATTGATTTTTGCCCCGTTTTCCGCTCGTTTTTATTAATAGAAAAAGACATTAAAACTACACTTTTTATCCATAAAAAACGTCTTTCTCCTGAAATCGAAAAATATTTAAGCGGTTTAAACATTGACACTAAAGAATATGACTCGGTTTGTGATTATTTGTCAGCATTAAAACAAAAAAGTATAATGCTTGATGGCAACACTGTAAATTCTTTGTTGTATTCTTCGGTTGCTGCCTCATGCAAAATCATAGACAAGCCCTCGCCCGTGCAACTATTAAAAGCGAAAAAAAATCCAACCGAACTCAAAAATATGAATCTTTCGATGATTGAAGACGGTTTGGCGTTAGAAAGATTTTTCTTCCGCTTTGAAAAAAACTTAGCAGAGGGCGTAAAAATGACGGAACTCTCTGCCGCTCAAATACTTTTGGAAGAAAGGAAAAAATCCAAAACCTTCTTATTTGAAAGTTTTGAATGTATTTCAGCATTTAATCCTCATGCCGCAATGCCGCATTTTGCGCCCTCGGAAAAGGAGAATTTAACGATTGAAAAAGACGGCGTTTATCTCGTAGATTCGGGCGGACAATATTTATTGGGCACAACAGATGTTACACGAACTATACCGACGGGAAAATTTCCCGAAAATTTTGCAAGGGATTACACATTGGTTCTAATCGGCAATTTGAACATTGCAATGCAAAAATTTCCGATCGGGACTCCGGGCTCAAGACTTGACGTTTTGGCACGTCAGGCACTTTGGCAGTACGGACTCGATTTCGGACACGGTACAGGACACGGAGTTGGATATTGCTTAAACTGTCATGAAGGACCTCATGCGTTTTCGACTTCAAGCAAGAAAAACAATGCCGTAGCCTTTGAACCGGGCATGATTATAACTGATGAACCGGGCTTATACATTGAAAATCAATACGGTATCCGACACGAAAATATGTTGGAAGTTGTAAAAAGCAGTTACGAAGGATTTTTAGAATTCAAAACGATGACACTTTGCCATATTGACACACGCCCTATCGTAAAGGAACTTTTAACAAAAGAGCATATTAAATTCTTAAACGCTTATAACAGAATGGTTTATGAGGTTTTAAGTCCGAAATTGGAAGATAACGTAAGAGAATATTTAAAAGAAAGGACGGCGGAAATTTAAAAAAAAACCGCCCTTTCTTTGCTTTTTTTACCAAAAACGCCAAAAATGTTTCACCGCTCCGTGTCCGTTACCTAATTGATAATCAGCACCTTCGCGGATTGCATTTTGAATATAATTTTCAGCGTTTTCAACGGCACATTCAAGGCTCAAACCTTTAGCCAAAAACGCCGCCAACGCACTCGACAAGGTACAACCAGTACCATGGGTGTTTTGCGTTTTTACTCTGCGGGTTTCAAACTTTGTAACCGCCTTTGTTTCAAAATTATATAATACATCAAACAAATCATCGTCCAAGAAATGCCCCGCCTTCAAAAGCACGGAACATCCCGCTAATTGCGCTAATTCTTCAGCACATTTTTCTGTTTCATTTTGTCCGGAAATCTTTTTTGACAAAAGCACTTCTGCCTCCGGCACATTCGGCGTTATAATCGTAGCAAGCGGTAAAAGTTCATTTTTAAGAACCTCAACAGCCTCCTCACTCAAAAGTCTGTGTCCCGAAGTTGAAACCATAACCGGATCAAGAACTATATTTTTAACATTAGCACATCTAATAGCCTGAGCCACAGTTCTTACCGTTTCGACTTTTGAAAGCATTCCAATTTTAATACTATCGGCACCAATGTCTTCTAAAACGGCTTTTATCTGCCCCGAAATAATCTCGGGAGGAATATCATGGACAGCTTTTACGCCCAAAGTATTCTGAACCGTTACCGCCGTTACCGCACACGAGGCATAACAACCGCACGCTGAAATCGCTTTGATGTCAGCCGGAACGCCTGCCCCACCGCAAGAATCCGTGCCGGCAATCGTTAAAACTATGTTATAATTTTTTTTCATTTTTTTTAAGCCGAAAAATGGTCAAAACCGTTAGTCAAAAACATGTTTTCAGTAAAGAAAATTTCATCGCTGAAACCATTTTTAATAGTACCGATTTGATAAAGTTTTTTTCCGAATTTCTTGAAATAAGCCTCATTAACCGCTGCAAATTTCTTACTATCAACGGTTAATAAAAGTTCGTAATCCTCACCACCGGAAAGCGCAAACTGACGTTTCTGAGTAAAGCCGAAATTAGAATTTTCCTCCAATTCCTTTGAAATCGGTAATTTGTCGGTTTCAATAACAGCCGAAACCTGCGATAATTTCATAATATGCTTTAAATCAGAGGATATGCCATCGGAAATATCCGTCATCGCATTAACACCCTCCAAGGATGCCAAAAACATTCCCTCAAAAACTCTCGGCTGAGGATTATGATGATAATCAATCAGATAACGCGCATTTTCGTCCCTTTTCAAATTCTTGTTAAGCAAGAATTCCAAACCCGCCGCCGAATTGCCAAGATAGCCCGTAACACAAATCACATCTCCCGGTTTTGCCATCGAACGGAGTTTTTTTGCATTCTTTTTCGCCTTTCCCAAAACGGTAACGTTAATTACAAGATTTTCAGGAGATTTCGTTGTATCGCCGCCGAGCAAAGGACAATTATATTTTTCGCTCAAAAAAGCATACCCTTTAAAAAACTCGTCCATAAACTCAACAGAGGTATTTTTAGGCAAACCTAACGACAAAAACGATGCGCAAGGCTCTGCCCCCGAAGCGGCTAAATCACTTAAATTAACCGCTAACGATTTTTTTCCGAGTTGAAAACCGCCGATTTCATCTTTGATAAAATGTACGTTTTCGATCAACAAATCGGTACTGACAAGCGTTTCTCTTTTAGCATCTTCAGGCAAAACGGCACAATCATCGCCTATACCTAAAAAGCCGTCTTTCAACGGCTTATGAAAATATTTTTCGCTAAAACGCTCTATAAAACCAAATTCTCCGAGTTCGTTCAATAACATTAATTTCCGTTCAATTTGTTAGCTAACATCCGAGCCTTGATTTGTGTTAAAACTTGTTTGGTATTAAGAGCAAAATCGCTTTTCATCATCCAATCGTAATAACCTAAATCAAGTTTTGACAAAACATCTTCAACTTTTTTGCCTTTATGTTTTCCGAAATTGAAAACTTCGTTGCCGTTTTCGTCAAAAATAATTCTGCCGGCAAAATCGGCATTATTGGTTTGAGCTGAAAATTTTGACAAAAATTCAGTATTATTTTCCAATTCGGAATATTTATCCAATTGCGCTTTTAAGACTTCGTAAGTTGCCGTTGTATCGCCCAAAGCAGAATGAGCATCGGTTAAATCCTTGTTACAATAGAATTTATAAGCGGCACTAAGGTTTCTCTGCTCCAATTTGTGATAAATTACCAAAACGTCAATGCACTTACGTTTGCGCATATCAAAATCAATTCCGGCACGCAAAAATTCTTCTACCAAAAGCGGAACGTCAAATTTATTAGAATTGAAACCGGCTAAATCGCAGTTTTCCAAAAACTTATTGAGTTTTGGAGCGATTTCTTTGAAAGTCGGACAATCTTTTAAATCTTCCATTGTAATACCCGTAATTTCAGAGGCTTCCTTGCTAATAGGAACAAGCGGTTTTATTCTTGCCGTGTAACTTTCCTCCGACTGATCGGGATTTATTTTTAACACGCTAAGTTCGATAATACAATCGTGAACGATGTTTAGCCCCGTTGTTTCGAGGTCAAAAAATGCTATCGGTTTTTTAAGATTCAGATTCATTTTCTAAAGTGGATTGTTCTTGTTTATTATTGTTAAGTTCTTGATTTTCGGGTTGTTGTGTGCGATTTTTAATAAAAGCCGGCGGACGCAAAACAAAGTTTTGACCAAGATAAACCCTTCTTACTTCAGGGTCGTCGGCAAGTTGCTGCGGCGTTCCTTTCTGAAGGATAGTGCCGTCATAAAGCAGATATGCACGGTCGGTGATTGAAAGTGTTTCATCGACATTATGGTCGGTAATCAAAATACCGATATTTTTATCTTTTAATTTAGCGACAATCGATTGAATATCCTCAACGGCGATAGGATCGACACCGGCAAAAGGTTCGTCCAAAAGGATAAATTTAGGATCAACAGCCAAAGCTCTTGCAATTTCGGTTCTACGTCTTTCTCCGCCCGAAAGTTGAATTCCGAGACTTTTTCTGATATGTCCTAATCCGAATTCTTCAATCAGGCTTTCAAGTTTTTCCCTTTGATATTCTTTAGAAAAACCTCTTACCTGCATAACAGACAAAATATTATCTTCAACGGACATTTGACGGAAAACCGAAGCCTCTTGCGGCAAATAACCGACCCCGAGTTTAGCACGTTTGTACATGGCGTATTTGGTGATTTCGAGATCGTCGAGAAAAATTTTTCCGCCGTTAGGTTGAATAAGACCGACTATCATATAAAACGAAGTCGTCTTACCGGCGCCGTTAGGGCCTAACAAACCCACGATTTCGCCCTGTGAAACACTTACAGAGGAATCCTTTACAACGGTACGTTTGCCGTAAATTTTTACTAAATGTTCTGCTCTTAATTGCATTTGAAAAAAAATTTTGATGCGCAAATATACACAAAAAAAGACAAACTGAAAAATTAACTTTTCACTTTGCCTTTCAATCAGAAATTTTTTTCGATTTTCTTACAATTCAATTACAGAATTTACGTTGCCTGCACCGTCATCTACGAGTTTACGTGTAGGGTCGTTAATCCATTTTTCACCGTCCAAAACGTATTTGAATTGGTAAGAACCTTTTTTAAGTTCGATGGTTGTTTCAAATCCCGTAATGGTTTTGGTCATTTTGTTAGCCTCTTTATCCCAGTTATTGAATTCACCAGCAACTGAAACTTCGTTAGCGTTTTGTGCCTCTTCATTAGTCAATTGCAACAAAACAGCAACTTTAGATGCTCTTGTGGTTTTTGCCGCTTTAGGAGCTGCTTTTTTAGCAGATGTTTTTTCTGCGGCTGTTTCCGAATTCTTCTTTGCCTTAGCCATTTTTTTACTTTTTTGAGTTTATTATAATATTAATTTTATTAATTGTGCCGCAAAGATGTAAAAACTATCACAAACTACCAAAGAACTTTGTATTATCTTTATATTAACTTTTTTTTACATTTAATACAATTCCTATTTTGTTTAAAACGCATAATAATAAAACTTTCAGATTTTTTTACTAACACTTCCACTATTTCTCACAGCAACATTCATAGCGTAGATTTCTTAATTTTTAGTTAATTTCTTTTTCTTTGTGATTTTTTCAAAGTCTTGAAAATCCCGTTAAGAATCAAAAATCAACTTGCGAAGTTCGGGGATTTGGTTGGCAGGGACTTTTAACATTTTTACCGCATTGTCGAAATCAAAACCGTTCGACATAATATTTTTTATACTTTCAACAAGTTGTTCCGCGCGACCTTCTTCTCGTCCTTTTTTAAGACCGATTTTTTCGCCCTTCTTGTACCCCCTTTCCTCGCCTCGAATTTCAGACTCAAACATCGCCTCTTTTTCGTTGACAAGAGATTCAAGGCGGCGGTCGTAACGAAGTTGGTCAGCCTTACTCATTCGGGCATAAACCAATTTTTCACGTGCTTCCGCTAATCCAGGCGCAGTTGTATCAGGCTTAATACTATTATTTTTTAGAAAATTCATCCACTCGTCCATAGCATCAGCTATAATTTTGCGAAAAGCGTTGATTCTTATTAGATAATACCTCGGAAAAACATCACCAGAAGTTATCTTTTTGTATTTATATTGTTGGTCTTTGCCAGTTTCGTCTTTTATTTGTTTGATTTGTTCAACGGTGAGTTCTTCTCTTCGGCTCAGTTGCAACGGGTTGTGAGTATGTACACCGATAAAATCCGATTTACATTCATAAAAATAATCGTCGCCCACACCGAGGTCGTAATAAACTATCGAAATTGAAAAGACCTGTTTTATTTTGTCGTAATCTCTGCCCGAACCGATTTGCTCAGTTATCGCTTTGGAAACGCCGTAAAGTATACGCTCCAAATAATACGTGTATCGTGTAGTCTGAACCTCCACGATAAAAATTTCACCCTTATCGTCTTTTGCTTTGATGTCAACACGGTTGTATTTATCGTCGGCATTGTCTTGATTGCTTTCGCTTTCAAGTATTTCCATTATTTTGCATTTTTTCTTCAAAAAGACTTCTATAAAGCCTTCCAAAATGCCAAAATTAGCCTTATCCCTAAGTATGTGCTTAATGGCATAGTCAAAACGTATGAGAAATTCAGGTTCCATAGCGCAGATGTTTTTCAGGTTATTTTACTGACTGCAAAGATAACGTTTTTTTTAATTTCCCACAATAAAAAAAACGACTACCGAAAATTTATTGCATATTTCTCGGCAATCGTTATTTTGGATTGTTATTCACAAAAAAGGATATTGAACTAATTTAGTAAAGATCACGAACAAGACGTACAGTACATATTTCATCTACTGAATAATCTTTTACAGAGATTGTTGGGTCTTCGTCATTAAGATAATTTACCCATAGTACATACGCTTTACTCTCACCATCAACAACATCCGACGACCAATAAGCACCGATCGACCATACCGTTGAAAATTGTCTATAACCTGTGCCTATACCAACGGCATGCCAATAAATACTGGCATAGTCGTTGTAAGCATACAATACACCATCGGCATCCCTCTCATTGCTCATATTAATAAATTTTTCAAGTTCATTTTTTGTAGGAATACGGAAATCTGAGCCTTCTTTTAAATTGGTGATTGTACCAAAATTTGAACAAGTGTTTTCCCAATTGGCACGATATTGACCATTGCTGGTGAGCAGCTCAATTTGGTACTTCCAAAGAACAGAGAAATCTGGTCCCAAATCCACTACATCTGTACGGGTAATTGTATAGATTTTACTTGCGGCAAGTGTTTTTGTTCCGAAGAAACGTCCTGAAATGTCTCCCGCTGAAACGGCAACATAAAGTGTTTTATTAACAATATCGCCGTCTGTCGGATACCAACCATCACCGATATTCACTTTTTTCTGTCCCTCTGCAACAGAGAAAACAAGATAAGCATTTTGGTCGCTTAACTCAACATTAAGTTCGCTCTCTTGGCTGTACGTAAAACTTGCCGATTTAAGATAGCAATTTGCTGCAACAACATCTGCAAGACTTGTTGAAGATGTCTGCACACTCGTCAAAGGCGAACCAGCTGTGGCATAAATTTCTTTACCGTCGGCATCGGTGCTAATATTTCCCGTAAAAGTAGCGGTTGATTTACCTGCATCTTCTGCTTGCAAGTCTAATTCCGCATATTGTGTTCTTCCGTCTGTCAATACGAGTTTATCATCTGCGCTAAATGTCAACACGTAACCGTCGGATGTTCCGACTTTTGAAAGCGGATTTCTCTTGTCAACTTTGATAACAATCGGACGTGTCTGTTGAACAATCTGCTGTTCAACGTTAACGGGTTGTTCTGAATTATCCCCGTTGTCTTCCTTACTACATGATGCCGTCAACATCGCTGCGGCTATCATAGAAACTAATAAAAATTTCTTTTTCATTTCGTAATTTAAGTTTTTAATTTGTTAATAACCCAATTCGCCACCGTTAGTGTTGCTGTTGATAGTTGCGCCATTGCCGCCACTTCCCATCAAAAGCGGTGCTTCCCAATTCAACTCATAAACCTCAAAATCGGGCTTAACGTATTTCATTTTCACAGTCGTTACGTTATTTACGACTTCTTTTTGTTCTTTTCTTTCCATGAGATTAAAAAGATTTTATAATTAATAACTAAATTTAATTGTCAGGAAAACAAAAATCCCTTGCGGACAGAATTTAGAAATTCCGTCCGCAAGGGATTCGTATATCATCAAATATATGTAAAGTGTCTACATCAAGGTATAAAGATACCGTTGCGTTGCGTATCAAAGATACAATTTTTTATTGAGTTTTGCAAATTTTTCATTGTAAATTTACAGCAAATTTAATTTTGGTATATTATTTTACAGCGCAAAGAAAAAAAGAAAACAAAACATTTAACAAATGTCAAATATTAAATTATTGTAAAGTTTTAATTTCGTCGGGAGAAAGACCTGTTACAGCAACGATATAATTAATATCGTCGCCGTGTTGTTTCATTATACGGGCAATTTCCCGCATTGCATCTGCACGGCCTTTTTCAAGACCGATTTTCTCTCCCTCTGCACGGCCCTCTGCACGGCCCTCTGCACGGCCCTCTGCACGGCCTTCTGCACGGCCTACCGTCCTCGCAATTTCCTTAACGGTTTCTTCCCGGTCAAGATTAAGCGATTCCAAATCCCAAAAACTATCGTACTCACGCTGCTCCTCCTCTGTCAATTTAGTACAAATTTCAAGGGCTTCTTTGGTGTCTGCGTTTTCCAGTAATTCTTCTGAAATATCAGAGTTCTCTCCCGCATTTATCGAAGTCAAAAAACTTTGCCAAAGCCTCAACATTTTATGCTGAGCTTTATCTTGCGGCTTAAATTTTGGCAACTCAATACAAACAACCTCAATCCCCGAAATCGTACTTTTAGGATTATCAACTTCCGACATTTTATAATAATGATAGTTATTGTCGGTGTAATTTTGATAAACGTCGTTGAGAATGTTTACGGCATAGATTTTTTTCATTTTATAATATCTGATG
>JAFPYR010000023.1 GCA_017412115.1 Bacteroidales bacterium | reverse complement strand
TCTCAACAATCCTGCATACACCACGTATCACGTTGAAATGGGTGAAATTTCTTCATATCCTGCGGGTTACAAAGAGAATGCGGGTATTTTCTGTCATAACAATCCTTGGGTTATCATCGGCGAAACGGTTGCCGGCAGAGGAAATGACGCTTGGGAACATTACGTAAAGATTTGTCCGGCGTTTATAAAAGATCAACAACTTCACAAAGTAGAGCCTTATGTTTATTCTCAAATGGTTGCGGGCAAAGATGCTGCAAAACCGGGCGAGGGCAAAAATTCATGGCTTACGGGTACGGCTGCATGGAACTGGTACACGATTACGCAGTTTATTCTCGGCATAAAGCCTGATTATAAAGGCATTACGATTGACCCGTGTATTCCTTCGAGTGCGAAAGGTTACAAAGTAACGCGTAAATTCCGTGGTGCGACCTACGAAATTGAAGTTGTAAATTCAACCGGCGCACAAAAAGGAGTGAAAGAGCTTTACGTGAACGGAGAAAAACTCTCAGGAAACCTTGTTCCGATGGCAAAAGAGGGTGAAAAAGTTGTCGTAAAAGCGATAATGTAAAAAAAAATGTATTTTGGATATGTAGAGACGTTGCACGCAACGTCTCTATGTTTTTTTTTTGTCTGGGGGAGTCAATATGTGTTTTTTGTAAAAAAAACTTGCGGAACTTTTAAAAAAAAATTCTCGTTTGCGAAGTGTTTACATTTTTTTTGATTTTATGATATAATTTTATACTTTCGCACCTAAACAATTACTCATCAATTATGCTCAGACGAATACCTTACGGTGAGACGGATTATGTAACTATCCGCAAAGAAAATTCATATTATGTCGATAAGACGGCGTATATTCCCTACATCGAAAACGCCGCCAAATACGTCATATTTTTACGACCAAGACGATTTGGCAAAAGCTTGTTTCTCAATATGTTGGAAGCGTATTACGACGTGCTGCGCAAGGACGATTACGAGCAAAATTTCGGCGGACTAAATATTTTCAGCAATACAACCCCAAAACAAGGGCAGTATATGATTATGAAGTTCAATTTTTCGGCTGTTGACAGCAATCCTGAGCGGGTGCAGGCTTCATTTAACTCCAAGACTTGCAGGTCGATAGAGATGTTTGTGGATAAATATAAAGAATTTCTGCCCGCCAACATCAACGAACTTATGTCAGACGCTAAGGGCAAATGCGATGAGATGTTGGATGTTATTGTTTCGTCTACAAAAAATTCTCAGTACAAAATCTACATTATGATAGACGAGTACGACAATTTTGCTAACACGCTGTTTTCTACCGATGAAGACGCATACAAAACTCTAACGCACGGCGACGGCTTTTTCCGCCTGTTTTTCAATGTGTTGAAGGCAATGACCACTGCCAACGATGCACCTGTTGAGAGGATTTTCATAACGGGTGTGTCGCCTCTTACGTTGAGCGACGTTACGAGTGGTTTCAATATTGCAGCCAATCTTTCGCTTGAAAGTAGTATGAACGAAGTTATGGGATTTTCGGAGAGCGAAGTCAGGACGATGTTGGAGTATTACCGCGATGCAACCGGCGTTTTTCACCATTCTATCGACGAACTCATAGCGATTATGAAACAGCACTACAATAATTATTGTTTTGCATCGCGAAGGGTGAACGACGACAAGGTTTTCAATACAGATATGACACTGTATTTCTTGCGTCATTATGTTCAAAATGACGGTAACATCCCCGAAAAACTTGTGGATCCTAATGTTTCTACCGACTTTTTCAAGATGGAAAAGATGGTGAAAATCGAAAAGGAGTTTGGCGAAAAGTCACAGATAATCCTCGACATCGTAAATACCGGCAGAGCTTATTTTGAAATCAATCCTGAGTTTGCAATTGCGGAGTTGTCGAATCCCGAAAATCTCCAAAGTTTGCTTTATTATATGGGATTGTTGAGTTTTGGATATGACGAATATGGTACGCCTTGTTTTGTAGTTCCAAACGACACTGTAAGGCAACAATATTGCAGGTATTTGGAGGTTTGCTATTCACAGTCGGTAGGTTGGCGCACAGATGTTACCAAGTTGAGCACGCTTTGGAATACTCTTGTTTTTCGTGGCGATTGCAAGCCTTTCATTTCGTACATTGCGTCGGTGATGGACGGCAATTCTGCTGTTAGGGATTTTGACGATAAGGGCGAATTTTTTGTGAAAGGCTTTTTCTTGGCGCATTTCTGCAAGAGTTCGAGTTTCCTTGCCTACACCGAACAGGAAGCCGACCACGGTTTTGCCGATATGTTTTTGGAGCCGTTGGGATATAAACGCCACGCCTATATGATTGAATTGAAATATTGTAAGAAAAACGCCCCCGATTCTGAGGTTCAGCGCAAAACCGAGGACGCTAAAATTCAATTGCAAAAATACCTCACCGACCATCGCATCAAGGAAAAATGCAACACAAAAAAATGGCTTTTGCACACGGCTGTCGTAGTGTTTAGAGGTTGGAAATTGGAAGTGTTAGATTGTAATTGAACGTAAAAAAATGCAAACTATCGAAAAAATATGTCAATATATTGCTAAGTACATGGCAGTTATAGTTTTGGGTGTGGCTGCTATTGCGCTATGGCAACCTCAGATTTTTACTTGGATAAAACCCACTTCTATAAACTATTTGCTTGGCGTAGTGATGTTTGGAATGGGTCTAACACTAAAAACGGACGATTTCAAAATCGTATTTAGCCGTCCCAAAGAAGTGTTGATAGGATTTGTGGCACAATTTACGTTGATGCCGTTGATAGCGTTTTTGCTGATAAAAATTTTTATGCTAAATCCCGAACTTGCTATCGGCGTAATGTTGGTGGGAACTTGTCCGGGCGGAACAGCCTCTAACGTAATCACTTACATTGCTAAAGGCGACGTTGCTTTGTCGGTGGGAATGACGATTGTTTCAACTATTTTTGCACCGTTTTTAACACCACTTTTTACGAAAATTTATATCGGCGAAATTGTTGACGTCAATGTCTTAGATATGTTTTTTTCGATTGTAAAAGTAGTTTTGATACCGATAGTTTTAGGACTTGTTGTTAATAAATTCTTTGAAAAATTTACGCAGAGAATCGTAAAAATTCTACCTGCCGTTTCTTCGCTTGTGATTGTAGCCATTGTGGCGGCGGTGGTGTCGGCAAGTTCGGAAAAACTTCTAAATGCTTTATCTACAAGTACATTGATTGTTTTAGTAGTGATACTTCACAATCTCTGCGGATATGCAGCCGGCTATGGTGTTGGCAAACTTCTGAAACTTCAAGCACCTAAATGTCGTGCTTTGTCTATTGAAGTTGGAATGCAAAATTCAGGACTTGCCGCCGGACTTGCTGCTGCACATTTTGCACAATATCCTTTGGCGACAATTCCCGGAGCTGTTTTCAGCACGTGGCACAATATTTCGGGCGCAATTTATGCCGCATGGCTGAGACGACGTGGGGAAAAACAAAAATTTTCAAGCGGGCATGAAAGCCTTTAATTAAACTTTTAAGATTACTATTCCCTCCCCAAAAATACCTAATTTAAGGTATTTCCCATATAAAATTTCCACACTAATTTTGCGCCGTGATTAAAATAATAACCATTAGTAAAAAAATATGAAAAAAACGATTTCGGCGGCGATTATGGCTGCCGTGCTTATTTCCTGCGGCGGCGCAGCCAAACAAGGTCAGCAATGCGTAGAAGAAACAAAAGATTGTTGCAAGGGCGTTTATTCGCCGCGTACTGTGTTGGATTCGGCTGAATACTTGCTCGACAAACAAATCAAAATCAAGGCGAATGTTTCCCGCGTTTGTCATTGTGGCAGCAATATGACTTTCACCGATATGAAAGACACAACGGCTCAACTTTACGTGCTTGCGGGCGGCGACATTCCAAAATTCAATCAGTGTCTCAAAGGTCAGAACGCCAACATCACTGGCTCGCTCCGCGTCAAAAAATATTCAAAATCCGACTTGGACAGCGCGGTTATCAAGTTGGAGGCGAGATTGGCGGAAGTGTCTGCAAAATCTGATTCGGCATCACTAAAAACCGCCGAAAACATCAAGGCAAAAATCGAAAACACAAAGAAAGACAACGCCGAAAAGAATGAATGGATGACAGCCCACAATTCGGATTTCTATCCGTTCTACTATTTTGAGGCTGAAAAATTCGCTGATTGCTGCGTCAAGAAAAACGACCCGGAATGGGTGGGCTCTACCGAAGATTGCGGCGACAAGTGCGCCAAATAATCATCACTACTTAACTGTCTATTAATCAGTAATTAAAGCATAAAAAATGAAAACAAAATTCTTTAATCTTGCTATTGCATTGGTAATGGCAGGCGGGAGCATTGCGCTCTCTTCTTGCGATGACGACGAAAAAAAGAGCGAATACTCTTACGACGGCATCGACGCATTCGTAAATATGTCGGCAGATGTGGACGGCGCAGTTTCGTCCGCTGACCTCGACGGCTGCACAATCACATTCATCTCCGTGCAGTCAAAAGACACCTACACTTTCACAATCTCCAAGGGCGACCTCGCCGACAATGCAAGCGGCAAAGTGAAGGTTTATGTGCCGGTTGGAACTTACGACATCAGCCTTGAAAAGTCCGCCGACGGCAAGACAATCTTCTTCCGCAAGGAAAATGTTACAATCAAGGACGCAAACCAGAATGTGGACGTCAAGTTGATTGCAACCGCTGCTCAACAGTCTGATTATCAGTTTATCTTCTCGGAGATATTCTTCAATGGCGAGCGCAACGCCGGCCGTATGATGCACCCCGATCAGTATATGGTGCTCTACAATCCCACCAACAACATTCTCTACGCTGACGGTCTTGCCGTGGGTTGCACGATGCAGGCTTCTTGCACTGAGAAGGAGAGTTGGTACGACGAGTATTACAACGCCGGCAAAGTTCCCGTACACGGCATTATCGTAATACCCGGCTCAGGCTACGAACACCCCGTAAAGCCCCACGAAAAAATCGTTGTAGCATTCACTGCCGCCAATCACACCGAGACAGAAGGCTCGTATGAGGAGAAAAACGAGGAGACCGGCGAAACCAAGACTGTAACCTACAAGTATGAAAATGCCGTTGACCTTTCAGGTGCGGATTTTGAAATCTACGACCCGCAACTCTACACCAGCGACATCGACAATCCCGAAGTGCCAAACGTGAGGGAAATCTTCCCCGCTGAAAACGACCTCGGCGGCATTGGCGGATTCTATCAGCATCCGAGGGGATTCTACTGTCCGTTTATCTTCAAACTCGAAAACGGCGAACAGGCAACCCTCGACAAATTTTTCAGTGAAAACACTTCCGTGGCTTCCGTTCAGGACAAGGACGGTAACAGCGTTGAAATCCAGATGCTTAGCGTGAAAGCCTCAGACATTCTCGACGGCATCACTACGGGACACATTCCTTCCGACATCGTTACAAATCCGCTGCCTCAGACCGTGGATCGCGGCAAACAACTCGTAAAAGGCTGCCATTCAGGACTTTTGGTTCAGCGCAAGGGCAACGACAAGGACGGATACGCCGACACCAACAACTCCACCGACGACTGCGAAATCGTAACGCCTCAGCACGCCTTCCCCGCAGGATGGAGAAACAAGTAAAATTTTCTTTTCATTTATAGGCAAGGAGGCTGTCGCTAAAACGATGACGGCCTCCTATTTTTTTGGAATTAATACCAATGAAAAAAATAATATTGTTTTTTATACTATTATTAATTGTATCTCAGACATTTGCACAGACCAACAATTACAGCATAAAAGGCGTTGTGAAGACAGAAAACGGATACGCGGGTTTTGCGACTCTCGGCATCGAATCCATCAATGCCTACACAATCACCGATGAGAACGGACGTTTTGAACTCCGCCACATTCCCGCCGGTCGGCACAAAATTTTGGTAAGGCGAATGGGGCTCGTAACAAAGACTGTTGATGTGGAAATCTCCGGCGGCGACATCTCCATCGAAATCCAAATGCAGACCGCGACTTTCAAGGTTGAGCAAGTGGAAATAATGGCGCGGCGGCACAAGGCTGACAAACTCGAAATCGGCGAAACCGCCATTGAATATTTGCAGCCCGTAAGCCTCGGCGACCTTGCAGTGCTATTGCCGGGCAATGTCTATACCGAAAATCCAATGACGCAATTCAGCCTCAACAGTAGCCGTCAGGTGGGCGCAGACAAAAATTCGTCGCTTGGCATTGCGGTAACCTCAGACGGCGTGCCGCAGACGTCCGACGGCGTGAGGATTCAGATGGTGGGCATTACTGAAAACAGTTACAGCGGCTCCGGCGACAGCCAAATCAAGGCTCGCACGGGCATAAATTCCGGCACTGATATGCGCTACATCAGCACCGACCACATTCAGAGCGTGGAGGTCAACCGTGGAATTTCATCGCCAAAATATGGCAACCTTTCAGCCGGTCAAATCCTCGTCAATTCCAAATATGGCGTTTCTCCGCTGAGAATCAGGACAAAAATCGACCTCAAAAACAAACTTTTATACGCCGGAAAGGGCTTTTCGCTCGGTCCAAAGGCGGGCAATCTCCATATCGGCGCAGATTATCTCTATTCATACGACGACATACGCGAGGAAATGGAAAAATTCACGCGAATCACGGCTCAGGCTTATTACAACAACCAAATCAAGTTTGGAGACGGTCGCTCCATCGACATCGACTTCAAGGCGGCGCAGACCCTCTCGGTCAACAAGATGAAAAAAGACGAACTCACATACGAATACAACGAGAGTTACAAGGCTGATTACAACAAGACCGACCTGATGCTCAAAACAAAAATCAACCTCAATTCCGCGTGGGTGGAGCAAGTGGGAATTACGACGTCGCTCGCCCGCACAAGCGACCGCATAGACCGTCATTATTGCGTCATCACCGCAAATCCCAAGAGTATGCCTCTTTCGTATTCGGAGGGCGAAAGCGAGGGATTCTATCTGCCTACAATGTATTACAGCGACTTTTATATTGAAAATATACCAATCAATTTCTATGCTCAACTTAATGTAAAAAGCCGCCTCGACATTGCGCAAAAAATAAGCCTTTCACTCGAATACGGCGCGGACTTCACCGCTGTAAAAAACCGTGGCGACGGCGCGGTAATTCAAAATGAAAAACTCCCGCCGTTCCCTTCTGACAATTCATATATGCGTCCGAGGCGCAATTATCAGATACCCGCCATTGAGACCGGCGCGGCTTACATTCTCTCGTCGTGGGCATACCGTCCGAGCGAATTCAAGACCCTCAAAATCGACTTTGGATACCGTTTTACGCAGATGATGAACCTCGATGGCAAGTACGCGCTCCATCATAAAATATTGCCCGAACCGAGGTTGAACGCAAGTTTTTCGACAGGTGATAATATAAAGCACACTTTGCGCCTTGGCTATGGCATTGAAAACAAACTCCCAACGATGGATTATCTCTATCCCGAAAAAATTTACAAGGATTTTTGGGTGCTCAATGCTTACACCAACAACCCTCAAAACCGCCACCTGATTACCTACACCAAGATTTTTGATGCTGTAAACACCGACATCAAGGAAAACAAAAACGAAAAAATCGAGGGCGGTTACGACTTTTCAGTCAAAAATTTTGAGGTGTCGCTGACGGCGTTTTATGAACATTCGTCCACGGGTTTTGAGTATTTCACGTTTTACACGCCGGTAACATATCCGTATTTTTCGGAATTGAAACCTGACGCCGACATCACAGACCGCCGACCCGAAAAAGAGGACTACATCGCCGACAATTTCAGCGAGTTTGCCACCTTCACGCAGGTAAAAAACAGCGAAAAGGTCATAAAACGCGGAATTGAATACCGTGTCATAACTCCCAAAATATCAAGCATTAAGACCAATCTTGAAATTAACGGCGCGTATTATTACACTGTGTATGGCACGTCGCTGCCGTCGTATTTCTATCCCAACAGCCGCATTGGAAACAGTATGTACCCATACGTTGGCATTTACAACCTCAACGGCAGAAACAAACTCCACAGGTTCAACACCAATTTTTGGTTCAACACCCACATTCCGAAATTCCGAATGGTATTTACTAATTTCTTTCAGTTGATCTGGATTCAGACTCGACAATACACCGACAATTTCGCCGGAGTTTATAAGAAAATTCCATACCAATACATTGATTTTGAGAATGTTGTCAATGATGTAACACCAGACATTGCCGCCAAAATCAACGACAATTACGAAAAACAATGGAACCAACTCCGCCGTCAGTCCACCACGCTCACATACGCCGAGGAGGAAAAGCCGATTTATATGATGTGGAACATCAAGGTTACAAAGGAGTTCAGCGACAATGCGAAACTCTCGTTTTTCGTCAATGGCATTCTTGACATTCATCCGCAGTACGCCAGCGGCACCTCGGCTCGCACAAAACGTGAATGGAGCAACCCGTTTTTCGGTATGGAATTGATTCTCAACCTCGCTAAAAACATTGGAAAATGAAACGATTGTATATATTTTTGACATCATTGCTGACAGTGGCATCCTCCTTTGCGCAACAAAATCCAGGCGCAACTCTCTCACCCTCAGGCGGTCGCTATGCTGACATTTTTGAATCCGCGCACCACAAAATTTATGCGCAAATGCAAGAGACGGCTTGTTTTTACATAATTCAAAAACAACGCCGCGCCGACACTGCATTATGCTCTTTGGCTGAGGTTTCGGTGTTTGGTTCGTCGGGCGAATTGGACGGCGATTTCCTTGTGTATCAGGGCAATGGCAGCCGCGACGCAGGCATTTGCGGCTATGGAGTGAAGGATTATGATAAGTATGGCATACTTTACGGCAAGGCGTTCTACGCATCGGGCAAACATACGGGGATTTCGTGGAACGCAATGCGTTTTCCTGAATTGTATTTGCCATACATCATCACCGACTCCACGGGCGGCGACAGCAAATATGAAACTTATTGTGCGCAAGGCGGTTATGCTCGTCGATATGAAAATTGGCATTTTGGATTCGACTTTTCATTTTATGGCGAACAGGCTTGGCGGCTCACAGACCCAAGGTCGTTGAACAATGTAACTTTCCTCACATTCCAACTCAGCGCGGGGAAGTTTTTTGATAACGGCAACTCGCTGTGGCTCAGTACTTATTACACCCGAAACAAACAATATTTGCACGACAGATATTGGCGGCCGGGTGAGCAACAGAGATTTTTTGTGATTTATGGTTTTGGACTTTATGACAACAAGGAAAGCGTCGTGGCGTTTGGTGTTTCGAGAATGTATTACATCAACAATACGGGCGTTAAATTGTCGTACTTGTCGCCTGAAAATCGCGCCTTGAAAGCGGCGGTTTCTCTCGGTTATGATTTCAAAAAAATGTACACCGAGGAGAGCGACATTGTAAAACTCTACAACACCCGCAATCATTCCATAACTCCCGAATTTTCAGTAAGTTTCATTCAGAAAAAATGGCTGTTGCGGCTCTCCTCATTGTCTGAAATTTTGATGAGGAAAGGCTATGAAAACATCTTGGAGCGTTATATGACCGACGTTGCAAATTCCACCTACGACTACCGCAAGATAGCCGAGGAACAGAATTATAAATTTTCCGAAATTAAGAGCCAAAATTCACTGCGCGTGGAATATTCCGCCGCACGTAATCATAAATTTGGAATTGAGGCTATTGCAAATGTTTATCGTCGCATTGAAAAAAATGTCAAGTATCATTATAATGTTGAAAATCTGAATATTACGCCAACAATAAAGACCGATTACAAGGCGGATTCTCGCAGCGGCAAACACACTTTCAGCGCGGGAATTTTGTATGGTCGTCAATGCGCAATTAAACACAATTACGATGTTGAAATCCGCAACACAGCCATTCCTCACGTTGATTTTCAGACGTGTTTTGCGCCGTATGCGTATTTTGCGGCAGAATTTGGAATTGTGGCTGGCGAAATGAGTTATCAATACAATTTCACAAAATTTTCCGTCGGGTTGAGGCTCTGCGGTTTTATGTCGTCAGGTAACCGATTGAATGATGTAAAATACGACAAATCAATCGGTTACAATTCTGTATGTTCGATGATAGATCCCGCCTTTGGCAGCCACAACGAAAAGTGGATCAACGCATCATTATTCATAAAATTTTGACAAAAACTAATACATAAAAAATGAAGAAAACCATAATTATTTTTGCGGTTGCCCTTCTGATGTCAGCGGCATCGTGTAGCGACCCAAATATGCACAGAAACAGCGACGGCAGTTACACGATTGTTACTACCGAATTGTGCAATGACATTCGCGGCTACAACGGCAGAGTTCCCGCCGAAGTTACCATCAAAGACGGTGTGATTCAGGACGTTAAAATCCTTGAAAACAAAGAAACGCCGAGTTATTTGGAGAGAGTGGAGCGTGAAATGCTGCCCAAATTTCGCGGCATCAATCTCAGTGAAATCTCCTCCGTGGACGCTGTGAGCGGCGCAACCTTCACAAGCCGCGCCCTTCGCAAAAACCTCGAAGCGGCAGCGGAATATTATGAGGAAAGGAAATGATTTAAGCGTTTGTCTTCTCTGAAAAACAAAACAGCGACAGAATAAAATTTTAAAATTATTTTGTCGCTGTTTTGTTTTTAGAAAAAAAACTGTAATTTTGAACAATCAAATAAAGTAATATTTAAAAAATAGTATTATTAATCTGAAAAAATTTACATTATTGCTTTTAGCAATGCTGACATTTTGCTGTGTGCAAAATGTTGTTGCACAAGTGTCATACGGTGTATTTAGCAACGGTACACTCACTTTGTATTACAACGACAAATACAACAGCAATTCCATGATATATTGGTCGTCAGTTGCCAAAGATGTAAAAAAAGTGGTTTTCGATAAGTCGTTTGCTAAATACAAACCTGTTTCTACCGTAGCATGGTTTCTAAACTTTGTATCTGCAACAGAATTTGCAGGATTAGAAAACTTGAACACATCAGAAGTTCTCGACATGTCATTTATGTTCAAAAACTGTTACAATCTATCCGTACTTGATTTAAGCACTTTCGATACCAAGAATGTTGAATATATGACAGGATTGTTTGATGGTTGCGTGAATCTTACAACAGTTTTTGCAAGCGACAAGTGGGATGTGAAAAAACTTTATGATTTAAATTTAGATACCACGGCGTTAGAAAAACTTGATGGTGGCGATACGACAGTAGTAATAGTAAATGAAGGATTGCATGATATATTTAAAAATTGCAGTAAATTGCGCGGCGGCAAAGGATCAACAGAAGGAAAAATTATAATTGACGGCGGAGAATCTAATCCCGGTTTGTTGACACGCAAAGGCGACAAAACTGTGTTGCCCAAATACTCTGGCGTAAAACCATACGTAGTATTCAACAACGGAGTATTAACATTTTACTACAATGATAAATATCCTGAAAATGCCTACTTCGATTTTTATTTTAAGCAAGATTCAATTGATTCTTGGGAAATAAATCCTTTTGCCGATAATGTTACAAAAGTAGTATTCGACGAGTCGTTCAAAAATTATTCTCCTAAAACATGCAAAAGCTGGTTCCATGATTATATTAATCTTACAGAAATTGTCAACCTTAAATATCTTAATACATCGTCCGTTACAAATATGTCAGAACTTTTTTGCAATTGCACAAAACTTAAAAGTCTTGATTTGAGCAATTTCAATACATCAAATGTTGAAGATATGACAGAAATGTTTGCACATTGTATTAATTTGACATCACTTAATTTTAGCAAATTCTTCTATACAGCAAGATGCCTGAGTATGTATGCGATGTTTTCAGGTTGTGAAAAATTGACATCGCTTGATTTGAGTAGTTTCAAAACATCGGAAGTATATCATTTCCAAAAAATGTTTAGCAAATGCAAAAATCTTAGCAAGATATATGTTAGCAAATATTGGACAATAAATGATTCAGTTTCTGATGATGATAGTAGATATATGTTTTTTGATTGTCCGAATCTTGTAGGCGGCAAAGGTACTAAGTACGATCCCGAAAAAATTAACTCAAAATATGCCAGAATTGACGGCGGAGAATCTGCTCCGGGATATTTTACAGAGAAATAATTAACGACAAAATACCTATAACCCGTGGAAATCTATCAAAAAAAAGTGTGATTTCCACGGGTTAATTTTTTACCGAAACAATTCTTCTGCCGTAACTTCGTTTTGAACAATGCCGGAATGAATATTTTTCATTACGCCATAAACTGTTATGAAAGTTATTGCTAAGGCTTTGCGGGTTTTGGTCTGCGATTTGGATAAAGATAATTTTTATCCCTGTCCAAATCGCATAAAAAAATTACATTATTGCTTTTTTTACTTTTTGCGGCTTTTTTGTTTCCTTTTTTTATAAAAACACTATTTTTGCAAAAAAAATGTAAAACAAATGGTTAAGTATTGGATATTACCTTTGGTAATAAGCTTAGTATTGGCTGTCATAAATTATTTTTTGAGGACGTATATTCCCAAAAAGAAAAATTCAAAAAATGGCAATATAAAAAGAGTTGTCAAGGAAAAGTTTGTAGAGCAATTCCTTATTTCAGACAAATATCCATGATATATTGACGTTATTTCAAAAAAATAGCATACGTTTTTTATTCAATTTTAAAAAAAATGTATAATTTTTGATTGAAAAAATGTGAAATACAAAAAAAATATATTATCTTTAACCGATTTTTTTTTACCCTAAAATTAAAATATTATGATTTTTGATAGAAGTAAATTGACTGCAAGGCAATACATGAACGGCTGGCTGATTATTTTCGGTATTATAGCCGTCATAGTTATTGCATTTCCCTTAAGATGGTCAATAGAAAAACAACTCGGTGATAGTATTGAACAAACCGCAATTTCCGAACTCAAAGGTGCTACGGATAAAATTGAAATTATGACCGATTGGTGCGATGAGCGGCATAGGCATATAATCGGTGCTGCTGAATCATATTTTAAATTAAAAGGTGGTATAACAATCACTGATGATGTTTGGCAAGTAGGCGGGGAGATTATTAACAACAATGTCGAACTGCTTAAAACTTGGGCAAATATTACTCCGGGCAACGATTTTATGATTTATCAAAAAACTTCTTCTGGATATGTTATTATCGCATCAACAAGAAATTTTACCGATAATACGCTTTCTGACCCTCGAATTGCACAGGCAATTGAAAAAAACACACTTTTCTACGATCACACGATGTTATGCGGTGTGCCTTATATCGTAACTGCGAAACCTTTGCATATCAATGGAGAATTAAAAGGAATACTTCTGACCGGTCGCGATGAAACAATGATTCAGGACAACAATGAGGCTATGACCTCTATGAGTTTTCTTTCAAACGGATTTATGATTTGGACGAAAGACCCGAATTATTGTTTAGTTGTACCAAATGGTATGGAAAAGGATTGGGCAAAAATGCCCGATGACGTTTATAACGAAATGGCACGCTCTAAAGACGGTAAAATTCGTACAATAGATTTCACGCATTTGGGAACGGACTACGAAATGGTATTTTTGTATAGTGAAAAAATATTTTCATACGTACAATTGATTTATCCTATTTTCTGATAAATACCTTACGGTTCCCTCTATTTTGATTCCGATGATGGTTGCTATTTTATTATTGTTCGGATTGCTTGTTCTGATTACGAACCGTTTTATTAATCGTGTTCTTTGGCATGTCGGCGGCGAACCGAAATTCGTGAAAGTTATTGTTGATGATATTGCAATCGGCGATATGAGCGGCGTTGCACGCATAGATATTAATAAAACGAGTGGTATATTGCACTCTATTTGTATAATGGCGGATAGTTTAAGGACAGTTTTATCGGATATTCATGATGGTGCAAACCGTCTGCAAACTTCAAGTTCGGAAATTACGCGAACCACTCAAACACTTTCAGAAAACGCCAATCAACAAGCCGCAAACGCTGACAGCATTGTTCAATCGGTTACAGAAATTACCGATGAGGTTGTCCGCAATGCAGAATTAGCGGTTCAGGCAGAAAAAATTACGCAAAAGGTTACCTCTGATGTTAATGAAATCAAAAAGGCTCAGGATTTGAGTTATAATGCGGTGAAAGACATTTCTGAAAAAATCAACATTATCAACGACATAGCATTTCAGACAAATATTTTGGCGCTTAATGCGGCTGTTGAAGCGGCAAGAGCCGGTGAACACGGAAAAGGTTTTGCTGTTGTTGCCTCCGAAATCCGCAAACTCGCCGAAAAAAGTAAAAATTCCGCTAACGATATTATTGACGGAGCGCAAAAGAGCGTTAATGCAACGGCTATGTCTACACAGCTTATCACTAATATTTTGCCTGACATCAACGAGTGTGTTGCCTTGATTGAAAAGGTTGAAAACTCGGCTGACAATCAGAAAAATACGGTTCAGATGATAGATATGTCGGTCAAACAGCTTAATGAGGCAATTCAGGGCAATGCTTCGGCAAGCGAACAACTTGCCGGCAGTGCGCAAGAACTCAATTCTGAGGCTGAAAACTTCAAAAATAGCACAAGCGTGTTTAAATTTTAAGAAAAAAACGCTTTTTTTTCAAAAAAACTGCAATAAATGTTGCATTATAAAAATATTTGTGTACATTTGCAACGCTATAAGCAGATTTTTTAATTTTAAAACATCACAAAAATGGAAGAAGTAACAAAATTAGTAGCAGATTTGAAAGCTCAGTTTGAGGCTTTCTCTAAAGATGCAGATTTACTTGTTAATGCTAACAACAAAACCGCAGGTGCAAGAGCACGCAAAGTTTCTTTGGCAATTGACAAACTTACGAAAGAATTTCGCAAGAAATCTATCGAAGCAACGAAGTAAATCATTTTTTTAAGATGAAAATAAAAAAACGACTGTTTGAAAAGATTTTCAAACAGTCGTTTACCCGGTGACGGCGCTGGGCATCGGGAGCTTCGGGCCCGTCGACCTGCGGCGGGATTCCCCCACCTACGGCTA
>JAFPYR010000003.1 GCA_017412115.1 Bacteroidales bacterium | reverse complement strand
TTCAAATTCAAGGTTTTTGATGATGTTTTGCACATTTTCGGAAAAATCGCCGATATAACTCTTGAAATTTGAAGCGAGGTTGTCGGCATCATCTACAAGTCGCGCAAGGGTGTATTTGCTTTTGTTGTAAAAATGAAAGCCCGACACCTTGTATAAAGATTTTGCGGGTTCTTGCGGACTGGCTGCCACCTTGTCTAAAACGGCATTCTTGGTAGGCTCCAATGCGCATTCAAACCGCCTTATGATAGTCATAGGGATAATAACATTCTTGTACTTGTCGCTCTGATAAGTACCTCTGAGTTTGTTGGCAATCGACCAAATGAAGTTTACTTCTTTGGTAACGTCCATCGGGGAATCGTCCCACGGGTCATTTATAGTGATTTGTGAAATGCTCATGTTAATCGATTGGTTAAAAAGCATCGCAAAGGTAAGCAAAATTTGGTTATTGCGCAAACAAAAAAACCGCCGGATTCAGTTTTTTTTATCATTAAACCTCAAAAACGTGTAAAAAACATTTGGATTAAACCTCAAAAACGTGTAAATTTGCGCATTGCTAAACCTCAAAAACGTGTAAGTGAGATTATGAAACGCAAGATATACAGTAAGTTACAAGAATGGAAAAAGAAAAGTAACGGAACGTCCGCCGTATTGGTGGAAGGCGCAAGACGTATCGGTAAGAGTTATATCGTGGAGGAATTTGCCAAAAACGAGTACAAAAGTTACATCTTGATTAACTTTCGCCGCGCCCCGCAGGAGGTGAAAAGTTGGTTTGATATCTACCTTGAAGATTTGGACAAACTTTTTATGAATCTTCAAGTGCATTATAATAAGCAACTTACAACAAGGAATTCCGTTATAATCTTCGACGAAGTGCAGGACTGTCCACGCGCAAGGGAAGCCGTCAAATTCCTTGTAGAGGACGGCAGATACGACTATATTGAGACCGGTTCTCTCGTCAGCATCAAAAAAAATGTAAAGAACATTGTGATTCCATCGGAAGAAATCAAAATGGAAATGTTCCCGATGGATTTTGAGGAGTTTTTGTGGGCGATGGGCAATGATATAATGATGGATTACATCAAGAATTGTTTTGAAACAAAAACGCCAATGGGTCAGGCACTCAACCGCAAGGCTATGGATTTGTTCAGGCTTTATATGGTGATTGGCGGTATGCCTCAGGCTATACTCAAATACATAGAAAACAAGGATTTCGCTGCGGTAGAACTTGTTAAATATCAGATTCTTACTCTTTATCGCAACGACATTGCCAAATACGCCGACAATGCGGAAACCAAGGTAACGTCTATCTTTGACGCCATTCCCGGTCAACTCCAAAAGCACGAGAAAAAATTTAAACTCTCGGCTCTCAAACCCGATGCCCGTATGCGCGACTACGACAGCGCGTTTTTTTGGCTGAGCGACGCAAGGATTATCAATTGTTGCTACAATTCCACCGTTCCTGCGCTTGGGCTGCGTCTCAACGAAGAGCGCACAACCCTCAAATGTTATATGGCTGATACGGGACTTTTGATAACCCATGCTTTTGGCATCAGAGGACGTGTCCCGGCAGAAGTTTATCAAAAACTCATTCTCGGCAAACTCGATACCAACGAGGGAATGATTACGGAAAACATTGTAGCCCAAATGCTTGCAGCCGAGGGGCACAAATTGTTTTTTTACAGCAATCCGAGCAACGAGAATGCTGACGAGCGTATGGAGATTGATTTTCTGATTCAGAAAAAGGCAATCACCTCACGCCACAACATTTCGCCCATCGAGGTTAAAAGCGGCAAACGATTCACTCTCAACTCGTTGCAAAAGTGCATCAAACGCTTTGCCACTGCTCTTTCCACGCCGTATGTAATATACGACGGCGACCTGAAAGTGGATGGCACTGTGGTGTATGTGCCGTATTATATGACGGGATTGCTGTAATTGTAATTTCAAACAAAAAAACCACCGGAAACCATTCTTCATGTTTTCCGGTGGTTCAAAAAAAAATTACAGTTTAAAAATTCTGTCTTTGTTGTAACCGTCAAAATCGAAGCGGAACAAGGTTGCACCGCGTTTGGATGTTGTCTTGTCGATTTCGCCGGTGGTTACGATGTGGTTCTCTTCCGTTAATTTCTTCCTGAAATTACGCTTGTCCAAAGCCTCGCCGTAAATCGTTTCGTACAAAACTTGAAGTTGCGTCAGAGTGAATTTTTCCGGAATCAAATAAAACGCTATCGGATTCCACGAAAGTTTCTCTTGCAAAATTTTATGGGCTTTTTCTATCATGAGATTATGATCACCATAAAGTTTTGGAATTTTATCGATTTCAATCCATTGAGCATTAAATTTGTTTCTTTGAACCTCGTCGTATTCCAAAGCCTTTATCAAGACGTAATAACAGATAGAAACCACTCTTTCGCCCGGGTCGCGGTCTACGTTGCCAAAAGCACCAACTTGCTCTATATAAAAGTTTTCCAAGCCAGTAAGTTCCTTTACAACACGTTTCGCAGCATTGTCTACGCTCTCATCGTCGTCTACGAAACCTCCCATCAGCGAAAGTTCTCCTTTGCCTGGCTCCATATCTCTTGGACGTATCAAAACATGAAGCTTGCCATTGATATAACCGAATATTATACAATCGGTTGAAATGTAAAATTTAGGATGTTCTTGATAGTAACCCATTTCAATTAACAATTAACAATTGACAATTGACAATTGACAATTGACAATTGACAACGACAGTGCAACTAATTGTTAACTGTCAATTATCAATTGTCAATTAAAATAAACCTACCAAAGTGCTACATAAAGTACTGTCAACAAGGCAATTACTACTGCTGCACCAATATTGAATGTCTTATCTGTCTTGAAAATATCCAAATCGATTGCAACGAGTTTTTTGTCTTGAACTTTATCCAAAGCGTTGGAACGCAAATAATAGCCAACAGTACCCGTTATTGCAGCAAAGAATGCCATTGCACCTTCCATACCATAAATATGAAGCGTGCTTGAGAAGAAACTTGCAACGAACAATGCTACCGAAACACCTGCTACGATAAACATTATCTTGCTCCAGAATAATTGAGTATTGATGTCGTCAGCAGAAAGCTCGGTGGCCTTTTCTGTATCTTTGTTGCGGATAGAAAGCCATACAAAGAGGACTACCAAGGTGATGAATACCACGCCAGAACGTACCAAGAACGGCATTTCGGGGAATGCAAACTTGTAGATGATAGAGAATGCAAAAGTACCGATTGCAGCCACAATAGCAGCCGTTCCTGAAGCACGTTTCCAAAGAAGACCGAGACCGAAGATCACAACCACACCCGGATATACAAATGCAGAGTACTCTTGGATAAACTGGAATGCTTGGTCGATACCACCCATGAGCGGATAAACAGCGATAAGGGCGATAATCAATGCGCTGATAGAAGTCAAACGTCCAACATTAACCAATTTAGTCTGATATTTTGAAGAGGTTTCTTGCTCTTTGTCTTTGGGAGGATTGATAAATTGTTTGTAAATATCCATCGTAAAGAGCGTTGAAGTAGAGTTGAACATAGAAGCAAGCGACGAAATTACTGCTGCTGCTAATGCTGCAAAGCTCAAACCTTTTACCACAACAGGGGTAAAGTTTCTAATCAAATAAGGATAAGCATCGTCGGAGCGTCCAATAGTACCTTGAAGGTGTCCGGCAAGTTTTTCCAATACAGGAATACCGTCGGCTTGACCATTCATAATAAAGTATGCGCAAACACCCGGAATACAAACGATGAAAGGAATCAAAATTTTCAATACAGCGGCGAATACCATACCTTTTTTTGCTTCTGACAAAGATTTTGCAGCGAGACCTTTCTGAATGATATATTGGTTGAAACCCCAGTAACCGAGGTTGGTAAGCCACAAACCACCAAATACAAGCACGAGGCCAGGGTTGGTGAAGAATGGATCTTCTTTCTGAACAATATTACCAGCTGCATCTGTAACACCGTTGATAACGGGATAGAGACTTTCGTTTCGCGTAACAATTAGATTGAAGTGCTTATCGCCTTCTTGCGATGTACACCAATTAAAGATGTTGCCAAGAGCATCCATTGCGCCGCAGCCCCAAACTTCCTGACCAATAACGTCAAGTGCGAAATAAGCCGTAATCAAGCCACCGCCAACGAGGAATGTTACTTGCATAACGTCGGTCCAAGCCACAGAAGCCAAACCACCGTAAATAGAATAAATACCAGCGATTAAGAACAAAGCAAGAATAATAACAAGTCTTACTTGATCTACGTCCATACCGAAAACATGAATAATGTGGTCGGTAGGAAGGCCGAGGATTTGTTGAATAGCCAATGCACCGAGCCATGCAACAGATGTCAAGTTTACGAAAACATAGAGGAAAAGCCAAAGGATTGAGAATGCAAGACCAACACCGCTGTTATAACGTTCGCGTAAGAATTGCGGAATTGTAAAGATTTTTTTCTCAATCATAAGCGGCAACAAGAATTTGCCCACAACGAGCAATGTAGCAGCCGCCATAAGTTCGTAAGCAGCCTGAGCAATACCCGAGGCAAAAGCCGAACCTGACATTCCGATAAATTGTTCTGCTGAAATATTAGCAGCGATAAGTGAAGCACCAACAGCCCACCATGTCAAGGTGTTACCTGCAAGGAAGTAGTCGGTAGAATTTTTTTCTTCGCCCTTTTTTCCTCTTGAGAGGAATATACCCATACCAACGAGTATAATAATATAGAGCACAAATACGCCGTAGTCCCAGCCAGTAAAGCCGTTGTTGCTCAGCGCGTCCCAAATGCTTGATTGTTCCATTTTTATTTTAATTGACAATTGATAATTGACAATTAACAATGGAGACCGACAAATATTGTCAACTGTCCATTGTCAACTGTCAATTGTTAGACCTATTTTACTGAAAATACGAATTTACAAACGCTGTGATATTCTTCGCCGGGGTTGAGATATGGAGAAGGCCATTCTTTTACGTTGGGCGAATTGGGGAATTTTTGAGTCTCCAAGCAGATACCTGCGTGTTGATTGTAAACGATTCCTTTTTTACCTTTTGCGCTACCGTCGAGGAAGTTTCCGGAATATACTTGAATACCGGGTTCGTTGGTGTAAACATCCAATTTGATACCAGTTTCGGGAGAATAAATCGAAGCAGCAATAGTATTAAGGTCGCCTTTGCCGTCTTTGTAGGTATTGAGGCACCAGTTATGGTCGAAACCATTACCGAATTTTATTTGCTCGTGAGCAGTATCATTGTTGGTGATACGTTCGCCGATTTCTTTTTCTTGACGGCAATCAAAAGCCAAGCCTTCTACGCTTGCAATTTCGCCTGTGGGCATATATGTTTTGTCAACGGGAGTGTAGTTGTCGGCATTAACATATAAGGTGTGATTGTTGATGGCTTTGTTGGGATCGCCATTGAGGTTGAAGTAGCTGTGGTTGGTCATATTGATAACAGTCTGCTTGTCGGTGGTGGCAGTGTAATCGATAGTCAGACCGTTGTTGTCGTCGAGGGTGAATTTAACGGTTGCTTTAACGTTGCCGGGGAAATTCATATCACCGTCTTTAGAATCCATCTGGATAACGAGTTCGTTGTCAGAAGACGAGATAACATCGTAAACTTGATATTGCCAACCTTCGGGACCACCGTGCAAACAATGTCCGAAATTGTTTTGCGGAAGTTGAATTTCTTTGCCGTCGCAAGTGATTTTACCTTTGTTGATACGATTGGCATAACGACCGATAGATGCGCCGAAATCGCTCGGAGTATGCTCTTTGTCGGCGTATGTTGCCACTTTGTCGAATCCGAGTACAACATCTTGCGGATTTCCGTTTTTGTCTTTAACAACGATAGAAACTATACGACCACCGAAGTTGGTGATTTGAATTTTTGTACCTTTTGCATTTTTAAGAGTGTAAAGACCTGTTTTTTTGCCGTTGATAGTAGCATCAAAGTCGGCAGGATTTACACCGTTGCAAAATTCTTGACAACATTCTTGTTTGTCTTTTGAAGTGTTTTGAGCAGCATTGTTGTTAGATGCGCCGCCACATGCAGAAAGCATAACGGCAGAAAGCATACAACCGCTTAACATTAATTTAAATTGTCTTTTGTTCATTATTTTGTGCTTTAAATTCTATTAAAAAGAATGTGAAATATTTTGAGTGTAAAAATACAATCATTTTTTTTAACAGCCTAATTTTTAGGCATTTTTTTTCAAAAATTTTTCTCAGTGTTAAGATATTGTTACTTAATGATTTGTAAATATTGTAGAAGTTACAATAATTAATTTTAAAGTAAAATTGTAGATGTGAGGGTAAAAAAAAGGGTTAAAAAACGCTAACAATCTTACATATTTTTCCAATCTATTTGTTTAAAATTATTTGTAATATTGTTGTCTTCGACAAATTTTACAAACTCTTTTAATTTTTCTTTATTGTTCCAATCGGCAAAAAGATATTGCGTTAAAAACACTTTATTGTTATAACCGTGAACTTTTTGTCCGAAAGTAAAGTCTTTCTACCAAAACGATTTTTCTAAAAATTTCCCTCTCGTAGAAAAATAAATAGTATCAGAAATAATTTTCCCATGATATATTTCTAATCCTTTTTTATTGATTAGTTTTTGGGCTTCAACGCTGAACGCCTTGTCATTTGCTAAAAAACTTAATGACCAAGTCGCGCGTAAATGAGTTAAAAAATTAATATCAAACGTTAAATTTTTTTCGCCATTTTTGGGTATTAAGTAACAATCTTTTAAAATGTTGTTGTCATAATCGTATTCATTATTTTTTTCATAATTACGCAGGTATGAAAGAATATCATCTAATTTTGTTTCTTGATTATCAATGTCTTTATAAATTTTGCCTTTGTTATAATACGGAAAAGTTAAAACAATTGTATCGCCTAAAAAAGAAAATTTTTCAGTTGCATATTTATATTGGGCGTTTTTTAAATCGGAGATTGAATTTTCCATGTCCTCTGAAAAAAAACAATGCGACAATATTGTTTCATCTTTACCGCAAAAATAATCCGGGGCGTAAATAACATAATTTTTTTGAGAATTATTTTTAAGTTTAACATTCAAAAGAAGATTTTTTCCGCCTTGTTGCAAAGAAATTTCAGCGGAAATTTCCTGCGAAAATGCCCGCTGAAATGTTAATATCAAAAATATCGTAAGAAAAATTTTCATCTAAAATTGTACATTGTTTAACCAAGAATAATATTTCTTATTACGCCAATCGAACTTTCCAAGTTCATTGTTAAATCTCAGGTATTTATCATTAAATCCCATGTTGGCTTCCCAATTATAAGCGGCTAATTCCGCCATAGGAAATTTACTGCCGGGGTAAACTGCATTCATATCTTTTAATGATAACACACCACTGAAATACATATAGTTTTGTGTACAATGTATAAATTCATGACCTATTGTTAATTTTAATTGGTTCATACTCGTAAATGCAGTACGACTCAAATAAACATCAGATTCAAAACCTCCATTTAACATTATAGTATCACCATTGATATACTTCTTTCGGTTGTGAATTAAACAACCATTCACCATTGTTAATCCAACTTTTGGGTTATCTTTATTGATATAGATATTTCTCACCCATGGTAATTTTCCAAAGTATTTTTCGGCTATTTTTACGGCAAATGATTCAGAAAACTCCATACCATTACCAATTTTTACATTGTATGGGTCAAAATCATCAGTAATTAGTGGTAATTCCTTATTGCTTGCATGACTACTACTAAAATAATCAATAGTTATACCTCCCAACAATCCGATGGTAGCACCAATTAGTGTAGCACTCAAAACATCAGAAGGAGTTTTTAATTTTTTTTTAGAGCCTTGTACCGCAAGGCAAGATGCAGCACCTAATCCGGCACTTGCAAATAATATTTTTTTTTGCATGTAATTATTTTATTTTAAGTTAATTAATAAAAATGTCAAATATAGAGAATCAACCATTGTGCCAATGCTATTTTTTATGACAATATGTCAGAATTAATAAAAAAAAGAAATATTGTCAGTGGCATAATGACAAAGTTACACATTTTTCCAATCAATCTCAAACATGAATATCTTTTAACAAAAAAAAATTTTTTCACATATTTTATATACATTAATTCAAAAAAAAATCATTATTTTTGCAGAGAAAAAAATTGGTAAAATGTTTTCTGGAGAAACAAAAATCAGAGTTCGCTACGGCGAAACCGATCAAATGGGATACTGTTATTACGGAAATTATCCGTTATATTACGAACAGGCAAGAAGCGATGTTTTTAGAAATTGCGGCTGCTCATACGCGCAATTAGAACAAAAAGGATATATGATGCCCGTTTTGTCTATGAACATTCAATACAAAAAGCCTGCTTTTTATGACGATTTGATTACCGTAAAAGTTTTTGTTAAAGAAAAACCCGGTATAAAAATGAAGTTTGAGTACGAAACTTTCAACGAAAAAGGCGAACTGCTGAATTTCGGCGAAACGGTTTTATGTTTTGTCAACAAAGAAACCAAACGTCCGTGTATGCCGCCAGTTTTTTTTCAAGAAATCATTAACAGCTATTTCGAGGATTAACAAAAATGGCAAAAGAACAGACAAAATCAAGACGGCAAAGCCGTACAAGGGACAAAGAACCTTCAAGATATGTCGTTATAATGCACAACGATGATGTTACGACCATGGAATTTGTTGTCGAAGTGCTTATTAACATTTTTTTTAAACAACCTGACGAGGCTCATAATCTGATGATGGAAATTCATAATACGGGAAGTGCTGCGGTAGGCGTTTACAGTTACGATATTGCTGTCAGCAAAGCAACCAAAACCATGAGGATTGCCTCTAATAATAATTTTCCCCTTAAAGTTACTTGGCAGGAGGAGTAAAATTTTATGCTTAAACAATCAGCTTTTTTACAGTCAATCGAGAGGACCTGCGTTATAGTTGCAAAAAACCGCAGGTTTGAATTTATAACACCCGAACTCTTTATTTATTACGGAGTTATGGGTCTGGAACAGTTTGAACAAACCCTAACCCAATGCGGTGTTAATATAAAAGAATTTGAACAGGATTTGGAGGATTACATCAACTCTATGGAAACTGTTCCCGAAAATATTGATTACGAAGTTGAAATTTCGATTAACATGTTTCACGCCGTAAAATTCGGGGACAAACTCGCTGAAAAAACCGGCAAAAAAGAGTGCGATGTTCCTCATGTTTTAATCGGAATTGCTAACACGCGCGACTGTGAGGCAAACCGACTTTTACATAAATATTCTCCAAAAAGCGTTATAGAATTTATCTCGGCTGTAATATCAAACTTTACATCCGATAATGTTATAATTTCGGCAATAGGCCCCGAAGGCACGGAAGTTCATATTCCTGAAAAACTGAAAAAACAAGGAATCATACCGCCCGAAATATTACCTGACATAGATTTGGATTTTGAGGATACGGATTTTCCGTCTGATTTTTTAGGCAATCCTTCTGATGATAGGGACTCTCAAGCGGATATTGTTCAAAACCCTTACACAAGGCTTCTTAACGAGGAATCCAAAAATATGTATCCTCTTGTTGGACGCGAGGAGGAAATGGAACGCACAATCCAAATTTTACTTAAAAAACAGCGTCATAATGTTCTTTATATCGGTGAACCGGGCGTCGGTAAAACAGCTATGGTTCATGGACTTACGAAAAAAATCACCGAAAAAGAAGGTTATCTTCCAAAGGATTTGAACTCGGCAAAAATTTATCAAATAGAATTAACGAGTATTCTTGCCGGAGCGCAATTCAGAGGCGATTTTGAAAAACGCATCAAAGGTATCATGGAGGAAATTTCGCAAAAGAAATCGCCTTCAATTATCTACATTGACGACATTCATAATATCGTCGGAATGGGCAGCAACGGCATCGACAACAGTTCCGATGCAGCAGCTTTGATGCTAAAATACATGGACAAAGATAATATACGTTTTATAGGCACAACAACTTTCAAGGAGTACAAAAACTCGTTTGAAAAAAACAAAGCCCTTTTAAGACGTTTTCAAATCGTTGAAATCAATGAGCCGTCGGTTGACGAAGCAGTAAAAATAATTCAAACCTTAAAACCCGTTTATGAAAAATTTCATAAGGTAAAATTCCGCAAAGATACGATAAAACACGCCGTTGAACTTTCAGTTAAATACATCAACGACAGAAATTTACCCGAAAAAGCGATTGACCTTTTGGACGAGGCGGGTTCGTATAGGGAGATTCACCCCGTTTTGGATTCAGACGAAAAGCCGAAAAAAACGCAATCCGTTGATTGTAAGTTGATTTCACAAATGCTGACAAAGGTTAAAAAACTTGCTAACATTCCTGACAGCGACGATAAAAGCGAGGAATTGATGTTAGAAAAATTGTCGGATAATATCAAAAATTTGATTTACGGACAAGATACGGCTGTAAATCAAGTAGTTGAATCGGTTTTAATGTCTAAAGCGGGATTGTCGGACGGACAAAAACCTATTGCCTCTCTCCTATTTGTAGGACAAACCGGAGTCGGCAAAACGGAAATTGCAAAGGTTTTGGCAAAGCAGCTGAACCTTGAATTAATCCGTTTTGATATGAGCGAATACACTGAAAAACATACAGTTGCAAAACTTATCGGCTCGCCTGCTGGTTATGTCGGATATGACGACGGCGGACTTTTGACTGATGCTATCCGCAGAACTCCGAATTGCGTACTTCTTTTTGACGAAATCGAAAAAGCGCATCCTGACATTTATAATATAATGTTGCAAATCATGGATTACGCATCTTTGACGGACAACAAAGGACAGAAATCCGATTTCAGACACGTTATTATAATAATGACAAGTAACGCCGGAGCGCAATACGCCTCACAATCTTCGCTCGGATTTGCTGGCGGTAAGACGGGCGATGCAATGCTTTCGGCAACTAAAAAAACTTTTAAACCCGAATTTTTGAACCGACTTTCTTCCATCGTGGTTTTCAACGACATGGATGAAAAAATGGCTAAATTAATTTTGGAGAAAAAGTTAAGAGAACTTTCCAAACGTTTAGAGGCTAAAAACATAACGCTTTCGCTTTCAGATGATGTTATGAAAGAGCTTTTGGCGAAAGGATTTTCTCAGAAATACGGAGCAAGGGAGATTGACAGAGTTTTGAATTCGATGTTGAATCCTCTTTTGATGCGGGAAATTCTTTTCGGCAAACTCAAAAAAGGCGGGCACGCTGAAATCAATTTAGTAAACGGAAAGTTGGAAGTCAAAAAATAAAAAAACATGAAATTTTTATTGATTGTTTTTGCGGTATTTTTCACCTTTAGTGTTAAGGCTCAGGATTATAGGATAGTTATAAAAAATTATCCGAAAAATCTTGTGGCAAAAATTTCTGATGCCGTTTCAATTGATAAAATTTCTCAAAACGAAATCATTGCTTTTGCCAGCGAAAAGGAATTCACGGAATTTAAAAAACTGAAAATCGCCTTTTCAGCGGAAAAATTAAAATCCAAGCCGATAAAAAAAGATGCGGATATGTCCTTAAAAACAGCAACAGACATATCTGAAATGGCTGATTTTAATTTGTATCCTTCCTACAATGTTTATTTGGAAATGATGGATAATTTTGTGAAGGATTATCCTGAAATTGCCTCGTTAGAGGAAATCGGAGAAAGCGTTGAAGGCAGAAAAATTTTAGCACTAAAAATTACCGGAACCGAAAAAGCGGAAAATTTAAAACCCGAAGTTTTTTTGACCTCAACAATGCACGGCGACGAGGTTTGCGGTTTTGTTTTGATGTTAAGATTTGCGGATTTCTTGTTGAAAAACTATTATACCGAGAGCGAAGTAAATTCTATTTTAAACAATATCAATCTGTATATCAATCCGTTATCCAATCCAGACGGAACTTATTATGGCGGTGATAACGATATTAGTAACGCAAAACGCTACAATGCAGAGGATGTGGATCTCAACCGCAATTTTCCGCGGCTTGAAACCCTTGGAAGGGATTTTAATCCCGAAAAAGAAACTTCTGCAATGATTGATTTTGCCAACAAACATAATTTTGTGGTCAGTGCAAATTTTCATGCGGGCGACGAGGTCGTAAATTATCCTTGGGATAGTTTTTATGAAAGAGATTTTTCGCTTGCCGACAAGCAGTGGTTTGTTGATGCGAGCCGTCAATACGTTGAAACGGCAAGACTTACGGACGAAAATTACATGAAATCGGTTGATAAATCGGGTTATATTTTCGGCTCTGACTGGTACAAAGTCTCGGGCGGCAGACAGGATTATATGCTTTATTTTAAAAGGTGCAGAGAGTTTACGATAGAACTTTCAAAAGAAAAACTTTTGCCTGTTAGCGACTTGGATTTTTTCTGGCAAAAAAACGAAAAATCGCTTTTAAACTTTCTAAAACTTCCCTTACAAGGCTTAACGGGAAGAATTACAGACAGTTACGGCACGCCCGTAAAAGCGCAGATTTCAATAAAAAATTATGACAAAAACAATTCCTCTGTTTTTTCACGCGAGGAAGACGGAATTTATTTCCGCCCTTTAACACCTGACAAAGATTTTGAAGTTTGCGTTTATGCTGACGGTTTTAAGACTGAATGTCAGACTGTTACGACCAAAAAAGATGAAAACATCGCACTTGATTTTGTTTTAACCAAAGGCGTTACGGATTATTCAACGGCAACAGAAACAACTAAAAAACTTTCTGATTTTTCTGTGTTTATTTCTGATAACAAAATAAAAATCAACAGTTTAGACATAATTTCTGATGTAGAAATAATTGATGTTTTAGGACACATAATCCTAAAAGATAATCCGAAAAAAACTTTAGCGGAATATTCTTCGGACAATTACAAAGCAGGAATTTACGTTATTAGAGTAAAAGCCGGTGGCTGCATAAAAACTCATAAAGTATTAATAACAAAATGAAAAGAATTTCTATAATTTTGGCGTTAATGTTTGCATCTTTCGGAGTTAACGCTCAAGACAAAAAGCTTGACAAAGTTAGGCAACTGTTTGAAAATCAGAATTTTCAGCAGTGCATTGAAGAGGCTAAAAAATATAATTCGTCCAATTCTTCAAAACCTGACGGATATTTTTATTTGGGATTTTCTTATTTTCAGCTTTATAAAGAAGACCCGAAAAGGGAATACCATTTAACGGCAACAGAAAATACTGTTTATCAAGCAGTTAATAAAGATAAAAGCGGAGAAATCTCTCAAAAATTTTCAGAAAAACTCTCGGAATTAAAAGACACGATTTTCTCTTTTCAAGACCGTTATTATTATGCAGGCGATCCCAAAAAAGCGGGACCGCACGCTCAAATGTTAGCAAAAATTTACAAAGACACGACGGAAATTTACCGCAGAATTTTTCAGCCCGAACGTTATGTAAAACCTCTTAACGCCGGAAAAACTCTTGCTGCATACGAGGGCGAAGTCAATCAAAAGGACGTAACGGGCAGAAAACAAGGCGTTTGGATTGAAAAATTTGATAACGGAAAACGCAAATCTCAAATCAATTACGAACACGGCAAACCAAAAGGCGATTTTTATAAATTTTATCCTAAAGGCGGCATCAAAGCGCATCTTTATTTTTATGACGACTCACTTGCAAGCGCAATTCATTATACCGAATTCGGCGACAAAGTTGCGATGGGATATTATTACAATCACAAAAAAGACAGTTTATGGCAGTTCTTTATGTCTGATTCATTGCTTGTTGCCCAGGAATGGTACAACAGAGGACTAAAAGAAGGACTTGAAACTACTTTTTCGATTTTCGGTTTTCCCGCTGAAGAAATCAATTGGAAAAACGGCAAAAAAGATGGCATTTGGCGTCGTTATTATGAATCCTCACAACTTATGTTTGAGACCAATTATGTAAACGGCGAACTCAACGGAAAGTATGTTAAATACGATATGCAAGGAAATATCATTATCCAAGGCTACTATAAAAACGATTTAAAAGAAGGACTTTGGTTGATAACCGACACAGAAACGAAAAAAATTAAAAAAATCAATTACATAAACGGAAAGCCTGAAAACGATGCTGAATTGAGCGAAGAAGAAACCAAAATGCTCAAAGAAACCGAGGCGGAAAAATTCAAACATATTCCCGACCCTCAAGATTACAGGCAAAACCCGGAGGATTATCCCTTGAAACACTAAAAATTTTATTAATTTAATAATGAGAACTGACATTTTAAAGGCCGCAGTATTGTTACCGGCGTTTTTAACGCTTTGGTCATGCTCGGGAACGAAAGATTTTGTAAAAGTAGAAAACATAAAAGACATTTCTCAGGTCAAACACAATCCCGTGATTTATGCCCTGCCAAAGACGGTCGTAAGCGTAAAAGTAACTGCCGTAAACGAAATTTCCGTTAAAGGTCCTTACTCGCAATACGCTCAGAAGTATATCGGAACTGACGATATAATTACTTCAAATTCAAGTACTTGGACGATAGGCAAGGTTGAAATTTCATCGTTTGCAGTAAAAGATACTTCAAGAATTTTTGCTGTTGAGGCAAGTTATCCGTGTTCGATGAATTTTTCTGAAAACGGTTTTTTGGAAAGTGTTAATGCAACATCCGATTATAAGGAAAATCATGACATGGTTTTGGAAAAAGTTTATGCCCCCGATCAGGATTATTCGGGCAAAAGCCGTATGTTTCAGGACATTAACATAAACCGCTATGAAACTGTTTTTGATACCGTTTTGCACGTTATAGATGCAGATTCTATTTTTACGGCAGTGCCTACGCAGCGAAAACAAGTCATAAGAAAATCATTGGACGAACAAGCACAAGAACTTGCAAATCAGATTTTTGTGTTAAGAGATGACAGAAATGCGCTTTTAGTCGGCGAATCGGACGGCAAAAGTCTTCCAGAGGGCGAGGCACTAAAATTTATGATTGAACAGCTCAACAAATTGGAAGAGAGTTATATGAGTATGTTTATCGGCAAAAAAATCAGAGTTGAAAAAAACTACGTTTTCAATTATGAGCCCGAAAATACCGAACATTCTCAGCACATACTTTTCAAATTTTCTCCGCAATACGGCATTCAGTCAAGGAGCAGTTTGAAAGGAAATCCTATTGTGATTGATATCACGGATTTAGCCGAAAACACAATTGAAGACACCTACAATGAACGTCAAATGACATTGCGCCGCAAAACCAAAGCAGCAGAAGAGGAGAACGGTTTTGCATATTTGAGCGGTGCTAACGGCAACGTTAAAATCATGCAAAACGGCAATGTAATTTCCGAAAAAGTCATGAATATTTCACAAATGGGACTTATCCGTTATCTTCCTCAAAGCCTGATGAAAGACAGAAATTTCAAAATGGTTCTTTACCCGGAAAAAGGCACGATTAAGAGCCTTAATTAAAATATTCATATGAAAAATATCGTTTTAACGTTTTTAATTTGTGCGGGAGTTGCTTTTGAAGCATTCCCGCAATTTTTAAAATTCAATACCGAGAATTTTACGCAAAGAAAACTCTCAATGCCTGACGGATATGTCGTAAATTACAAATCTTACGAAGGCATTTATTATGTTCAAAATGTAGAAGATTCTGTTTTTCAGGTTCTTAACATTTTTGTTCCTGAAAATATGCGTAAAAATTCACCGATTTTTTTAAGGACTTACACCGGCGGTTATATGGCCTCAAGAGCAAAACTTCCCTCGCCAAACGATGCCTCGGGCAGAGCTTTAGAAGAGGGTTATGTGGTTTGCATTCCGGCATCAAGAGGCAGTAACTCTTTTGTTCACAAGGAATTATACGCAAAGAATAAGAAAAACGGCAAAAAGAAAAAACTCACCGGCGAATTTGAAACGGTTTATACGGGAAAATTTCCGGCAGGACTTTTGGATTTGAAAGCGGCAGTCAGATATTTAAGGGCGAACGATGATTTAATCGAAGGAAATTCACAAAAAATCATCACCGACGGTACTTCAGCGGGCGGTGCGATGTCTGCGCTTTTAGGAGCAACGGGCAATCACCCCGATTATGAAAAACTTCTTGAAAAAATGGGTGCTGCAAAAGCTTCGGATAATGTTTGGACGGTTGTAAGTTATTGTCCCATAACGGATTTAGAGCATGCTGACATGGCATACGAATGGCTTTATGCGTGCACGGACAATACAACGAGAAAACTCTCCAAAGAGCAAACCGAAGTTTCAGAAAAACTTGCCTCGATGTATGCCGAATATTTGAAATCGTTGAACTTAAAAAATCCGGTTTCAGGAGAACTATTAACAGTAGATAATTACGCTAACTATTTGAAATCATGGTTAATAGCCTCTGTCGAACAAGCGATGGAGCACGGAGAAGAAATCGCTGATACTTTGGGACTAATTTTTTATGACGAATCCAAATTCGGACGTTATCTCGTGGATATTGATTTAAGCAAATATTTGGAATACGTTTCCAAGTGTCAGAAATTGAAAACACCGCCCGCCTTTGACGTTCAAAATCTCGCAGAAAACCAACCTTCAGCCGAAAACAAAGCTTTTGGTTTGTCAGACGGCACGCCGCTAAATTTCACAAAATTTTCTTGCGAAAATATTGATACAGTGATGCTTCAACGTGTTAAAATGATGAATCCGATGAATTATATCACTGATTCAAAAGCAGTTAAAGCACCGAATTGGTATATCCGCCACGGAGCAAAAGACAGGGACACAGGTTTTCAAATCAGTCTGAATCTTGCGTTAAAACTTTACAACAACGGTTTCAACGTTAATTATTTTTTGCCGTGGGGCATTGCTCACACCGGCGATTACAATTTGAACGAACTGTTTGATTATTTGGATAGTTTGGAAAAAAACGGCAAATAAAAAAAAGAAAACGTTGATAACTTTTATTTGAAAAAACTTCAATTCAACAAAGCGGTTATCAACGGTTTCGATTGTTCATATAATGGCGTATTTCGGATTTTTTATGTTAATAGAAATTATCGAGGACATATAATCTTGCAATCAGCCGGTTGTTTTATGTTTTCGTCCAAAATAACCTCACCGATTGAGTCCGCAATGATTTTGCCGGATTTCGGATTTTTAACGCTTGTTATATGTCCTGAAATCTCAGCATCAACAGTTGAATATTCAAACGCCAAATCAGCATCTTCTCTGAAACGACAATTTATAAGTTTCAGATTTTCAGCGTAACAGAGAGGTTGAGTCTCCCCTATCAGACAATTTATGAGCGTTACATTTTTGGAATGCCATGCCAAATATTCGCCGATAATTTCAGAGTCGTAAACGGTTATATTTTCAGAATTCCAAAACGCATCTTTGGAATAAATTTTTGAATCGCGGATTTCAATATTTTTGCAATATTGAAACGAATAATTGCCTTTTTGAATATAGTTTTTGATTTTTATATTGTTGCAGTGCATGAAAATATACGGAGCATTTTCAACAGTAACATTCTCTAAATCAACATCATCACAATGCCAAAAAGTCTCCTCTGCATCAGGAATATTTACGTTTTTAAGCCTCAAACGTTTGGAATCGCGAAACATTTTTGGGGCTTCGATAACTGTATCCGTCATTTCCAAGTCGTTAGAATACCAAAGAGCCGCTCTTGCTCCGGAAGTAAATTTACAATCTTTGATTTTGAAACCGTCCGTTATCCAAAACGGATATTTTCCCTCAAAAATGCAGTTTTCTGCGATGATGTTTTTTGTCTCTTTTAATGCGCTTTCGCCGGAATGGATTGTTACGTTTTTCAAAACTAAATCCGATGTATGATACAATGGACGTTCACCTTCAAATTCTTGATTTTCAATCGTTTTCATTATGTCTTGATTTTAAAAATTCCGTAGCGAAGTTACAAAAAAAAATTGGTATCTTAATTACCCGGATTTGGGTAAAAGATACCAATTTAAAGACTTTTATATTATAATAAATAATTTTTACATTTTTTCCAAAACGTTGATACCCATAAGGTTAAGACATTTCTTAATTGTTCTGCCGACGTTTTCCGAAAGTACGAGCCTGAACTCGCGTTTCAAAACGTCCTCTTCGCCCAAAATCGAAAAGTCGTGATAGAACTGATTGAATTGTTTGCTCAAATCGTAAACGTAGTTCGCAATCTGCGCCGGAGAACACATTTTGCATGCCTCTGAAACAGCATTTTTGAAGTTTGCAACCGTCTGAACCAAATTGCTTTCAACCTCCGAAATATCTTCAAAATCCTTGCTCAATTCGCTGCGCGAAATGTTTTTTTCCGACAATTTTCTGAAAATAGAGCGGATTCTCGCATACGTGTAAAGAACAAAAGGTCCCGTATTGCCGTTAAAATCAATACTTTCAGCCGGGTTAAAGAGAATCGTTTTTTTCGGGTCAACTTTTAAAATAAAGTATTTCAAAGCCGCCATTGCAATCGTGAAAACGGTGTTGTCTTGCTCCTCTTTGGTCATTTCGTTCAACTTACCGAGTTCCTCGGACGTTTTACGAGCGGTTTCGGTCATTTCGGCAATCAAATCGTCAGCGTCAACAACCGTACCTTCGCGGCTCTTCATTTTGCCGTTCGGAAGTTCAACCATGCCGTAAGAGAAATGTTTGATGTTTTCGCCCCATGCAAATCCGAGTTTTTTAAGAACCAATTTCAGGGCCTTGAAGTGATAATCCTGCTCGTTGCCGACAACGTAAATGTGCTCGTCAAAATTGAATTCTCTGTGTCTTAACGCCGCCGTGCCGAGGTCTTGCGTCATGTAAACCGTTGTGCCGTCGCCTCTTAACAAAATCTTCTTGTCCAAACCGTCGGCTGTCAAATCAATGAAAGTTGCGCCCGTTTCGTCCTTTTGACAAATACCTTTTTGTAAAGCGTCCAAGACATATTGCTTGCCTTCGAGATAGGTTTCTGACTCGTGATAAATCTTGTCAAAGGTTATGCCCATCAATTTGTAGGTAACGTCAAAACCGTCATAAACCCAAGAATTCATTGTTTTCCAAAGTTCAACGGTTTCTTCGTCGCCGCTCTCCCACGCTTGAAGCATTTTGTGAGCCTCAACGATTGACGGTGCTTTTTGTTTCGCGTCGTCTTCCGTAAGGCCTTGACTCATAAGAGTTTTGATTTCCTCTTTATAATGCTTGTCAAACTCGACGTAATATTTTCCGATCAAATGGTCGCCTTTGATGCCCGAAGTTTCGGGAGTCTCGCCGTTACCCCATTTTTTCCACGCCAACATTGATTTACAAATATGTATACCTCTGTCATTCACGAGGTTAACTTTGATAACGTTGTTGCCGCCCGCTTTCAAAATCTTGGAAATAGAATCGCCCAAAAAGTTGTTTCTAAGGTGTCCTAAGTGAAGCGGTTTGTTGGTGTTCGGTGACGAAAATTCTACGACAACTTTTTTAGATTTATCGGTAACTGCCTCAAAACCATAGTTTTCGTCAGCATTGATGTTTAAAAGCATTTCGGTAATAACGGCGTGTTTCAACGAAATGTTCAAAAAGCCTTTTACAACGTTGAAATTTTTACATTCCGCCCAATTTTGCGAAATAAAATTTCCCAAATCCTGAGCCGTATCTTCCGGTTTTTTGCCCGAAAGTTTCAAAATCGGGAAAACAACCACCGTCAAATCGCCTTCAAACTCTTTTTTTGTCTTCTGAATTTGAACTAAATTATCATTTAAATCTTTGTCGTACAGCGTTTTAACTGCATTAACAACCGTCTGTTTTAAACTTTCTTCTATTGTCATTTTATTGAATAATTTTCTGCGTAAATTTAGGACATTTTTTTGAAAACCGCAAATTAAAAAAAAACAAAAAATCCGAACTGCATAAACTACAATTCGGATTTTTTCTCATTCTTTGGAGCCACCTGTCAGAGTTGAACTGACGACCTGTTGTTTACGAAACAACCGCTCTAACCAACTGAGCTAAGGTGGCATTGTTCCCTTTTTGCGATTGCAAAGATAGAAACTATATTTGAATAAAAAAAATTTTTTTGAAAAGTTTTTTTCTGTAAAGTTTAACGGGCAAAATAAGATAAAAAATTACATTTTTAGTTTCTAAAACTTTTTTATTACTTTTGCAAAAATTTTTACCACAGTTATGAACGAAATGTTTTTGCAGTTGCAGCAATTGGATTCGGTAAAACTAAATTTCGGCAACAACGGCGGGTTGATTTTGAGCATCGTACAGGCTTTTATTATGTTCGGCGTTGCTCTTAATATCAAACCCTTACATTTTAAAACAGCTTTTACAAAGCCTAAAAGCGTGATTGTAGGCTTTGCATCACAAGTTTTGGTATTACCGCTCGTAACTTTTTTGAGCGTATGGATTTTCAAATCTTACTTGAGCGCAGCGGTGGCTCTCGGTGCTATTTTGGTAGCAAGCTGTCCGGGCGGAAATATTTCAAATTTTATTTCCTCAATTTCAAAAGGAAATATCGAACTTTCCGTTTCTTTGACAGCAATTTCAACGATTTCCGCCGTTATAATTACGCCTCTGAATTTTAGTTTTTGGGGAGGATTGTTTATTTCCTCGTCAGACCTCGTAAGAGAATTGTATATTCCTATATCTCAGGTCTTTAAAACTCTTTTTCTTATAATCGGAGTACCGCTTTTTCTTGGAATTTTTTTCAATCAGAAATTCCCTGAATTAACAAAGAAAATAGCAAAACCGATTCAAAGAATTTCGCTTGGAATTTTTATGGCGATGGTAATAATAGCTTTTGCGGCTAATTATCAATTATTTTTGCAGTACATAAAGTACATTCTTATAATAGTCTTGATTCATAATGCGTTAGCGTTTTTGTCAGGATATTTTTCGGCTTCGGTTGCCTATCTTAACGACAAGGACAGAAGGACGATTACGATTGAAACAGGAATTCAAAATTCCGGTTTGGCATTGATGCTGATTTTTAATCCTGAAATTTTTCCGCCCGAAATCTTAACCGGCGGAATGGCTTTTATGGCGGCTTGGTGGGGCGTTTGGCATATTATTTCTGGGCTCTCGCTGAGTTGGTTTTGGAATTTTTCGAGAAAAATCCGTTATAACAAATTAATAAAAGAAAAATTATGAAATTTGGAAACGTAGAAGAACAGAGTTGGCTTTATTCACTTGTAAAAATATTTCCGATTGCTGTTCACAATTATATTTTTTATAGAAAAATTTACACCTCCGGGCTTGAAAACATACCTGACGAGGGTGCGGTAATTTTTGCGCCTAATCATCAAAACGCTTTAATGGATGCTCTGATTTTAATCAGTGTTAAAAATTGGCAACCCGTTTTTATGGCGCGTGCTGACATTTTTGCGGGACAATGTATTCGCAGATTTTTATTTTTTTGCAAGATTTTGCCTATTTTCAGAATTCGTGACGGTAAAGAATCCTTGAAACAAAACAATTTAATTTTTCAAAAGGCGGTTGAAGTCCTTAAAAAACGCCGGTTTCTTGTTATCTATCCTGAGGCGAGTCATAAGGGAATACACCGTTTAAGACCGCTAAAAAAAGGCATTACGAGAATTGCTTTTATGGCGGAGGAGGCCACAAATTATAATTTGGGCGTTAAAATTATACCCGTTGGAATAAGTTATCAGGATTATTATGATTTTCGCACCGATGCGATGATAAATTTCGGTAAACCGATTAACGTTGAGGATTATATCGAACTTTACAAAGAAAATCCGCAAAAGGCTAACCACGAATTAGTTGAACAGGTAAAAAAAGAACTTAGTACTTTGATTATCGACATTCAGGACAGCGAAAATTATGACAATTTTGAAACTGCACGTGAGGTTTTTGCTCCGTACATTATACGCAAAAGCGGAAAATTAATCAACAATTTCAAAAATCAAATTTTTGCCGGCAAAGAGGTCGTAAAAATTCTTAATACAATCAAAGACTCTGACGCTGAATGTTTTAATGAATTAAACAACCTTCTGAAAAAATACCGTGAAGGTCTGATAAAAACAAACCTCTCTGACCGCATAATCAGAAAAAAGTACAAGATTTGGGGCATTTTGTTAAGGACAATTATTTTGATTTCAACATTTCCGATAAATGTTTTCGGATTTTTAAACAATTTTGTACCTTACCATTTGCCGTTTTTGCTGACAATGCGGGTTAAAGACAGAAATTTCCATACTTCGGTAAGGTTTGCTTTGTATTTGATTTTGTTTCCGATATTTTACGGCATTATTTTTTGGCTGTTGTGCAAATATTCTTCTTCATGGCTTTGCAGAACTTTTTATATGCTTTTGGTGCCGATAACAGGGATTTTTTCGCACCGTTATTACGCATACGTCAAAAAAGTTGCCGCCATGTGGAAAATGTTTTTCAACAAGAAAAAGCCGATGTATCGTACTCTTGAAAATATTAGGGAAAAAATAGTTGAAATTTTTAAGAAACATTACTAAAACCTATATGGTTAGTTCTATTTTTTTCACCTATTCGCCGTCAATCACTTCCAACTCAACTTCGTGTTTGGATTCAGCTTTGTTGTAATTAACACCCAAAAGAATTATCTTCTTGGAAAAGCCTTTAAGACTTGCGGGATAGTTTTTGCGTTTGATTTGAGCAATTGCACCTTCGGCGGTTTTGTCGTATTTTAATTCTACAACAATTGCTGGGCGCGAAGACTTCGGCAACGGTACAAAAACCATATCGGCAAAACCTTTGCCCGTTGGAAGTTCGTGAAAAATCTTGTAATCTCTTTCAGCAGCGAAATACGCCATGCGAATAGCACACGCCATCGCAGCTTCACTATTAATTCTCTGAACCGACGAAGCATTCGGGCGGTAATTATCAAAAGCATTCGCGATATATTCAGTATCAAGCTGAAGTGTTTTATCCAACAGCGTCAGAGAATTTGCCAACGCCTTAGAAAGCCAATCCCAACCCGCCTTTGCGATGGTATTTCTAAATTCGCCCGAAACTTCTGTATTCGGAATCATAACGCGGTAAGTTTCAGGGTCGTAAGAGAGGTATCCGAGATGAACTAACAATGTAAAAACATCGTCAGCATTTTCAATATGCCTCATATCGTTTCTAAAACTTGTAACTTCAACAGCCACAGCACCTCCATTGAGCATTTCTTCAATTTTCGGGCGGACAGTTTCGTCATTGATATGAATATAAGTTTCGATATAAGTGTAAGATGCGGATTTTTCCCAATAACTGCTATAATTGCGATTGTCAATAGACTGCATCACAGAGTTTGGATTAAACATCGATTTTTCTTCACCGATAATATAACCGTCGTAAGCGTGTTCCATTAGTTCGAGGTTCATGTCGTTTTCCTCGCAGAGTTTTTTTACTTCGTCTTTTGTAAAACCGTAATACTTAGCAGTTTTGCCCGGATTAATAACACTGTATTCCCTAAAATTATTGAGAGCTGACTGTGTTTCGTACTTTATAATCGGCAAAATTCCTGTCATATAAACAAGAAGGAAAAGTTTATTTGCGGAATTTGATTTGAACATCGCACGCAAAAAATTAACATATTCGTCACGTGTTTTGATATCTTCGTCCCTAACAAGCATATCCCACTCGTCGATAATCAACACAAAGCGATCGCCGGTCTTTTCGTTAATTTCAGTAAGCGCATCGGCAAAAGATTCCTGTGTCTGCAAAAAAGGATATGACTTTTTCAGGTCAGCGATGAAACGTTTTTGAGCTTCTTTTACAACTGTTTTGTGGTCGTAAGTCGAAAACTTGTTCCAATCAATATAAATTGTCGGATATTTGTTAAGATGTGTTTTATAATCTGGTGATTTTGTGATTTCAAGACCTTCAAAAAGTTTTTCGGAATTGCACGAGCGGTCGTAATAGGCATACGCCATCTGCGCCGCAACGGATTTGCCGAAACGACGAGGACGTGAAATGCAGATAAACCGATTTCGCGTATCAATAACGCTGTTGAGAAATTCTAAAAGACCTGATTTGTCAATAAAATTACTCTTAATCGTTCCTTCAAAATCAATATTTCCGTAATCAATAAACTCGCTCATAATGTTTTGCTTTTTGCTGCAAAGATAATATTTTTTTTAAGATTAAACGATTTTTCTCTTTCTTTCCCATAATATTTTAAATATCATCAGTTTTCAGAGTTTTATCAATATTATCATCAAAACACTATATTTAATGATGCGATTGTTTTATAATTTAAAAACGTCGGTTTTTATTCTTAATCCGGTTTTGAAATCTTGATTAACATCAACCGGCAATTTGCCTAAAAACGGCAAAACACCGAAAATCATATCAGAGGAAACCTCGTGCGAAAAATTTGTGTCTTCATAAGAAATCACAATTGAAGTGATTTTTTTATAATTCTGAAACTTATTGATACTCAGCGGAGAATTGAAAAAATCAACAATTAGTTTTTTGTTTTTTAACGCTAAATTATCGATGAATTTTATAGTATTTTCGCTCAAGCCGAAACTTTTCGGATACGAGCCAGCATCATGCAAAGCTGCGATTATAATGTCAAAATCCTCCAATTTATTGATTAACTGCTCAAAAGCCAAAGGTTCGGCCGTTTTAGAAATATTAAAAACATTCACGCCCGCAAACCTTTGTAGATTGTTTTCAAAACTCGTTGAAACCCCGTCTTTTGAAACCGAAACAACCGCGATTTTTTGATTTTCAAAATCTCTTAACGGCAAAAGCGACGAATCGTTTTTAATAAGCGTTACAGCATTTTCGTAAAGTTTTTTTTGAAGCATTTTTCCGCCGTCGGTATTCAAATCGGCGTAAAGATTTTCGATTTTAATAGGCTGAATTTTGTCCAAACCCATACGTTTTTTAGCGATGAGAATTTTTTTGCAACGGCGATCAATTTCTGTTTGAGAAATTCTCCCCGAATTTCTTGCCTCAACCAATGCTTGAAATGCTTTTTTGCAATCGGAAGGCATCAAAAAAACGTCTACGCCCGCTTCAAAGGCTCTGACCTCTACCTCGCCCGGCTCGTAATTAGAGGAAACACCTTTCATTTTCAAAGCGTCTGTAAAGACTAAACCGTTGAATTTCAAAGTTTTAATTAGCAAAGAATCTATTACACTTTTAGAAATGCTTGAGGGAGTTTTTTCGCCGTCGTTATTATAAACGGGAATAAACAAATGCCCGACCATAACACCGCCTACTCCATTGTTAATCAAATATTTATAGGGATAAAGCGCAACCGAATCAATATAATCCTTTGTGTCTAGAATTACGGGAAGAGCCTCGTGAGAATCAACTGCCGTGTTACCGTGTCCGGGAAAATGTTTCGCTGTTGTAAGTATATGATAATCAGACATTCCTGACATCATTGCCGAACCTTTCAAAGCAACATTCAATTTATCAGAGCCGAAAGAGCGGTTTGCAATAGCCGTATTTGTGGGATTGTCGTAAATGTCAATGCAAGGCATAAAATCAATATTAACGCCCAAACGTTTGCATTGACGACCTATTTCACGTCCCAATTCATAAATAATTTCATTGTTTTCGATTGCGCCCAAACAAAGATTTCTCGGGAATGACAATGTGGAATCAGCAAGTCTCATTCCAAGTCCCCATTCGCCGTCCTGAGCTATCATAAGAGGAATTTTAGCCTTGTTTTGGAGATAATTCGTAAGCGCAGCCTGACGGCAAGGACCACCGTAAAAAAATATTACACCGCCAATATGAAAATCCTTAACACATGTTTCAACATCCTGAAAAAGTTTGTCATTAACAGTCCACTTACTTGAGACCTCAACCATAAAAAGCTGTCCTAACCTTTCGTCTTCTGTCATCGTCCTAAAAACGGAATCCGCCCAACGGGAATTAACTGCCGAATCACCGTTCGGCGAAAAAGAAAAATCCGAGGCGTAACTCAAAGGAAACGTCATAAAAAACAATCCCGTAAGCAGCGGAACTAAAACAAAAATTTTCAGTATAAAGAAAAATGTCTTTTTCATCTTTTTTGGTGGCTTATAATCTAAAATTAGTCTTTCTTTCGCAAAATAATATACAAAAAAAGCCCCAAAAAAACGGGGCTGTCATGTTTTTCTTGAAAAAAATTAGTCGTTTTTCAAAATATCGTGGAGCTGATAAATGTCGCCGCCGGCATTAACGATTTCACGAGCAGAGAAGAAGAAGAAAATCTCGTTCAATGCGTTTTCGTCAGAATCGCTACCGTGAACAGCGTTGTGTTGAACACTTTCAGCATATTTTTTCCTTACCGTACCTTCAGCTGCTTTAGCGGGATCGGTTGCACCCATCAAAGTACGCCACTCGGTAACAGCGTTATCTTTTTCCAAAACTGCAGCGTAGATAGGACCTGAAGTCATAAATTCTACCAAACCCTGGAAGAAAGGTTTGCCTGCGTGAACACGATAGAATGCTTGAGCTTCTCTTTCTGAAAGTTGCAATTTTTTCTGTGCGAGAATCTTAAAACCGTGATTGTGAACCATTAAGAAAATCTCGTGTGCATAACCGTTCTTTACAGCATTCGGTTTTATCAACATTAAAGTATGTTTTCCTGTCATTTTTTTGTGTTTTTTAAATATATTTTGATTAAATTTGCGTTTTAAAAACGGTGCAAAATTAAAACATTTGTGTCAAAATAAAAATTTTTATAATGGAAATATTTAATAAAATTTTAATAGACGAGGCTTTAGCCCTGATAAAAGGCGCACAAAAGATTGTTTTGACTGCTCATTTGAATCCTGACGGCGACGCATTAGGCTCAACATTAGCACTTTACAACATTTTCAAAAAAACGAAAGATTGTAAAATAATTTTGCCTAATAATATTCCCGATACGTTCAAATGGATGCCTTCATGCAACGAAATTTTGATTTGGAACGCCGAACATGAGCATTTTTTGCAAAATGCCGACCTTATTTTCTTCCTCGATTGCAACGGAGCTGCGCGTTTGGACAAGATGCAAAAGGCTGCCGAAGAGTCAAAAGCGAAAAAAATTATGATTGACCATCACCCGCAACCGCAAGAAAATCTTTGCAACATTTATTTTTCTGACCCTCAAGCCGCTGCAACCTGTGAACTCGTTTACACGTTCTGCAAATTATGCTCTCTCGAGGTTAACATTGAGGCTGCTAAATGTCTTTACACTGGTTTGGTAACGGATACCGGCTGTTTTCAGTTCAATTGTACGGGACAAAGGACGTTTCAAGTGGCATCAGAATTAGCCGTAATGGATTTTGACCGCTCGGAAATCATTCATCATATTTATGACTCATATTCCGAGGGACGCATGAGACTCGAAGGTTATGTCTTGAGCAAAAAAATGAAAGTTTTTCCGAAATATCATACAGCTTATATTTGGCTGTCATTAGCTGAGGCCGAAAAATTCGGTTATAAAGTCGGAGATACGGAAGGTTTTGTTAATTTACCGCTCTCAATAGGCGATGTTAAATTTTCAGCTTTTTTCATGGAAAGAGACGGTATTATAAGATGCTCATTCCGTTCAAAAGGCGATTTCAAAGTTAATACCATCGCTGAAAAATATTTCAACGGCGGCGGACACGACAACGCAGCCGGCGGCAAAAGTTACAAACCACTCGAGGATGTCGTAAACCGATTTGTCAGCCTTTTGCCCAAAATAACAAAAGAAATTCAAGATAAATGAAGTTCAGAAATTTGATTTTAACGGGTTTAACCCTCCTCTGCGCCTGTTCTTCCAACACACCAGAAGAAGAACACAAAAAATACAGCATCTGGAACGAAAATATTATCACCGCTAACCGCTATTTAGTAAAAGAAGATGCACAACGCATCAACAATTACATCAAACGCCGCAGCTGGAAACCATTAGACGGCGAAGGCGGTCTCAAATACGTAATATTCTCGTCCCCGGGCGGCGACAGCATAACTCTAAACCCTAATTTCAAAATGATTTACCGTATCGAACTTTTAGACGGCACAGAATGTTACAATGATAAAAAAGATATGGTATACGGCTCTTCCGAAATGGACGCCGGTCTGCACAGAACTTTCAAAAAGTTCCGTCACAACGACTCTATCGCCCTTATCCTGCCACCTCACTACGCTAAAGGACTTATCGGCGATTTAAACAAAATCCCTCCGCATGCTGTTATTGTATATTATTTAAAAATTCAATAACACCGTCTTAGAAGTTAGGTGAATGCGCCTCATGCCGGCGGGGCAGTTCCCTTTTGAAAAAGGGAACCGGAAAACTTCTGTGAGATATAAAAAAGGGAAAGCCCCAAAAGGCTTTCCCTTTTTTATATCTCTTAAAAGTTCTTTGGTTCTTTCTTTCAAGAAAGAACGCCTCCGCGGCGAGCGGCACTCACCGTCCTTTAGGACGGTGCTATTTGTAAATTTAAAATAATAACACTAATAATTCAGCGATAAGTACGCGGAAGAACATAGTGAGCGGATATACGGTTGCGTAACCTACGGCAGGGGCGTCATGAGAAGTCAGTCCGTTTGCGTAAGCTAAAGCAGGCGGGTCGGTATGGCTTCCTGCGATTACACCTGTTAGGGTGAAGTAATTGACTTTAAAGAATTTAGTTGCAACGATACCCATTATCATAAGGGGAACGAATGTTATGATAAAACCATAACCTATCCAAGAGTAACCGCCATTAACGATAGTATCTACGAAACCGTCACCTGCTTTGATACCAACGCAAGCAAGGAAGAGGGATATACCGATTTCGCTCATCATAAGGTTAGCGGATTGAGTTGAATAAGTAACCATTTTCCATTTAGCGCCGAATCGAGAGATAAGGATAGCCACGATAAGCGGACCGCCTGCCAAACCGAGTTTGAAAGGTTGAGGTACGCCGGGAATTGTAACCGGCAAACTACCTAAGATAACGCCTATTGCGATACCGATGAACCAAGAAATGAGGTTAGGGTGGTTGAGTCTGCCCATTGAGTTTCCGATAACTTTTTCAACGCCAGCGATAGAGGCTTCAGTTCCTACAACTGACAATGTATCACCTAATTGAAGGATAAGTTCTCTTGAGGCTACGAGGTCAACGCCGGAACGGTTTACACGGGTGATGTTACAACCGTAAATTTTTCTAAGTGAAAGACTGCCCAAACGTTTACCGTTGATTTCGGGTTTGGTAACGATAATTCTGCGGTTGATAAATTGGCTTGACTGTCTTACCCACTGACGGCGTTCCATCGGGATAATTTTACCGAACTGAGCAGAAATCGTTTCAGAATCAGAACCTGTTAAGATAATGAAAATCTTATCGTTAAGGTTCAAAACGGTTTCGGGAGTTGCGAGTGAAATTTCATTCGTTTCGTTAGACCAATAACGTGAAATTATAAAATCTCTATCCGGGAAAAGTTTTTTGATTTCACGGATAGTTTTGCCGCAAACAGCCGGATTTTCGATTTGAATTGAAATTGCTGTCGCCGCGTTTGCATCATCGCCGGCAAGAGCATCAATATCAGCGTTTTGCTTGTTGAAATCTATTTTGAAAATCTTTTTAACCAATATCATGGAAAGAATTATGCCGATAACGCCTAACGGATAAGCAACAGCATACCCCATTGCCATAACTTTCACTGAATCAGGCTGTCCCATATCGTTAATAGCCTGCTGTGCAGCACCAAGACCGGGTGTGTTAGTTACAGCACCAGACATAATGCCGACCATTGTCGGAGTGTCAAGACCGGTTATTGCACCGATTATAAGCGTAATTATTGCGCCCAAAATAACGGTTCCGACTGCAAGTCCGTTGAGCGTAATACCCCCCTCTTTAAAAGATGAGAAAAATCCTGGACCAACTCTCATACCGATTGCATAAACAAAAAGTATCAATCCGAAATCACGCAGAAAATCAATTAATTGCGTGTTCATGGTGAGATGAAAATGTCCCATGAGGATTCCGACAAAAAGAATAAATGTCGAACCTAAAGAAATTCCGGCAATCTTAATTTTGCCGAGCAGCAGGCCAAGCGAAATTATAATGCTTATCAACAGGATTGAATGTCCAATCCCCTGCCCTGTAAACAAGTCTGTTAACCACATAATGATTTATAAATTTTGCGCAAAAGTAGAAATTTTTTTTCAGACAACCCACAAAGTAAGGTTTATTTAATGTAAATTTTTTAATGATAATTTTAAACAGAGATAACACTGATAAAAAACAAAAAAGGTCATCGCATTTATCGATGACCTTTAAAGAACAATTTGCGTAGCCCCATGGAGAATCGAACTCCAATTCCCAGATTGAGAATCTGATTTCCTAACCGTTAGAAGATAGGGCCAAACTTGTTTTCCTTGTTTTTGACGATGCAAAGGTAAAACAGTTTTTTCAATTCTCCAAAATTTTTTTATACTTTTTTAGAGACTAACTCCTCTAAGGAAGTCTTTTACATTCATTCGTTTCTTTCCTTCCAATTGAATATCAATTAGTTGCAAGTATCCGTCAGAACAAGAAATTTTTATAAAATTTTTGTTATCCGTAAAGATTTTTCCGACCTCTGAAACGTTTTCCGCCTTTTCTGCCACCGCTTCAAAGACTTTCAAACCCATTTCCTTGCCTTTAACACTAATTGTCGTAAAAGCTGCCGGATAAGGACTCAAACCCCGTACTAAATTTTTCAAACTCTCACAACCCTTTGAAAAATCTAACTTGCAATCCTCTTTGAAAATCTTCGGCGCCGACTTCAAAGCCGTATCCGAGGCTATCAACTCACTTTGCGGTAAGGCTTTAACATCTCCCGTCAAAATCATTTCAACTGTCTGACTCACCAATTCTTGACCAATTTCCATCAATTTGTCATGAACCGTCCCAGCATTATCTTCCGGCAAAATCTCAACCTCACTCTGCAAAATTATCTTGCCCGTGTCAATATCCTTGTCCAAAAAAAACGTCGTAACACCAGTCTTCGTCTCTCCGTTTATAACCGCCCAATTTATAGGAGCCGCTCCCCTATACTGAGGCAACAACGCAGCATGAAGATTAAATGTCCCAAACCTCGGCATCGCCCATACAACTTCAGGCAACATCCTAAAAGCTACAACAACTTGCAAATCAGCATTATAACTCTTTAACTCCTCCAAAAAATCAGGATTCTTTAACTTCTCCGGCTGAAGTACCGGAATATTATGCTCCAAAGCAAAAGTCTTTACAGGTGTCGGAATTATTTTCCTCCCCCTGCCCTGCGGCTTGTCCGCTCCCGTAACAACTGCCACTACATTAAACCCTTTCTCTATCAAAACCCTCAACGGACCTACCGCAAAATCCGGCGTCCCCATATACACTATACGTAATTCACTTTTTTCCATTTTATAACAATGTTTTTAAATCGCTCAAGCCGCGGGGCTTTTCTTTCTTGAAAGAAAGAAACAAAGAACTTTCGGAGATATAAATTTTAATAAGGGAAATCCCTTTTGGAGGATTTCCCTTATTAAAATTTATATCTCTTAAAAGTTTTCCGGTTCCCTTTTTCAAAAGGGAACGCCCCCGCGGCGAGCGGCATTAATAACGTTTTACTAAATTGCAACAATAGTTAATTTCGATAAGGGTAGCGGAGTTACCTTTACCGAAGCTACCGGCCAAGAGTATTACTTTGTCGTCTATTTCGGCGAATTGTTTATTAAGGACGAAAGAGACAGAGCTTTGAATAAAGTCGTCGGCGGAGCGGTTAAGGCGGACGCTGTGAGCGTATACGCCGTAAGAGAGAGCGAGTTCGCGGACAACGTTTTCGTTGTAGCACATTGCGTAAATAGGTTTAGCACCTCTGTAAGCTGCTAAATTTCTGATAGTTGTGCCGGAGAAAGAGTCAGCGATGATACATTTAGCATCGAGATCTACTGAAGCATGAACGGCTGTTCTTGCCAAGAACTCAGAAATTTCGCTTTTAACGTGAACGGGATGAGTATTTTCTTTGAGTTTTTCTTTGATGTGTTCGACTTCCAAAGCTATTTTACTCATTGTTTTAACGGCTTCAACGGGGTATTGACCTGAGGCTGTTTCGCCTGAAAGCATTACGGCGTCGGCACCGTCATAGATAGCGTTAGCGACATCAGAAACCTCGGCTCTTGTGGGGCGCGGGTTGTTGATCATCGTGTGAAGCATTTGAGTTGCAACGATGACGGGTTTTAGATGTTCGATAGCCTTTCGGTTGAGTTCCTTTTGAATAGCGGGAATTCTTTCGGCTTCGATTTCTATACCTAAATCACCGCGGGCAATCATAATGCCGTATGCGTGATGTAAGATTTCGTCAATATTATCAACGCCTTGTTGGTTTTCGATTTTGGCGATGATTTTTATTTTTGAATTATGTTTGTCAAGGATTTTTTGAATGCAGATAACATCCTCTTTGCTTCTGACAAAAGAGTGTGCAATGAATGTAATATCTTCTTCAATAGCAAGTTTAATAAACTTTTTATCCTTTTCACTCAAGGCAGGCAAATTGATAGGCACGCCCGGAACGTTAACGCTCTTACGTGATTTGATTTTTCCGTTGTTAAGAACCTTGCATTTAAGACCGTTTTCATCTCTGTCGAGAGCCTCAAAAGCGATGTCGCCGTCATCAATAAGGATTTTTTTGCCCAAAGGGATATCGTTTTCAAAACCGACACGATTAACGTAAATGACACCGTTTTCACAAACTTTTTCGGTATCGCCCACGAAATAAACGAATTCACCAGCTTTAACCTCAAAATTTTCACCGGCATCGGTCGTGCGAATTTCAGGACCTTTGGTATCAATCAAAATAGCGATTGAATTTGACACGCTCCTAATATTAGCAATCATCTTGCGGGTTTCGTCAAAGTCGGCATGAGCAGTATTAATACGAGCTACGTTCATACCAGCCTCATAAAGACTTCTGATAAAATCTATATCGCAACGTCTGTCCGAAATCGTTGCCACAATCTTCGTAAGTTTATGTTTCTGCATTTAATATTATTTATATTTTTTACTATTTCATATCGTTAATAACATTCAAAGCCTCAGAGAGATAGACATCTTTTTCGAGGTCTGTAAACCAGCGGGTGAATTTCTGGGTTTTGATAGTATCACCTTCGGCTGCTTTTTGATCGTCGGTTAAGAATCCTGCCGTAAGACCTGTTTTTTCCTTGCTGATATTATTGAACTTGTCAGATTCTTCTTTCAAGATTTTTTTGTCAGCACGGTATTTGTCGAAATTAAGAGAGAAATATGACTCTTCTGAACGTTGTTTCAAACGTTTTGCGTTTTGTTCTATTTCGGCAAAAACGGGATTTTCCTTAATTCTTTCTAAAGATTTAGCAACGACCCTCGCCTTTGAATATTTGTGTTTCCAAAGGTGATAATCCGTTTTTGTAATAATATCGTAAGAGAGGGCATGACGGCTTTCCTTCTCTCCCACTTTCAGATAAGCGTATGAATCAGGAACAATAATATCAGGAATAACACCTCTTAATTGTGTCGTTTCACCGTTGATACGATAAAATTTCTGAATTGTAATTTTGATTGCTCCAAGAGGTTTGAGTTGATCGTTTCCGCTAAGGAATTTATCAAAATCGTAAAAACTCTGAACCGTACCCTTTCCGTAAGTCGAATTACTACCCATAATTATCGCTCTGTCATAATCCTGCAACGCTGCTGAAAGTATTTCAGAGGCAGATGCACTAAAATTATTAACCAATACGACCATCGGACCGCTATATGCGAGTTTGAACTTTTCAGTAACCATGGCACGTATTTTTTCTTCATTGTTTTTAACCTGAACCACAGGTCCTTGATTTATGAAAAGTCCCGACATATCAACTACATCGCCCAAACTGCCACCGCCGTTGTTGCGCAAATCCATTATAATACCATCAACATTTTCCTTAGAAATTTTTTCCAATTCTTTGGCAACGTCTTTTGAACAAAATCTGCCATGACTGTCGTTGAAATCGGCATAAAATTTTGGCAAATAAATATAACCGACTTTTGTTTTTCCGTCTTTAGATGTTAATATTGAGGACTTTGCATAAGTTTCTTCAATGATAACAACATCTCTTATAATCGGAATAACTTTGATTGTTCCGTCAATTTTTTTAACAGTCAGACGCACCTCAGAACCTTTTTTGCCGCGAATTTTTTTCACCACGTCATCCAATTCCATGTTTGCGATGTCGATAGGCTCTTCCGCACCCTGACCCACTTTTAATATAATATCGTTCACCTCAAGTTCGCCTTGACGCCAACTTGCACTACCGGGAATAATATCAACGATTTTTGTCTGACCGTCCCTTGATTGAAGCGTTGCTCCAATGCCCTCAAATTTTCCCGACATCGAAATATCAAACTGCTCTTTGTCATCGGGCATATAAAACTCCGTATGCGGATCACAGGTCGTAACAATCGAATTAAGATAAAACGAAATCCAATCTTTATCTTTGAAATTGATAAAACGTTTCGAGGATTTTACACTTTGAACAGCCTCTTCCTTGAGCTCCGCCAAAGTTTTTTCAACGAAACCCGAAGGATTATCTTTTTTCAAAGTCTCCTGATTATCAATTAAATCCGAATATTTTTCCAAAACAGCAAATTTTGCTAATTTTCTCCAATAATTTTTCAGAGCCTCTCTGGAGGGTGCATAATCCAAAGAATCCGGCTCGGTTTCAACATATTCGTTTTGTGTGAAATCAAAATCACCGTTAAGAGCTTCCTCCCAATAACCTTGAGCCTCTTTTTGACGCTTTTTTATTAACTCCGTTGCAAAATCACAAAAGTTGTATGACAACATTCTGATTTCTTCGTCCAACTTGTAACGGAATTTTTCCAAAGTATCCATATCGGACTTCAAAAAATAACGTTTTCCGTAATCAAGTTTTTTCATATACTCGTCAAAAACCTTCGACGAAAACTCATCATTAAACGTAATATGTTCATAATGAGCAGCTTGCAGAGATTGCGCTATAAAAGACAATATAATTTTGTCGCGCTCAGTGGAATGGCCGAAAAACGGCTTAAATGCCACCACAACCAATCCCAGTACCAATGCTACGGCACTGACTTTAACTATAGCCTTCATTATCCTTTCGTGTTTATTTTCTTTATCTGATTGACTTTCAATTAAATCCATTAGTATATTATTTTTATGACCTATCGTTTTCCTGCCAAAAAAGTCAAAGGTTTTTTCAGCATAGAATTTACGGACAAATATAAAAGATTTTTTTATGAAAATCTTAATTTATCAGATTTTTTTTGAAAAAAAAAATCCTGCACCGCTTTTTGGTACAGGATTACCGTTTTAGTGATTCGGGTGCGATTCGAACGCACGACCCACAGCTTAGAAGGCTGTTGCTCTATCCAGCTGAGCTACCGAACCTCCGTATTTTTTTAACGCTGCAAAGGTATATGCTTTTTTGATATCTACCAAATTTTTTTGAAGTTTTTTTCAAAAAAAATTATAAGTTATTAATTTTCAAAAAAATCCTCACGGAAATTAACAAGGTAAATTTTCTCAGTTGCACGGGTTAAAGCCGTATAAAGCCAACGCAAGTATTCTCTGTCCAACATTTCATCCGTTAAATACCCTTGATCGATGAAAACATTTTTCCATTGTCCGCCTTGCGATTTATGACAAGTAACGGCGTATGCGAATTTCACTTGAAGTGCGTTAAAGTATTCATTTTCACGCATTTCCTTATAAATATCCTTTTTGGACATTCCGGTATAATCCTCCAAAACAGCCTGATAAAGCGCATTACTTTCTTTTTCGGAAAGCGAGGCAGACTCACTCGCAAGTGATTCTTTTATGATTTTAACGGAGATTTCCAAACCGTCCAAATCATTGAATCTCAAATCAAGATTCAAGAAATGAAAGCCGTAAAGACTTTGCTCCTTGCCCACTCTGATAACCTCAGCAAAATCTCCGTTTGCGATAAAGTCCATATTTTCAAGACCTTTAGCATAAAAATAATTGTTTTTAACAACCATCAGCAAATCGCCGACCGTTACTGACTCCTCTCTGTAAAAAATTCTGCTACGGATTCCGTTATTATAAATATTTGCGTTTTTGTTGCTGCGCGTTATTACTAAAGTATCAAAAATTCCGTTTCTATCGTAAGAGGTTTCGAGTTTTTCCAAAAGGTCGCCACCCGAAATTCTTTCTATGTCAGGAAATTTTTTCAACTGAAATTTCGGTTTTAAAATCTCGCCCGAAAAACTCTCTTGAATTTGTTGCCTTAATAAAGTAGCGTTAAAAAGGATTCCGCTTTCGCTGCTTTGTCTTAAAACTTCCGAAAGCGAGGAATAAAAAACCGTTTTGCCGTAACATTCAAGTTCCCTTTTGTCCAAAGCCGGCGACAATGTACTTCCAACGGGCGGCAACTGCGCCGTATCACCTATTAATATAAGGCGACAATTATGACCAGAAAAAACGTAATGAATCAAATCGTCCAAAAGTCTTCCCGAGCCGAAAACTGAAAATTCTCCGCCTCCGGAGGAAATCATCGATGCCTCGTCTACTATAAAAAAAGTGTCGGAATTAAGATTCCTGTCCAATTGAAAAACGCCGTCAATGCCTGATTTTTGTCTGTAAATTGATTTATGAATTGTTAAAGCCCGGTGAGAAGAAAAGCCAGAAAAGACTTTTGCCGCCCGCCCCGTAGGTGCCATAAGGCGTGTTTTGACCCTAAAACCGCTTAATGTTTTTACAAACGAAGATATAAGCGAGGTCTTTCCCGTGCCGGCATAACCGCATAGCAAGAAAATGCTTTCTTCCTGACTTTCAAACACATAACGGCAAAGATTATCTATTGCCGACATCTGGTCTGAAGTGGGTTGAAAGCCGAAATTTTTCAGAAAAATATTTTTAAAAAATTCCGCGTCCATTGTTTGTTACTAAAAAAATATGTTATAAATTTGCAAAGTTAAAAAATATACCGCGAAACAAAGATTTTTTTGTAAAAATAATTTTTAATAAAATATTAATTATTTTTTGAGCGTGTATTAATTTTTTTCTTAAATTTGCGACGAAAAAAAAAATAAAAAATAAACATTTCAAAAATGAAAAAATTAGTTATACACTTAGTAATGGTTGCGCTGATAATCGTTTTGGGTTATTGCTTGTACGACAGCATTATGCAGCCGATTCGTTTTCAGAAAAAAGCCGACTGGCGCAAAGAACTTACTGTTCAGAGTTTAAAAAACATCAGAGATGCACAGATTGCATTCAAAAGTCAGACAGGGCATTATGCTAAAGAATTTGATACGCTTATAGATTTTATTCAAAACGGCAGAATTAAAATCGTGAAAGCTATCGGTAATATTCCGGATAGTTTTTATAACAAATATCCCCGCAAAGTTGCAGAACAAAAAGCTATTGAAGCAGGAATTGTAAAACGTGATACTATTGAAGTTCGTTGTTATGATTCTTTGTGCGGCAACAGATACGATTTGGCACAATTGAAATTCGTTCCTACAACGACAACTCCTTTTGAGATGGATGCTGACACTTTGGAAACGGCCTCTAAAGTAAAAGTTCCCGTTTTTGAGGCAAAAGCTCCGTATGAGGTTTATCTTCAAGGACTTGACAAACAAGAAATTATTAATATGAAAGACGAAGCTCAGACATTGGGCAGATACCCCGGTCTTAAAGTCGGCTCACTCACCGAATACAACAACAACGCCGGCAACTGGGAATAATTTTTTTTTAATAAAAAACAAAAAAAATGGAAAACTAATTTGTTAGTTTTCCATTTTTTTTATTAATTTAGCGGTAAAATTTTAAGCAAAAAAACGAGTACAATGAAGAACATATCAGAAAAAACTTCTACGTTTAATATCAATAAGACAAGTACTTACAACTTGTCGATACAGATTTCGCAAAGAGGGTTTACGTATTGTATCCTTGATACTTATTCCAAAGAATACGTTGCAGTAAAGCACGCAGGCTACGGAATGGAACTCACGGATGAGAATCTTTACGACAAAATCAAACAAAATCTCACCTTTGATGCCTGCATGGGCAAGAGTTACAAATCCGTTGATATGATTTTCGTAACAAGAAAATCGCTTTTGGTGCCTAATCCTATTTTTGACAAAACCAAACTCAAGGATTTGAGCAATGCTAATTTTGAGGTAACGGACAAAGAGGAAATTCAATTCAACAAATTGAAAGCTATTTCGGCTTGCAACGTTTTCGTAATTCCTTCATACATAACGACTTTGATGGTAAATACATTCCCTGAAATCAATTTTTACCACGAAGCGACACCGTTTATCGAAAACTTAATAAAAAACGGTGGCGAAGAGACTACGATTTCGGTTAATTTCTATTATGATTTTATGGACATCGCAGTTACTGAAAAAGGTAAAGTATTGCTTTACAACACGTTTGCATATCAAACCGCAACCGATGTTCTTTACTGCGTATCATCAATAATCTCAAAATTGAAACTCGGCAAAAAAACACCGATAAAACTTTCGGGCTATATTGATAAAGAATCGGATATTTACGCAATGCTTTACAAATACAATGCTAACGTAAGTTTTGCAAAATTGAGCAACAATTTCGCTATGCCGTTTCATGATATGCCGGAACATTTATTCTTTAACATGATGACATTACCATGCGTATTATAACGGGACTTTTTAGAAGCAGACAGATTATACTTCCGTCATATTTTACCGACCGTCCGACGACGGATATGGCCAAGGAATCGCTGTTTAATATTATCTCCAATAATTTTTATTTTGGCGAAACAAAGTTTTTGGACTTATTTTCGGGTTCGGGCGGTATCAGTTACGAAATGGCATCAAGAGGTTGTCAAGATATTGTCTGCGTGGATATTAACAAAAAATATTGCGATTTTATCTCGAAAAATTTCAAATCCATGTATCCGCAAAAATCTCCGGCACGTGTTATCAATACAGATGCTTTTAAATTCATCCAAAACACGCCGCTGAATTTTGATTTGATTTTTGCCGACCCGCCATACGATATGGAAGGCATTGAAAGGATTCCTGAAATGATACTTTCAAATCCGGGTTTTCCTGAAGGCGCAACGTTAATAATAGAACACAGCAAAAAAACGCGTTTTACAGATTTAACCCACATCAAAGACCAAAGACATTACGGCAAAGTAAATTTTAGTTTTTACGGAAAATAAAAAAAACAGGGCTGATTTTTTCAGCCCCGTTTTTTTTCTCGCTAAAATTTGTTAATGTTTTGCTTTTGAAGTTGAACTGCCGGTACTTGTGCCGGAACTTTTGCTACCGTTTGAATTGTTGGTATTATTGGAATTATTATTGGTATTGTTCGAGTTATGAGTGTTGCTCGAACTATCCGTTAACCCTTGCAATAAAACATCGCACGAAGGCAAAACAACCATCGTAGAAACTGCAAGCAGAATTGCAATAAAAAATCTAAATCTTTTCATATTTTACATATATTTTTAATTGATTATCTCTTGGCTTTTGCCAATACTTCTTGTCCGAGTGCGCTATTACGCCATTGCATTGCTTTTTTAGCCAATGCTCCAGATTTTTTATGATTGTTAATCATTCTGTAAATCTCTTCAGGCGTATAAGTATTTGCATTTTTGGTATTTACAACAGACTGCAAAGCCGATTTCTGATTTTTTGACAATTTGCTGTCGTTTGAATAGCCGCGCATCTTTTTTGAAATCGAACCTTGAACAATTCCGTTTCTTATTTGAATAGGCTCTTCCGTGAAAAACAAATAGTTGTTTTCTTCGTCAGATTCATCAACTCCACCGAAAGCATCGGCAATCAATACCAAATAGTACTCACCGTTAAGTTTCTCAGGCATTTTGTAGGGGAAATAAAAAGCCTCTTTGTTAGTTGTTTTAACAACCTCAGCAACACTCTTTCCTCCCGGAATATCAAAATTCTGCCATGCACAACCTTGTGCTGAAACTCCTAAATCAGATAGAGCCTGAGAAGGTGTCCAATCCCAGTTTTTTTGTCCTTTAGAGCCGTACATATCGGTATAAAAGTCAAACAAAAGAATGTCATAATCATTAGCATTTTTTGCATTATACCAAAGATAACAAATTGCCCAATTCTTTGAAGAAGGAATAGTTTCTTCTCCCGCATTGTAAACATTGTATGAAGCCTCTCTCCACAACGGATCTGTTTCTGTCGGATCTTGATAATCAGAAAGATTAAGCGGAATCAAATCATGACCTGAAGTAACATCAACAACGGTATTGTCATCTTCATCAATTTCGGGGTCAGAAGGTGTGTTTTCGTCCAAATCGTATGCAACAAATGCGCAATAAGCAAAATCACCGCCTACGAAAAAGTCTTGATCAACCCAAATGTAACCGTCATCGCCCCAATTAGTACCCCAAGAGTTTACAACTCTAAAAGCACCGTTTGAACCCTTAGAATCGTCATAACCGGAACAAACCATCGCATGATAAGCGTGCATTCCAGTATAACCGTAAGATTGACGATAAAGCACATCAGGGGAATTAGCATTCATAAATTCATCGCCCAATTTGGCACCAAAAACCACCAAACGGCCTTCCGCCAAATATTTTTTGATAGTGGCTTTATCAACTTGGATTTCACGGTAATTTTTGATTTTATAGGATGGCGCTTCATTACTTCCACCCGTTTGAGTCGGATTGTAAGTACAACTACCAAGGTTAGAATAAGGTACTGTGCTCAGTCTTGCAATACCGCGTTGAATCATAACGTCAAAAGCGTACTCGAAATTCGTTCCGTTACAATTAGAACCCTTGTAACTATCCTTAATAGACCAAAACAAGTCTTTCGGACTAAACTGATTGGAAGTGCTTGACAACTGACTCTTGCTCAAACCCTTTGATTTTGCATACAAAAAAGTACGGCAGTTATAACCAACAGCCCAACCTACACACGTTCCGTATTGTCCCTGATTACCAATTGGGGGAAGATATTTCGTTAAATCCGTTTTAGTGGGCAGACTCGTAAGTCTTTCACTTGAAGAAACAAGATTAATATCATCTTCGATATTTTCCGTATCCTCGTCTTGAGCAAACCAGCCGAAATAATTGTCGCCATAACTTTCCGCATATTCATTATCACCGAAAAGTGTATTGACTAATTGACTCAAAATTCCGTTACCGTCTTCGTCCTCACACGAGGTAAAACCTGTCGCCCCCGCCAACAATCCCGCTGACAAAAGAGCCGAAAATAGTTTTGTATTTTTCATCGGTTATAATTATTTGTTAAATTAAAAAATCTTTTTACATATAAAATTAAACGCACTGTTTCCGGACTCCTCCAAAGTAAAATTTTTGTCAAAAACAGCTTTTTCTTTCATCGTAACGCCCCAAAAAACGTTATCTTTCAAGCTGACCTGATTTTTAAAAACGGTGCCTGAAAAGTTCAAATCCGAAAAAGATTTGTTGCTTTCAAACAAAAAACTATTTGAAAACTCACTGCCTGAAAATTTTACCCCGTGCGCAAATACAGAGTTGGAAATTCTAACCCTGTCTGAAAATTTTGCATTAGAAAAATCCGCATTGTTGGAAATATCCGACAAACTCAGTTCAAAATATCCGTAAAAATGCGAATCACAAAACATTAAATTTTTTGCGAATTTAACGCCTTGCATTATTAATTCTTTTTTATAAAGCGTTTTAAAAAAGTTTGCCGCTCCGAAAAAACTTCCGCTTATAAAACGGCAACCGCCTTGAAATTCAGAAGAATGAAACGAAACATTCGTCAAAAATTCCGCACCCGTAAAATCCGCAGCGCCTTTAACATTGCAAAGTTCAAAATTGAACCTGCCGTTAAAACGGCTCTGAAAAAAATTTACGCCTTTAAGGAATTTACATTCCAAAAAGTTTACCGTTTTATTGAAAACGCATACAAATACCGAATTATTTTCCTTATTTTGACAAAACGCCGAAACATCGTCCAAAAATTTACAATTTATGAAATTCAGTTCGCCCTCAAGATAAGCGATTGACATATTGAGTTTTTTATCCTCTTTGAGCGCTTTTGTAAAATCCAAAACGCCTGTTACGGTTTTGTTTTTTATAACTTGATTTTTGCCTAAAACAAGATTTTTCAAAATTTCCTCAGCGGAGATAGAAGTGTCTGTTTCAGAATAAGTTACGGCACTTTCCGTTTTCTTTTCAGCACACGAGAAAAGCAAAAACGCCAAGAGAAAAATCCATAAAATATTTTTCATATTCTGCCGTCTTTTTTAAACTCAAACAATATTCTAAGATTTCTGTGAGTTTTTCCAATCATTTCGTCAATCATACCGTCATCAGCCCAAATAGCCTTTGTAATGCCTTCTTCTTCTTGCGGCATAGTTTTGCCATGACCTTTGTAATTCATTAAATACCAATAAGTTTTCTTAAAACAAATTTCAGGATTATCGCCCCAACGATAAAAATGATAAGTATCAAGAAGTTTTTTTTCGATAACGGGAGCATTGTCCAAACCTGTTTCTTCCATAACCTCTCTAACGGCTGCCGTTTCAGCACTCTCGCCTATCTCAATCTTGCCTTTAGGCAAATCCCAAAAACCGTTTCTGAAAATTACAAGGCTCTGCGCCAATGAGTTAAGAACATATCCGCCTGCCGCTTCAATGTATTTGAACGTTTTTTTCATCTCGTCCAACAATTCATTTGCCGGAGAATAGATAACGAAATTTCCGCTCAAAACCCCGTCAAGACAATTTTTAATTAAATCTTGAGAATACTTGATTTCAGTGAGTCCTTCTGCCTGACATTCATTTTTTTGGTCAGCAATCAGGACTGAATTTTTTCCGCAATATATTTGAAATGATGCCATATTTTTTATAAAATTTCTTTTATATCCGGCAATATTAAGAATTTTTTTGAAAACATAAAAATTTTATATCATAATTTCATGAAAAATTTTCCAGAGATAAAATCCTCAGGAATAGGTCCAAAAGTCCTCGAATCCGAAACATCGTCCCGAAAATCATTCAAAAGGAAATAATAATCATGTCTGAAACAATAACTATCTGATACTTTGCCGTTTATATACAATCTACCGTCTTTTACCTGAAGGTTTGGTGCTTCATATTTTTCCAAAATAAATTTATAAAAAACGGCATTTGCGACATCCATTTTCACTGTCATTCCTTTTTTGGGCACCACCAAAGCCCCGTAAAAATCCCTATTCCATGAAAAATACGTTGAATACGGAAATAAATGCCTGTCAAACATATCTTTAGGCATGACCTCGGTTGAAATATTTTTGATAAGATTTTCGGTTTTAATCCTCAGAAAAAGTTTTTCGGTAATAGGGACAACAGTATCCATTGAGGAAATTTCTTTAGAAAAAATTCCGTATCTTTTTTGAGCGGCGCGGATTTCGTCCTTTGTGAAAAAAAGAATTTTTCGGTTGTATTGACAAAAACTTTCGTCTTGAGGTTTGCCGTTTACGAAGAGTTTTTTTTCAAAAATTTTAACGGTATCACCCGGCAAAGCCACACAACGTTTCAAAGTGTGTTTTTTGTCCGAAGTGCTTTTGACTAACGGATTTTTAATCATGACAATATCATTGCGCTTGATACCGTCATCATTTTTTACGATAACAATTTCCCCGCTGAAAAAATTAGGATTCATTCCCCCGCCGTCAATCACATAAACATAATCTTTCAAAGCAAGATACAGTAAAAACGAAATCAGGCAAGCCGTAACAAACGGCAAAAACCATTGATACAAAAACTTTTCCATTTTTTCAGCGGAAAAACTAATTTATTTTACGCCTTTAAAAAATCTGCTCCAACGTATAGAGGAGAAAAACGATTTGTCTTTATCCGTTGAAAACCAAATAAATAAAGCCTTTCCGACGATATGGTCTTCAGGTACAAAGCCCCAAAATCTTGAATCGGCAGAATTATGACGGGAATCACCCATCATAAAATAATAATCCATTTGGAAAGTATACGATGTAGCAACTTGATTGTTAATTATAACTTGAGAATCCTTAACAAAGACTTTGTTGCCTTCGTAAGTTTCTATGATTCTACGGTAAAGGGGCAAATTATTGACATTAATTTCAATCGTTGCTCCTTTTTTAGGAACGTAAATCGGGCCGAAATTATCCTCATTCCAACGATATTTTTCGTCATGCGGGAAAATATATTCCTCCCAAAAATCTTTAGGTTTAATAATTCTCGTAACCGATTTTACGCAGGACAAAGATTTCAAGTTTTCAACGTTTTCCTCAACCAAAGGATAAACGAACATATTGTTTCTGTCCTGATTTTCGGTTTCGGGCATAAAATCAAAAATATTCGGGTCAATATTTCTTGAAGCATCAACGTCCTCTCTTGAAATTTCCAAATCCTCAAAAACTTTCGGATTAATCGGCGTACCGTCAGTTATAACAAGATATTTGTACTGTTTATCGCCGATTTTTTCTTGCGGTTTACCATTAACAAAAGCCTGACCGTCAATCACTTGAAGAGAATCGCCGGCAATTGCGATACAACGTTTGATATAATTTTCGCGTTTATCGACGGGGCGGCTGACCCTTTCTCCGAAGAAATTATGATAAATCTGACCATAAGAATCTCTAACTTGGTCAGTTACAACGCTTTGTCTTCCGTATTGACGCAACAACTGATAATAACTGCTTGCTTGCTGATTAAGACAAACGGTGTCGCCTTCAGGGAAATTGAAAACTACGACATCATTGTTTTTAACTTCTTGAAGACCGGCAAGACGGTGATAAGGCCATTTAATCCACTCCAAATACGATTTTGTATTTTCCGTAAAAGGCATTGTATGATGCGTAAAAGGAACAGAGAGCGGAGTATTCGGCATTTTAGGACCGTAATTGAATTTGCTGACAAATAGATAATCGCCTACTAAAAGTGATTTTTCCATAGACGAAGTCGGAATCGTAAACGCCTCTATAAAAAACAATCTTATAACCGTTGCTGCGATGACAGCGAAAACCAAAGCGTCAATCCATTCAACGGTTTTTGACTGTTTTTCGACACCTTTCTTTTTCCAAAAAGCCCAATGAATCTTTTTAGAAATATAAATGTCATAAATAACCGCAATTCCTAACAACAGCCACCAGTTTTGCAGCCAAATTACGAAAAGCAGATATATAAAAGTCCAAACACCGAACTTCACCCATTGGTTAGCAAACAATTTCTTCATAACCGGTTAATTAAAATTTCAACATATCGTCCATGCCGTAAAATCCAGAGGGCTTACCTTTTAAGAATTCGGCAGCCAAAACAGCACCTAAGGCCAAACCTTTTCTTGAATGTGCGGTATGTATGATTTCAATATCGTCAATATCAGAATAATATTTAATGCTATGAGTTCCGGGAACTTCGCCTTCACGAACCGAATTTATCAAAACTTTTTCTTTAGCATCCTTTGCCTCGAGAGTCCAACCGTTTTTGCGGTGGAAATTTTCCAAAATACCTTCAGCTAAAGTGATTGACGTTCCGCTCGGTTTGTCAAGTTTGTGAATATGATGTGTTTCCACCATATTAACATCATAGTTATCAAAACCGTCCATAATTTTTGCCAAAAATTTATTAAGACGGAAAAATATGTTAACACCTATGGAATAATTTGAGGAATAGAAAAACGTTTTACCGTTATCTTTGCACATTTTTTGAACCTCGGGCAGTTTTTCTAACCAGCCTGTTGTGCCGGAAACTACAGGAACACCCGCTTCAAAACATTTTTTATAATTTTCAAAAGCGGCATCAGGACGGGTAAATTCGATAACAACTTCCGCTTTTTTTAAGTTTTCTACGGTAAAATCTTGAGGATTGATAAGGGCATCAAGAGTAAGGACAATTTCATGACCTCTTTCTTTGGCAATTTTTTCGATTTCATGGCCCATTTTGCCATAGCCAATTAACGCAATTTTCATGTTATTCTTATTTTTTAAAAATACAGCGACGTTTTTTTCAACTAAAACGCCGCTGCAAATATCATAAAAAAATCCGTGTTAAAAAAAATAACTTTTGTAATTAATGTTAATTTAAAAATGTAAAAATGTTTCTAAAAAACTATTTTACAGAGTTTACAACAGCCTCGAAAGCTTTCGGATTGTTCATCGCTAAATCAGCTAAAACCTTACGGTTGAGTTTAATGTCTTTTTTAGCGATTTTGCCGATAAACTCTGAGTAAGACATATTGTAACCTCTTACTGCTGCATTGATTCTGGCAATCCACAAAGCGCGGAAATTGCGTTTTTTGTTTTTACGCTGAATGTAAGCGTGCAAAAGACCTTTTTCATACGTGTTTTTAGCAATCGTATAAACGTTCTTTCTAGCGCCGAAATAACCTCTTGTAAGTTTGAGGATTTTTTTTCTTCTGTTGCGTGAAGCAACAACATTGACTGATCTTGGCATAATTCAATAACTGTTTTTTTGGACGCAAGCGGCATTGCTGCACTTCTTTAGCTTTACGCCCGGGTTAAACCTATTTTTTTTAAAATTTAATTTTTAATGTTCCCAAAAAAGTTGCCTTTTTTAAGGGAGAAAACCGATTTTTACTAAAATCAGAAAAAAACTCTTCGTTAATTTTTTCAAAAAGTCTTAATTGACTATTTCAAAACCAACAATTCTTTAATTGCTTGAAGGTTAGCTTTTTCAACGAGACCTAATTTAACGAGGTTTCTCTTTCTTTTAGTTTCTTTTTTAGTCAAAATATGACTGTGGAAAGCGTGTTTCCTTTTGATTTTTCCTGATGCTGTGAGTTTGAACCTCTTCTTAGCAGCACAATTAGTTTTTACTTTTGGCATTTTATTTATAAATTTATCAGTTAGCGTTATTTCTTTTAACGCACGGATTTTTGTTATTTCTTTTTAACCGGCGAAATCAAAATAGTCATTTTCTTGCCTTCCAAAATAGGTTTTTGGTCAAGTTTGCCATACTCTTCCAAGCGAGAAGCAAACTTCATAAGCAAATCTTCGCCTTGTTCTTTAAATAATATCTGACGACCTCTGAAAAAGACATACGCCCTTACTTTGTCGCCATCGGACAAAAATTTTACAGCATGATTGTATTTAAATTCAAAATCATGGTCATCGGTCTGCGGACCGAATCTGATTTCTTTGACCTGAGATTTCTGTGTTTTAGCTTTTTGCTCTTTCAGACGTTTTTTCATCTGATACAGAAATTTCTGATAATCAATAATTTTGCACACAGGCGGTTTTGCATCCGGTGAAATTTCCACCAAATCCAATCCCATTTCGTCCGCCATCTTAAGCGCATCTCTTCTTGACAACACCAAATTATTTTCTTCAATGTTGTCGCCTACAAGCCTAAGAGTTTCGGCTTTGATAGCACCGTTAATTCTGTGCGTAGGCTGTTCATTTGACTTAGCTATAATATTGTCCTCCAAAAATTAAGTTAGTAAAATAGATATTTATTTTTACTCCTCAGGGTGTAATTCTTTGTTAACCTCACCCTGCAAGAATGTTTTAAATTCGTCGATAGTCATTGCACCTAAATCCGCTTTACCTTGTTTGCGAACAGAAACCTTGTTTTCGGCGGCTTCTTTTTCGCCCACGATAAGCATAAAAGGAATATGTTTGGTTTCGTTGTCGCGGATTTTTCTGCCGATTTTTTCGTTTCTATCATCAACTTCCGCTCTGATGTCGCTTTCGTTAAGAAGCTCCGAAACCTTTTGTGCATATTCGTTAAATTTCTCCGAAATAGGCAATACAACAGCCTGAGTAGGTGTCAGCCACAACGGGAATTTACCTTCGGTGTTTTCGATTAAGACAGCCACAAACCTTTCCAAAGAGCCGAAAGGTGCGCGGTGAATCATAATCGGACGATGTTTTTTGTCGTCAGCGCCGGTGTATTCAAGACCGAAACGCTCCGGCAAATTGTAATCGACCTGAATCGTTCCGAGTTGCCATTTTCTACCCAAGGCGTCTTTTACCATGAAGTCAAGTTTAGGACCGTAAAAAGCAGCCTCGCCGGTTTCAACAGTTGTCGGAAGTCCTTTTTCTTGAGCAGCCTCGATAATAGCTTTTTCAGCCATATCCCAGTGCTCGTCAGTACCGATATATTTATCTTTGTTGTTCGGGTCTCTAAGCGAAACCTGAGCAGTATATTCTTTAAAGTGAAGAATCTTGAAAATGTAAAGAATAATATCAATTACCTTACAAAATTCCTCTTTGATTTGGTCAGCCCTTACAAAAAGGTGAGCATCGTCCTGTGTAAAACTTCTAACCCTTGTAAGTCCGTGTAATTCACCAGATTGTTCATAACGGTAAACCGTTCCGAATTCCGCCAAACGCAAAGGTAAATCTTTGTAACTTCTTGGTTTTAAGCGGTAAATTTCGCAGTGGTGAGGACAGTTCATCGGTTTCAACAAAAATTCTTCGTCCTCGCTCGGAGTGTGAATCGGTTGGAACGAATCTTTACCGTATTTTGCATAGTGTCCGCTCGTTACATAAAGTTCTTTCTGACCGATATGCGGAGTAATTACCTGCAAATAACCGTATTTTTTCTGAATTTTTGCCAAAAATCTCGTTAAAGTTTCTCTCAAAACCGTTCCTTTGGGTAACCAAAGCGGCAAACCTTGACCAACTTTCGATGAAAAAGCGAAAAGCTCCATATCTTTACCGATTTTTCTGTGGTCACGTTTTTTAGCCTCTTCCAACAAAACGAGATATTCGTCCAACATTTTTTGTTTCGGGAAAGCAACACCGTAAACACGGGTAAGCATTTTGTTGTTTTCGTTACCTCTCCAATAAGCACCAGCTATTGAAGTGATTTTCACGGCTTTAATAAGTCCCGTATTAGGTAAATGCGGACCGCGGCAAAGGTCGGTGTAACCGTCCTGACAATAAGCTGTAATTTTACCGTCTTCCAATTCCGAAATCAATTCAGCTTTGTAATTGTCGCCTTTTTTATTGAAAAAGTCAAGAGCCTCTTGCTTTGAAATTTCTTTTCTCTCGTATGGGTGATTTCCACGGGCGATTTCCATCATTTTCTTCTCAATTGCAGGAAAATCTTCGTCCGTAATAACCTTTCCCTCAGGGAGTTCCACGTCGTAATAAAAACCGTTTTCAAGAGCCGGACCAATACCGAATTTAGTTCCCGGATAAAGTTTTTCCAAAGCCTCAGCCATCAAATGTGCAGCCGAATGACGGAAAGTATGTTTACCCTGTTCGTCGTCCCATTTATAGAAAACAAGTTTTCCGTCCTCGTTAATCGGACGGGTTGCATCCCATTCAACGCCATTGAAAGAAGCCGATAAAACCTCTTTTGCAAGGCTGTTACTCAAGTGTTTAGCAATATCAAGCGGTGTAGAACCGTTTTCAAATTCCTTTACGGAATTATCAGGAAAAGTTATTTTAATCATTTTCTTTACTTTTATAAGCGGCGCAAATTTACGTTTTTATCTTTAAACAAACAAAAATTTTTATATTAATTTTTTATTATTCTGCAATCTTATAACCCGCCCAAACCGCTATCAAACCAAATAAAATGCTCATTATCAGATAAATAACCGACAATAACATCTCATCCGATTTCATTAATAAAAAATTTTCGTTGGCAAAAGTACTAAATGTCGTAAAACCACCGCAAAAACCTACTGTTAGAAATGCTTTTAACTGCTGATTATCAGGGTTTTTCATAAAGAATCCCGATAAAAGTCCAATAAAAAAACAACCTAAAACATTTATCAAAAAAGTGGCAAAAGGATATTTTTCAAACCCGCTGAAACTCAATCCTTTCGTCAACAAAAATCTTAAAACGGAGCCCAATCCTCCGCCTAAAAACACTAAAAAAATCGTTTTCATCATTTTTTTTCTCATAAAAAAATTAGGGGCGAAAATTTCCGCCCCTAAAATTATTGACTTTTTTTATTATAAAACAAGTTTTTTAAAATTTTACTTCTTGTTTTTTTCCGTCATATTTTACGACAGATTCTTTTCCTTTGGCATCGGATGCACTAACGTAAACCACCGTAAACGTTCTTTCTTTCAACATTCCCGGAAATTCGCCCTGACGGTCTGAAATCGTGAGAGTTTTTGACGAATCATCGTATAAGAAAGAAATATTTGCAAAACGTCCGGCTTCATAACCGTAATTTATGCCCTCGTCCTCATAAAGCGTGAACTCACCGTTTTTACCGGCATAAACATAAAGACGGATATTTTCAGCAGGTTTTTGACGAGTGTACTCAATTTCAGGACCAAACGGAATTATTGAACCACCGCGTACAAAAAGCGGAATTTTTTCGTAAGGAGCAGCAACGGTCTTATTGTCACCACCGTTAGAGATAACCTCACCCGTGTAGAAATCATACCAAACTTCATTTTTCGGGAAATAAACCTCTCTCTGACGAACACCGTAAGTGTAAACAGGATTTACCATTATTGAAGGTCCGAACATAAATTGATATGCAATATTCAACACGTTTTTGTCAGAACCGAAATCCATAACCAAAGGACGCATTATCGTATAATCATCAAAATGAACCTTTGCCGCCAAAGAATAAATGTAAGGCATTAATTTATAACGCAAATCCAAATAATATTTAATCGTATTATAAGTCGGCGTATTTTCGGGCGCAATGTTCCACGGCTCGCGGAAGGGGAACTGACCATGACTGCGGTACATCGGTGCAAATGCTCCGACTTGATGCCAACGAACATTCAATTCTCGCCACTCTTTTAAATCTTCGGTCTCTTTTTTAGTCTTGTCAAAAATGTTTTGAGCCTCTTGATAACGTTTTTCAACCGAGAATCCGCCGATGTCCTGACTCCAATACGGAATACCTGAAATTGAAAAGTTCAAACCGGCTGTAATTTGCGCCTTTAAATCTTCCCAACGAGTACCGATGTCGCCAGACCATGTTGCCGTAGAATAACGTTGTTCACCCAAAAAGCCTGAACGTGTCAGCAAAAATACACGGTTGTTGTTCGGTGAAAAATTCTGCTCATTGTCAAAACCGTTTTGATTCCACGAAGCCTCCGACTGCAACTTTAAAGCATCTTTTTTGTCAATGCCTTTTTTCTCGATTGCAGTTTCGTAACCGCGCTGACCGTCATAAATTGCCTCAGCGTTAACAATAGAATAAGCGTTGAAATACTCATCTGACGAACCTAATTCTGTCGGTCCGCACAAAAGTTTTCTGTATTCCATCGGAGTACAGTCGCGGACATTCGGTTCAGAAGCGTCCATCCACCAAGCATCCATTCCGATTGAACCTAATTTATCATAAAGTTGACGCCAGAAAATCTTGCGAGCCTCAGGCGAATAAGCATCATAAAAGGCATACGTAAAACCTTTCCAATCGTTGAGCGGATCAGCAAGCCAATCTCTCAAACTATCTTTCAAAGATTGCTGATAAATAAAACCTTTGTCATTCAACTCCTTGAAATGTTCAACGTTAGGATAAAATTTCGGCCAGCATGAAATCATGATTTTAGCATTCATGGAGTGAATATCATCAATCATTTTTTGCGGATCTTGGAAACGTGCGGGGTCAAAATCATAACTTCCCCACTGATTAATCGTCCAATAATTCCAGTCCATAACAATATTGTCAATCGGAAGTTTTCTTTTTCTAAAACCTTTTAACGCATCAACAATTTCGTCCTGAGTTTTGTAACGTTCTCTTGACTGCCAATAACCTAAAAGCCATTCAGGAGCGATTTGCGCCTTTCCCGTCAAAGTTCTATAACCTGAAATTACTTCGTCAGCGTTTTCGCCGTCAATAAAATAATAATCAAGTTGTCTTGTCATTTCTGACCAGAAAGAAAGTTGGTTTTGAGTTTTTTCATCAACGGGTTCGAGGGCACGCAGACCGCAATAAGCCTCGCCGCCATCAGGAGTCCACTCGATTTTAATGGAATATTTTTTACCTTTTTCCATATTGACAGAGAATTTTCTTGCATTAGGATTCCAAGCCGTACGCCAAATTTTTTGGTCGTTTCCGAGCATATCAGGAGAATAAACGCATTTTCCGTCAATAGTAATTGTCTGATAACCTGAATAATAGTGAAGGAATTTATATTCGCCGGATTGTTTAGGCTCTATCTGACCCTCGATTACGACAGTTGCATTATCAAGACCTTTTGGAAGAAGTCTTCCGACGGTTTTAAAGTCCTCATAATAAAGTGAATCTTCGTCTCTTACAATCGGGTCTTGACCCTTGATGTTATAAGTGCCGGTCAGTGCGCCTTGTTTGCCGTCCTTATTATAAAGTGTAAAAATATCTTTCAAAAAAGAGTACGGTTTTGGATTTCCGAATCTCATCAAAGAATAAGAATCGAACATAACGCCGTAATTTTCAGAGGATACCACAAACGGAACTGACACTTTTGTATTGTATTGGAAAAGTTCTTCGTTTTTGCCTTTGTAGTTCCAATCGTCGGCTTGGTGCTGACCGAGACCGTAAAAAGCCTCACCGTCAGGAGAGTCAAAAACAGCCTGATAAGACCAACCGTTATAAGTTTCGGGTTTGCCGTCAGAATGAATTTGTGTTACTTGATACGGCGTTAAATTTTTGCCGTTATCAGCCTCCGAGAGAATAAGTTTGCCGTTCAAATCGGTAAAGAAAACTTTTCCGCTTGAAGTCAAAACGTTTGCTTTCAAAGCGTTAGTGATAACTTTTACGGTATCGCCGTTTTGTTCAACTTTGAAAGGAGTTTTGTTTTTTTGATTAACGATAACAAGCGACTGCGGGTCTTTGAATTTGTCATCGCGGGTTGCAGAAACTCTAATAATTTTGTTTCCGAAGACTTCCAAACGGACTTTTTTAGGAGTAGTTTCTTGAACGTTTTTAACGTTGATTTCAACGCCTTTATCGGTCTGAGTAAAAGGACTTTGACCGCCTCCACAAGCGGACAATAGCAGTCCCGACAAAAGCAGATAAGAATAATTTTTCTTGCTCATATTGCAGTAATTTAGTGTATTGAAAAAATTTTTCACAAATGTAAAAGATTTTTTCGGGAAAAACAAAGTTTTAAAACCTTATTCCGAAATAAATTCGTGATAATTGTCTTGAAAATCCGGCTTCAATGCTTTTTCTTTCGCCGACGATGGTTGTGTAGCGTATTTCGTCCATACCAAGAAGGTATCTTTTTCCGAAATTATATGTCAAGGCAAAACGCCCTGAAATTGAAACCTCAGGGAAAGAATACTTCATTTTGTGATAAACATTTTCTGTTTCAAAACCGTTTTTTTCGGCAAAAACGAACATCGGCAATGCTGAAATATGCACCAACATTTTCTTGTTCTTTGTTACGAAATTATAACCGTAACCGACACCGAGGCTTGCGCATTTTACATCTATCGCAATTGTTGAAGAGTCATTGACAATTTTAGCTCCCGTATATGACGCCCCCAAAAACATACTCCCGCAACTTTTAAGCTGAATAAAACTTTTACCGAGGGCGGCAGGGTAAGCAAATTTTTTGCTATTTAGAACGTAATATGTTGATAATTGTACAATTCCGAGGCTTATTCCACTTTTATCAATTTTTCTTTTCAAGGTGTCGCCGATTTCTATTTCGCCTGATAAATTAGCGCTTTCGCAAATATCGAGTTCAATACCGAAACTTCTTCCGTAGTATCTGACATTAAATTCACCACCTTCATTATTCCGGTTTCCCATTTTGATTTTATAGCCGACATTGATTCCGTAAAAACCGAAATTAATACCGATTTTCGGATTAAGACTGTTTTCAAGGTCAATGTCAATATCATTCGCTGTAAGCGAGAGCCCGAGCGTTGAAACCTGCGGCTGTAATGAAAGTATGAATTTTTGCTGCGGACGTTTTACATAACTCGTATCATATTTTAAAAAGCTATACCGAGAATACAAAATACTGTCAGTTTTTTGCACAAAGTTTTTTTGCGCAAAAACATTAGAGGCCGACAACAAAAACATTAAAAACAAAAAAAAGGTTTTCATTTAATTCTTTCCTTATCCTTCAAACAAATCATCCATAACGACTTGATTAAAAATATCATTTGACCATTCATTACGTTTTAGTCCGTAAGATGTTATCATTATCGGTCTGACAGCTTTTTTTGTGGAAGTAACACTTTCAAAAACAGAGGCTTTACGACGCAATTCGCTGTCGTATGCTGCGGTAATGGAATATTCAGAATCTGAAAATTTCATTTCACAAAGATTAATTACATTGTCATCACGGTCAATCAACATATCAATCTGAACGCCTTTTTCATCACCGCTTTTAGGACGGTATATCCACGAATAAACACCACATGATACGCCTGAAATTCCAAGAGCCTTTTTTATCTGCTCAACGTGCTGAAAACAAACCCTTTCAAACGCAAGACCGCTCCATGTCCTATATTGCGGCTTCTTGAGCTGCGAAAGCCAATGATTCTTTAAGAAACTATTCTTATGCTGCATAAAATTGAAATAAAACAGCGTAAAATTATCAATCAACTGATACAGAGAATCTTTCTTGGATTTTCCAATAGAATTATAAACCCGTATAAAATCGCATTGCTCAAGTTCCGTAAGTATTTTTGTGAGTTTTCCACCCTGATTTTCTCCCAAATATTCAATGATTTCGGAACGTGTCATACCACATTTCTTTGTTCCTAAAGCCGTTATAACATTCACATACACATCAGGATTCCTAAAAAGCGATGAATAAAGAGCATCAAATTCACGCTGCATTTCACCGTTTTTCGTAAAAAACATACTGTCAATATTTTGCGCCCATGACAATTCCCTTCGCAAAAAGTCCCAATAAAACGGAATCCCGCCCAAAATCATGTAAGTTTCCAAAATGCTACGACGGTTCATGCCAAGATTTCGGGCTTTCGCATAAAGTTCACACTCATAAAGAGTAAAAGGCTCTATGTAAATCTGACGAGTCAAACGGTTGTGAAGCCCGCCGTAATTCATCACAATATTACTTATTATCCAAGATGTTGCACTGCCGCAAACTATCAATACGATGTCTTTACGCATTGTTGCCCACGAATTCCAAAAATGCTCCAACGCACTAACAAATTTTGAACTCGGAGTGTCCATCCAAGGCAATTCGTCAATAAAAATGATTTTTTTACCCGCTTTTAATGATGACAAAAATTTCCCAAGCATGGAAAAAGCATCCGACCAAGTCTCAGGCGTTTCTACATTTTCCATACCTGCTGAGCGTAACGAATTTGCAAACTCTTTGAGCTGTTCCGTCCGCGAACCGCTAAGTTTTCCCGTGTGTTGAAATGCAAAATTGTATTCAAAAACTTCACGTATAAGAAAAGTTTTCCCAACACGCCGCCGCCCATAGACTGCCACAAATTCTGATTTGTTACTTTCTGAAATTTCTTTCAAGAGCTTGCGCTCTTTTTTTCGCCCTATAATCATAATGTTAATGTAATATTTTCAACGGCAAATATACAAATATTTTTTCAAAAGTTTGTACCAAATCGCCTAAAAAAAACGAGATTTGGTAAGAACTTTTTCTTATTTTATTTTGTTAAAAAGTATTATATAACTGATTATCAATACTAACGTCTAAAAAAGTTTTTACCAAATCGCCTAAAAAAAACGAGATTTGGTAAGAACTTTTTTCTCTCTTTCACGATAATAGATTTTTTTCAAAAAAAAATTATGGAATTTTCCATATTTGAAATCTTATTGGTAACAAATACGATTTATCAACCGTAAAAAAATTCTATAAAATGATGAAAAAATTTTTTTTAACAGTAATTTGTGCCTTAACAGCCTTCTCATTCGGATTAGCTCAAGACACTTACAAATGGGAACAATATCAATTATCGTTTACTGTTCCCGAAAATATGGAAGTTTTGGAAAACACTCAAGAGACTTTCAGAGCTGAAAACGAGAATATCGGAATAGGTTTAGTACCTTACGAATACAATGAATTTTCGGAAGAGGATGCTATGAATGTTTTCAAAACAATGGCTGAAAATTTACAGCTTGATTTATCAAATTCAAAAAGCAGAAAATTTAAGGGGACAAATTGCGAGGGTATTTTTGTTGTTGCAATCTCAAAACAAGATTCTTCAAGATTGGGAATTATAGCTTTAGCAACAAGTTCAGTATCAAAAGTTTGCGTTGCGGTTATGATGTTATTGACAGAAGAGCAGGCTGAAAATGCAGGGAGAATTTTAGGCAGTCTGACATTTGAATAAATGAATTTTTAGTTGTACAATGTGTAAAACGGGGTATGTAGAATTATAATTTTCCGCCCCGTTTTTTTTATTTTTTAGCACTGATTTTCTTAAAAACAAACCAAAATGCCGGAATCAAAAACAAGTCAGCCGAACACCATGCAATCGGATCGCCAAAACAAACGCCCTTAAAACCATATACAGGCACTACAAAAAGACTTATGCAAACCCTCGCAATCATTTCAGCAACGCCGCTAAACATGGAAAGTTTCGTAAAACCGACTCCTTGAATCGAACACCTCAAAATCGACAAAGTACCTAATGCAAGATAAAAACTTACTGAAATTCTCAAAAACAATTCCGTATTATCAAGTACCTGAATTTCAGAAGAATCCATAAACCACTCTCCCATTTGACGCGCAAAAAACCACAAAACAAAAAACATAACGGCAGAATAAACCGTCATCATAATTGCAGAATCTTTTATTCCCGTTAAAATTCTTTCCGTCTTTTTTGCACCGTAATTTTGACCGCAATAAGTTGCCATCGCAATTCCGAGATTGTCAAGAACGCAGATAAAAAACATTTTGATTCGCATTGCAGCCGTAAAAGCAGCAACACAAACCGTTCCAAGGCTGTTGTTAGCGTTCTGAAGCATCATAGAGCCTATTGCAGTAATCGAAAACTGAAGCCCCATCGGCACTCCGGCATTAAGTAAATGTTTGACATACTGCCATTTAACGCGTTTTTCAAAAGCCTCGGATTTCAAAATCGGAAAGTTTCTTTTCATATAACGAAAGCACAGCAAAACCGAAACCGCCTGCGAAACCAATGTCGCCAAAGCCGCTCCCGAGACTCCTAATTTTAATCCCAAAATAAAAAGGAAATCCAAAACAATGTTGAGTACGGTTGTAATTATAAGGAAATAAAACGGCGTTTTACTATCGCCTAACGCCCTTATAACCGCAGAAAGCAAATTATAAAAAAATGTTGCGGGAATGCCAGCAAAGGTTATCAAAAGATAAATGTACGCTCCGTCCAAAATCTCTGTCGGGGTATTAAGCCAAATCAGAATTTTTTTGCACATCAAACACGTAACAAGCGTAACAATCAGAGAAATAACAACTGAAATTTTTAAGCCGTTATTAACAAAACACCGCATCATGGAATAATCCTTTGCTCCGAATTTTTGAGCAATCGGAATAGCAAAACCGCTGCAACAACCGTTGCAAAAGCCTAAAATAAAAAACAAAACCGAAGACGAAGCACCTATCGCGGCAAGCGATTCTATATTGAGATATTTTCCGACAATTGCGGCATCAGTCAAAGAATAAGTCTGTTGCAAAAGATTGCCGAGCATTAAAGGCAACGCAAATTTCAAGATGAGCGGGAACGGTCTTCCCGTTGTCATGTCTTTGATTTTAGAGGCCATTATAAACTTTTTACTTCGTTGATAGACACTAAATTGTTGGAAATCGCATAAATCGTCATTGCGGTTGCCGAATGTATTTGAAGTTTTTTAGAAATATTCCGCCTGTGCGTTGAAACGGTGTAAACCGAAATATTCATATCCGCTGAAATTTCTTTGTTCGATTTTCCTCTTACTACATAGCGGATAATTTCTTTCTCCCTTTCCGTTAGGTCGTCCGAAGAACCGTAATGCTTGTCGTAACCCATTAATTTATCGAGCATTAAATGTATATCTTTTGGGTCGTCATAAAGCGAAATCACCGACTCAAAACAACTCAAAACCGTTTCCGGAACAATTCCCGTATTTAATGAAACGAAATGAACCGGTTTCATGATTTTTTTCGCAAGGGAAGATTTTAGTTGTTTTAAGTTATAATACTCTGAATAATAAGGGTTTATGATAATAACATCAGGAGAAAATTCTTCCAAATTAGCTGCAAAATTTTCATGCAAAAACTCTTGAAAAACGACCTCACAATCCACTGTCTCTTTTATCACCGAAATTACTCCGGCATGCAAAATTTTTGACGGTTCCAAAACCGAAATTCTTATGATATCCCTATTATGCCGCATTTTATGTCCATTTTTTGATGCGCAAATTTACAAAAAAATAGAACATTCTAACTTAAAATAATTCTTAATAATTTTTCAATTTTCAATTCTCAATTTTCAT
>JAFPYR010000022.1 GCA_017412115.1 Bacteroidales bacterium | reverse complement strand
TATCGATTTTACCAGAGTGGTAAAGTCCTCAAAAATCAATTTTTATCGATTTTACCAGACTGGTAAAGTCCCCAAAAATCAATTTTTATCGATTTTACCAGAGTGGTAAAGTCCCCAAAAATCAATTTTTATCGACTTTACCAGAGTGGGAAAGTCCTCAAAAATCAATTTTTATCGATTTTCACCTTTGGATTATTACACACTATTTTATACTTTTGCGGTGTCATAACATTAATAATTATTATAAAAAATGGGTAAGAAAAAGAAAATTAAACACCCAGATTTTCTATCAGCCGTGAAAAAAGCTGACAGAGAACGGGAAATCGAAGCGCATGGAAAATTAATTTCAACGCGCCCGGAAAGAATCGTTAAAAACAAAAAAATTTACACTCGAAAAGGAAACCGTAATAAATTTGACGACGGTTTCCTTTTTTTATGCCCAAAAATCAATAATGTTCAATTTATATCATAAAAAACAAAAAGGAATTTTGAAAAATTCACTCCGTTTTTCTACCTTTGCAAAAACTATTTAATAATATTCAAAATGTTAGATTTCAAAAAACAAGGCGGTTTAGTTCCTGCCGTTATACAAGATTATCAGACACTTCAAGTGCTGATGTTAGGATACATGAACGAAGAAAGTTACAAAAAAACAATTGAAACAAAAAAAGTAACTTTTTGGTCGCGCAGTAGAAACTGCCTTTGGACTAAAGGCGAAACAAGCGGTAATTTCTTACACGTAAAAGAAATTTTCACCGATTGCGACAACGACACTATCTTAATTAAAGCTAAAGCCGACGGACCTACATGTCATAAAGGCACAACCTCGTGTTTCAATTTTGAAGAAAGCAATATCGGATTCTTATCCTATCTTCAAAAATTTATCGACAAACGAAATCAAGACCGCCCCGCCGGAAGTTATACAACAAAACTTTTTAGAGAGGGTATTGACAAAATATCTAAAAAAGTAGGCGAAGAGGCTGTGGAACTCGTTATCGCAAGCAAAAACGACAACGATTCTTTATTCTTAAACGAAGCCGCTGATTTACTGTATCATACCGTAGTTCTGTTGAGCGCAAAAGGCAAAAAAATAGAAGACGTAGTGGATGTTTTAAAAGGCAGACATCAAGAATGAGAAAATTTTTTATATTTTTTTTAGCACTGATAACCGCCAATAACGTTTTCGGTCAAGGCGGTATGTGGTTGCCCGCGTTAATCGAAAATCACATAAAAGACATGCAAAATGGCGGTTTTAAACTCGCTGCCGAAGATGTTTATTCTGTTAATAAAGCCTGCATGAAAGATGCCGTTGTACTCTTTGGAGGCGGCTGCACAGGCGAAATAGTTTCGTCACAAGGTCTTTTATTGACTAATCATCACTGCGGACGCGGCGAAATAGTATCTCATTCAACTCTTGAACACGATTATCTAACGGACGGTTTTTGGGCTAAAAGTCTTTCTCAGGAGATACCGTGCAAAGGTCTGAACGTCAAGATTTTGGACAGAATGATTGAACTGCCTTCAGATGAAGAAGAAAGAAAAAAAGCCGTTAAAGAATACGAAAATTCATTAGAAGGCGTTTTTGAATTTACCGTTGAAAAACTTTATGCCGGAAACCTCTGGTATATGTTTGTTTATAAGAGTTTTAACGATGTCCGTTTGGTTGGGGCACCGCCCTCGGCCGTCGGAAATTTCGGCGGAGATACCGACAACTGGATGTGGCCCCGTCATGGCGGCGACTTTTCGGTTTTTCGAATTTATGCTGACAAAAACAACAATCCGACAACCGATTATTCCAAAGATAATGTTCCTTACAAACCTAAACATCATTTCAAAATTTCGCTCAAAGGAGTTGAAAAAGACGACTTTACGATGGTTTTCGGTTTTCCGGGAACAACAGAGGAATATCTGCCGGCAGTTGCCGTTAAAGCTTACAAAGACCAAAATTATCCCGCAAGAATTTTTTGCCGTCAGACAAGAATGACGTTAATGTCAGAGGCTATCAACGCAGACAGACAAGTCCGCTTGAAATACACCTCAATTTACGCCGGAGCTGAAAACGCTAAAAAGAAATGGGAAGGTTCGGTTTTGGGCTTAAACCGTTTTGATGCCGTTAATAAAAAAATTCTTTCGGAAAACGCTTTGAAATCTGATTCTGATGCTAAAAATATTTTGTCAGAATACGAAAAAATCTACTCTGAAAAATATAAATTCATAATGGCGGACGCATATTTTTATGAATCCGTTTATCAGACAGCGCAATTCAAAATCGGAGAAAAAGCCTTTGCTCTAACCCGAATTGATACTGAAACCTCACCGCAAGCCGTTGTAAATCAGGCGCAAGAGATTTTAGGAAAGACACTTTCTTTTTTCTCTTCAAGGGACAGCGCGTTGGAAAGAAAAATTTTCACGGCGCTTTACCAAATTTATTCTGACTCATGTGCTGAATTTTTGCCGGAAGAGTTAAAAGGAATTTGTTCGGCTAACGCACTCAAAACAGCAGAAGATTTTGTAAATTATTATTATAAAAATTCTGTTTTATCGGATTCAACAAGGTTGAAAAACTTAGTCGCGAAATATGTTTATTTGGAAAAAAATTCCAAAAAGTTTGAAAAAAACATTTCGGATTTTGTTGAATTAATAAAAAACGATGTCGGAATAAAATATTATTTCGAGTTAATAAGGATTTATTTACAGCAAATTATGCCTGAAATTAACGCCTTTGAATCTCAAACGGAAAAATTAGACAAAGATTATCAGGCACTTTTAATGAAATTAAGCCCCGAGAGTATAAAGTTTCCCGATGCAAATTCAACATTGCGCTTTACTTTCGGAAAAGTTGACGGTTATATTCCAAGAGATGGTGTAGTTTATAATTATTACACTACCCTTGACGGTGTTATCGAAAAAGATAATCCCCAAATCTATGATTATAACGTTCCTGAAAAGCTTAAAAAACTTTATCAATCAAAAGATTACGGCAGATACTCAGACAAAGACGGCAAGCTTCACGTTTGTTTTATCGCCACAAACCACACCACGGGCGGCAATTCCGGCAGTCCTGTCGTTAATGCAAACGGCGAACTCATCGGAATAAATTTTGACCGTTGCTGGGAAGGTACGATGAGCGACATTATGTACAACAAAGAAATCTGCCGAAATATTTCCGTTGACATCCGTTATGTATTGTTCTTAATAGAAAAACTCGGCGGCGCCGACAATTTAATTAAAGAATTGGATATCGTTAATTAATTGATAATCAGCTTTTCGCTTGGGTCGAATCTCGGCGCAATAACCAAAGAATATTTGTCCTTGAAAACCGAAAACTTTTCAAGGACTTTTTCTGAAGTATTGTTCTCCTGCGAAATATGCGAAAAAATTATATAACGTAAATCTTCAGCAGCAAAATCCCTGACTAATGCAAAGGCTTGAGAGTTAGAAAGATGTCCGACATTAGAGGCAACACGGTCTTTGAGAATTTTCGGATAAGGACCGTTTTGAAGCATTTCTTCGTCGTAATTGCTCTCCAAAAATACAGCCTGACATTTTGAAAACTCCTTGCAAAGCGTTACGTCAGCAACACCGATGTCAGTCATAACACCGATATTAACGCCTTGATATTCAATGCGGAAACTTACTGCATCTACGGCGTCATGATATTTTGGGAAGGTATAAACCATGAAACCGAAAATCTCTACCGGCTCTTGCGTCGATAAAGCTTTGAAATATTCGGGTTTGTGCTTTTTGTAAGTTTTAGCGTAAGTTTTCGGTGTGAAATAAATCGGCAAATTGAGTTTATTGGCAATCGTTTTAACGCCGCGCACATGGTCGCTGTGCTCGTGGCTGACAAGGACGGCACGAATTTTTTTAACATCAATCCCGGCTTTTTCAGCACGCGTTAAAAGACTCGTATAAAAAATACCGCAATCAATTACGATAGCGTCGGTTTCGTTGCCGATATAATAACAATTTCCGTTGCTGCCTGAGGCTATACTGCAAATTTCTAACATAATTTATTTTGAATGAGCGACAAAAATAAGAAAAATTTAGCAAAGAAAAAAATGAAGAAATTTTTATCACTTATAATGACGTTTTTTTGCGCATTGAATTTAAATGCTCAAAAAAAATTAGCTGATTGTCAGCGGATTATAATCTCGGATTCTATATCCGTAAAAATCTATAAAGCCGACAAAAACTCATACGAAACCTCCGATAAAAACATCTCGGTAAAATTCAAAAAAGGCGTTCTTAACATTTTCAGAATACAAAAAATGCAAATGGACGTTCATGGAGATACCAAAGTAAAAGGAGAAAGTTCGAGACCCAAAATAAATCTTTATCTTAATTCCAAAGTTGAAAATATTACTATAACAGATTATGTTTCAGCAGATTTTATAAACGGTTTTAATACTAAAAAAATCATTTTGAAAGTGGAAAAGAATTCTGAATTTTCGGGAGAAATTTCAGCACAAGCCTTCGGATTGTTTTTGAAATCCGGCTCTGAAAGTTATCTCAAAGGAAACTTCCGCACAACAAAACTTTCAGCGGATTCCGCCAAAATAGAATTTTCAAGTTTTGAGGCTGACAATTCCGAAATTATCGTTGAAGGCGGCTCAATTGTCAGCATAGAAGGCAAAACCGAAAAATTGAATTTGATAGTTTCGGGGCTGAGCCGTTTTGAAGGGTTACGGCTGAATGCAAAAAATTCCATAGCAAAAATTTCAGGAAATTCTGATGTTTTTTTCAACACAAAAGAAACACTAAACATCACAGCCTCAGAACGTTCGCATATAGTTTTAACAGGAAATCCTAAAATTGAACAAAACGTTTCAAAAGATTGTAAATTTTCAAAACGGTAATTTTTTTTAAAAGAAAAACTATGAAACTCAGAGCTCTTTTATTTTTAGTTTTAATTGTTTTTAATGCGAAAGCCCAAGAAATAAATTTTTTATCGGAGAATTTCAACAATATTTCCTCTTGGTGTCAAAACGGTGAAAAATTTATTAACACCGAAGAAAATTACATTGCCCACAATTCTGAAGTAGCAGGCAACGATACAATTTTCAAGGAGTTAAAAGATTTTTATCCCGAAAAAGGAAACACAACTTGGAAAATAAGTTTTTGCGCACTTTTCAGCACCACCACTGCAAACAATTTTCAATTCGTTTTAATTGCAAATCAAAAAAACTATGATGAAAATTTTTACGGCATCGGTGTCCAAATCGGCAAAAACAATACATTGAATTTAATAAAATACAGCGGGAAAAAGCAAGAAACAGTTTTTTCTTTAGAAGAGTTTTTTCAACAGGGTGTTGAAAATATTATTGAAATAACACGCACATTTTCAGGTGTTTGGAAAATCAACAATGAAGAAGTTTATGACGATAAAGACAATATATACGATGCAAAATTCATGTTCACGGCATTAAAATTTTCAAAAACCAACGCTAAAAAATTCAGTTTCAAAGTCTTGAATTTTTCACAAGAATTAGTGGAACGCCCGAAAAATCTTCAAGCCATGAAATCAGAAATTATCATCAACGAAATCATGGCTGACATCAATCCGAAACCTTTTGCCCTGCCCGAAAAAAAATATATTGAACTTTTCAACACCAAAGACATAGATTTTAATCTCAAAAATTATGTTTTGCAAGTCGGCGAAGAAGAATTCGTTTTAGACGAAATAATCTTAAAACAAAGAAGTTATCTCATAATTTGCAATGACAATTCGTTTGAAACTTTTTCTAAAATCCTTGTATCTCCGTGCGCAGAGAAACTCACGATTACCGGAAAATATTTAGCACTGAAAAATCAAAACGGAGAAATTATCGACTCATTAACTTATTATGTTTCAATGTACAACGATTCCGACAAGAAAAACGGCGGCTACTCGTTGGAAAGAATCGATTACGAAAATGTTTGTTATCAAAATAATAATTGGAAAGCCTCTTCAGACATTTCAGGCGGCACTCCCGGCAAAAAAAATTCCGTTTATGCCAAAAATCCCGATAATTTAAGCCCGGAATTTATAAATCTTTCAATTTCAAACAATTATAGTTGTTCACTGAATTTTTCCGAAGGCTTGGAATCAGGAGTTTTTTCTCTCAACGAAAAAGAAACAAAAGAGGCTGTTATTAACGGAGAAAACATACAAATTACTTTTAATCAACAACTTAAATACGGAGAAAACACATTAAAATTTTCGGTTTCAGATTTTTGCAAAAATGAATTAACAGATGAACTAAAAATCAATTATCCGAAATTTCAAATCGAAAAAGTGTTTGCTATCAGCAAAAATCAAGTTATAATTTCATTCGACTGCGAAATTTCTGAAGTTTCAAATTCGTCATTTATCTTAACGGACAATAATCAAAGCCCTCAAACTGCGCAAATTACATCGCAAAAAAATATGGTTTTAATAACTTTTGACCAAAATTTTTCAGACGGGGAAAACTATACGCTAAAAATTCAAAACGTTAAAAATATGTTTTCCGATTTATTGAAACCGACAGAAGAAAATTTTTCGTTTCATATCATTAAAAATCAGGATATTATAATCAATGAAATTTTGTTTTATCCCAAAAGCGGCTGCGCAAGATTTGTGGAACTTTACAACAAATCCGATTACGAAATTTCACTTTTCCAATTTAATTTGAACTATTATAAAAATGACACCTCAAACGCAAAAACTTGCACAATAGGGGATTTCAAATTTCTAAAACCTCAAGAATATCTCGTTTTAACGGCTGACAGTCTGAATATTAAAGAAAACTATAATTCCGGAAATTATTTCATTCAGTTGAAAAATTTTCCGGCATTGGATTATAAAAGCGGAATTTTAAGCCTCAAAAGTTCAGAAAACAATACTCTTGATTCGGTTTGTTATTCCCCAAATATGTACGGCGATTTTTTCAGCGACATCAGCGGAATATCTTTGGAGCGTAACAGTTTTGAAGATTTTTCATCGGATTCTTCAAATTGGAAACCATGTTTGGAAAGTTACGGATTTGCAACTCCGGGCATGAAAAATTCCTTTTCACAAGATGAAGAAAAAGAAGAAGACTTTTCATCAATGATAATAGTTGAAAATCAGCTCTTTAGCCCCGAAGATGAAGAAAATCCCTATACGTTAAAATTCAATTTTGAAGATTTTGAAAACGTTATCAACATTTCCGTTTATGACGAAAGAGGCATCAAGAAAAAAACTTTAACAGCCGATTATATTTCCGGCAAACACGAAAAATTCTTTTGGAACGGTCTTGATGAAGATTCAAAACGCTGCAAAACAGGAATTTACATTGTCTTAATCAAAATTATACAAAAAAACGGCAAGGAAAATATTTTCAAAAAAGTTTGCGTAATTTCAAGCGAGGGAAAATAAAATTTGTTTTTTAGAAAAAACGTTTTATTTTTGTCAAAACAAACTTTGGTATTATCATTGCGCTGATAATAAAAAAATAAATTTTAGCATAATAAACAATTAACTTATGGATACAACCGTACTAAAATGCCCCGGCTGCAATTCTCCCCTACCCTACAACGCCGAAAAAAAGTTGTGGAAATGCGAATATTGCGGTTCAGAATTCAATAGGGAGCAAATTTTGGAATTAACGAAACAGAAATCGGATACAGATACGGACATCAAAAAGCCCGAATACAAGGAAGAATTGGAGACTCCCGATCCCGAACAACCCGAACTCAACCTTTACCGCTGCCAAAATTGCGGTGCTGAAATGGTTGCCGATCAAAACACGGCTTCAACCTTTTGCGTTTACTGCGGCAGCACGGGAATTTTAAAATCAAGACTCGAAGGCAAATTCCGACCGAAATACATCATTCCGTTTTCTAAAACCAAAGAAGATGCAATTGTAGCTTATAACAATTTGAGAAAAGGCCGTTTCCTTGCACCGAAAGAGTTCGGCGAAAAAGAAAACATAGAAAAAATAACCGGAGTTTATATTCCGTTTTGGCTTTATGACGGCTTTTCGCAAGGCCTTGTTGAAGGCGAAAGACATGATAAAACGTCTTGGCGTTCAGGAGATTACATTTATACTAAAACTGACGTTTACCACGAACTCAGAGCAGGAAGCGAAGCATTTGAAAAAGTGCCCGCTGACGGCAGCGAAAAATTCGATGACGATTTGATGGACTCAATTGAGCCGTTCAAACTTGAAGAATTAGAACCGTTCAACTACTCGTATTTATCGGGCTTCTTATCAGAAAAATACGATGTCGGAGCCGAAAAAGATCAAGAACGTGCAAGTCTTAGAATGAATAATTCATTGAAACAATCACTCTATTCAACAATCAACGGCTCTCTTATCTCTCCCACGGAAAAAATTAACTGCACGATAGAGAAAGTAGAGTATGCATTATTGCCGGTTTGGATGCTCAATACGTTTGTAAATGGGAAAGCGCATACATTTGCAATGAACGGTCAGACGGGAAAAATAATTGGTGATATTCCTGTTGATCCCAAAAAGTCGATATTATACTTATTATTCCTTACGGCATTAGGCTTCGGTATCGGAGCGTTAATTGATTATATTTTCTTTTAAGAAAAAAAGGAGGAAAAAAAATGAAAAAAATTTTTTCAATAATATTCTTAATTCTCGTCTGTTCAATAAGTTTTGCTCAGCAAGACATGTACTCTATCGGAAAGAGAACTCATGCTAATCCTTACGTTAGTAAATTTGAGGCAACCTTCGAAAATATGGAGTACATTCTTTCAACACCTTATGTTGATACAGCATACAAAATTTACGATTATGCGAATGTTTTACCAGAATCAAAACGCAGGGAAATCAGAAGACGCTGTCAAGAATTTATCAACAAAACCGGTCTTGGCATTGCAATCGTAATCGTTAACGGTGTTGACCATCCAACTTTCAATCGATTTTCACCGCAAGAAACTTTTATTCAAGACTTTTACGCTTACAACGATTTCAAGCGGGACGGCGTAATGTTGCTCTTAAACATTGACCAGAATGTGAGAAATCATCATTCTATTTATGATGCCGGCAGTCTACATGAATGGGATTTTATTGGTTCAAGACTTGAAGACTATGGCCCGGAAATGAAAGCGCGTTATAACTCAGGAAATTATTACGACGATATAATGTGGTTTATAGAGCATGTTGAGGAGGATTATCTTTATGATATTTCGTTTCCATTTTGGAAATGCCTTATATTTGCGGTTATTTTCGGACTAATATTTTGGGGCGCTCACCTCTCTAAATACAAATTGAAACAGATAGCCACGAGTGCTAACAATTATAAAAAAGCAAACTCATTCAAATTGACACAAAACCGCACGGATTTCGTCAAGACATTTACGACCAAGACCTATTCTCCAAAAAGTTCGGGCTCATCTCACGGCGGACGCGGCTCTTCAGGCGGAGGACATTCAGGCGGAAGTTTTTAAGAAAAAAAAGAAATTCCGTATATACCTTTTAAGAAAAAATTGTGTATATACGGAATTCTTCATATATTTGCAAATATACATTTAATTTTTTAATATTAACTCAATTATGAAAAAAACATTTTGCATTATTTATTTTGCGTTAATAAGTTTTAGTATTAACGCTCAAGTTTCGCCTTTGAAAGTAAAAGGAACTAACATTGTTGATGATAAAGGCAATATCGTTCATTTACGCGGCGTAAGTTTTTCGTGGCACAATTGGTGGTCACAATATTACACTGCCAATATGGTCAATGAAATGAAAAACTCTTGGCACTGCAACATTGTAAGAGCCTCAATAGGCATCGGACCCTCAAATGATTATGTACAAGACCCCCAAAAAGCTCAAAGTTGTTTGGATTCAGTGGTTTTAGAAGCAATAAAACAAAATCTGTATGTCATAATTGATTTTCATGCCCACGAACTAAACACAAAAGTAGCCGCAAGTTTCTTTAAGAAACAAGCAAAAAAATACGGCAGTTATCCGAATGTAATTTTTGAACTTTTCAACGAGCCGGTCAATCAGTCTTGGACGGAATTAAAAGAATACGCTCAAAACATCAGTAAAATAATCAGAAAATATTCTCAGAATATAATTTTAATGGGCACGCCGCAATGGTGTCAGCAAATTAGCCTTGTAACGCACAACCCGTTAAAAGATATTGATAATCTGATGTATACATTTCATTTTTACGCTAATACGCACAAAGAAGTATTAAGAGAGACGATGGAAAAAGCCTTAAAAGCCGGTACTCCGATTTTCATCTCAGAATGCGGTGCAATGAGTGCGGACGGCAACGGTGAAATCAATGAAGAAGAATTTAGTAAATGGATTGAACTCGCTGAATCATATAATCTTGCTGAAATTTTTTGGTCGTTAGCTGACAAAGAAGAAGTTTGTTCGATGCTAAAACCAAACACAAATCCGTATTTGCCGTTAAAAGATCATGACATAACGGAATGGGGACTTTTCGTAAAGAAATTTCTTTTAGAACATAATAAATAAAAAAAATTAAGGGCGGACTAAAAAATCCGCCCCTTTTTTTATTTTGCAAAAGTAAGTTCGTCAATAAGTCGCTTACATTCACCGTATTTTTCGATTATAAACAATACATAGCGGATATCAACATTGATACAACGCTGCAAATCAGGATTAAAAATCCAGTCAGAACTCATAGATTCGCTATTGCCGTCAAATGCCAAACCGATAAGATTGCCTCTGCCATCAATTACAGGGCTTCCTGAATTACCGCCGGTGATGTCGTTGTTGGTCAAGAAACAAGTGTGCATCGTACCGTCTTTGTCAAGATAACGTCCGAAATCTTTGCTTAAAATAAGGTTTTTGAGTTTTTTAGGAACGTCAAATTCGTAATCACCCGGAATTTCTTTTTCCAAAATACCGGTCGTAGTGGTAAAATAACTCATTTTAACACCGTCTTTCGGGTTGTAAGGTTTTACTGTACCGAAAGTTATACGCTCGGTAAAATTAGCGTCAGGATAAACCAAAGCTCCGGCATTCATCTCGTTAGTACCTTTGACATAAAGTCTGCGGGCCGAAGAAAGTTTCTCTTTGTTGGCTCTATACTCGCCTGAAAGTTTGAAATATACATTCAAAACATCAAAAAGAGCTTTAATAGCGGGATCGTTTTTCATCAACTCACCGCTGTCATCGTCCATAACAGAAAGAAGTCCTTCTCTTGAAGTAAATTTTGAGGTAAAAAGATTATCAACAACAGTTTTTGTGTCAGCACCTTTTATAAATTCAGGCCAATACTCCTCTTCAATATCCTGTTTGTAAAGGTCAATCATAGCAAGAGTAGATTTGTAATCGGTACTTTTGCTATAATCTTTGTAGAATGTTTTGATGTCGTTACCGATTTTGTCGGAATCAACATCGCCGTTAAAAGCCGAAACTACAGTGTATGCAATGTCTGTCAATTCCATACCCGTTAAGAAACATTCCAAAACGTAAGTATAACGTTTCGTATTTTCACGGCTGCTCTCGCAAACCTCCTTTATAGATGACAAAACATTTTCGTATTCTTTTTTACGGTTTTGGTCTGAATTGTACCAATTAGTAAATTTTTTCTCGGTATCTGCTTTGAATTCAGGAATTTTCAAAGCTTTAAGACTCTTGTTTGCCTCAATGGATTTTTTCCAATAATTAGAAGAATGTGCAAATTTAGTTGCATATTTGATTCGGATTTCGTCATATTTTTCCATGTCAGCCATCAAAACATCCTGACGGATTCCTCTGATTTTAGCACGGTAAGCGTTAGCATCCATATCGTTGAAAATTTCATAACTTGTTGAATATCTAACCGTTGTACCGGGAAATCCCATTACCATTGCAAAATCACCTTCCTTATAACCTTTTAAACTAATAGGCAAGTGATGTTTAGGTTTGAAAGGAACGTTATCTTTGGAATATTCAGCAGGTTTGCCGTCTTTTGTAGCGTAAACCCTGAAAACCGAAAAGTCGCAAGTATGTCTGGGCCACATCCAGTTGTCGGTGTCAGCACCAAACTTTCCGATTGCATCAGGAGGCGTACCTACAAGACGTACATCGTTGAAAACAAGATAAATACACATATAATAAGCATTACCTTCAAAGAAAGGTTTTATCTCGATTTTGTAAGATTCTGATCCGGGAAAATCCTTACCGTATTTTTCGGTAAGTTTGTCAATATTGTTTTTCACAATTTCCTGACGTTTTTTCTCGTCCAAATCAGAGGTAAGTCCGTTTGTTACTTCATCGGTAACATCACGAATTTCCTGAAGAAAACTTACGTAAAGATCCGGAGTCGGAATTTCTTCGTCAAAAGATTTTGCCCAAAAACCATCTTTCAAATAATCATGTTCCAAAGAGCTGTGCTGCTGTATACTTTGATAACCGCAGTGATGATTAGTGAAAATCAAACCCTTGTCGGATACGATTTCGCCGGTACAATAACCGCCGAAAACAACGATTGCATCTTTCAATGAAGATTTCTGCACGCTGTAAATATCCTCCGGTTTCAATTTGAAACCTTGTGCTTTCATTTGCTTGTAGTTTTTGCCAATCATGTTCAAAAGCCACATACCTTCATCGGCTCTCGCCCAAGAAAAGGCAAAAACCGAAATCAAAGACATCAAAATTAACTTTCTAAAATTCATTTCGTTTAAATTATTATTTTTATAAAACTAAAATTATTTCATCTACTTATCCGCACGCCAATTATTGTTGCTTAAATCAGCATCAGGAATTCTCTCGTTTCCAATTTGCAAAAATTCAATATCTTTTTTAACAGACATATTCACAACATTATTGCCGCCCGCCCAACAAAGAGCGTTTCGCTCAATAATTTCGGTAGTACCGTCTTTATAATTGATTTTCAAGTATATAGGCAACATTATAGAGCCTTTATTTTCTACCGTTATAACATTATCCTTAACCTGAATAACAGCCAAATCAGGAACTCCCGTTATAAAAAACCAAGAATAAAAAAACTCTTTCAGATTAAGGGACGAAACGTGTTCGCAAAAATTGAAAAAATCATACGGGTGAGGATGTTTTCCTATCCAATTCAAAGTAAATTCTTTCAATATTTTTGACATAACCTCCTCTCCCACAATATCTTCCAAAAACGTATAAGCCAACTGCGGTTTGTAATAGGAATTAATCGTATAAACCCACAAATCGGTTTGCGAATAAGAAGGCGTCATAACGGGGACATTATCGTCAGAGCCTTGAGAATAAAGCATATTTCTAACGGCTGAAGTTATAATATCCCTATGTTCAAAATTATTGTTTTGAAAAATTTGCGGCACAAACATCGTAAGTCCCTCGTCCATAAAAGCATAACGGTTCTGATACATTCCCGTCATAAAAGGAAAATAACTATGAGTTACCTCATGCGAAGTCGTAAAAAAATCATCGTCATAATTATTGTCAAAATCCTCATTAACCATCATCGGGAACTCCATTCCGCCGCTGCCCTGAAAAACTGTCATGTGCGAATAAGGATACGGAACATTCGGACGCTGATTGCTCAAATAATCCAATGTCTTATTAACCATATCCAAAACACCTTTGAACCTACCGTCAAAATAAACAACGGAAGTTTTTGTTCTCGGCTTTTTCGGTGCAACCTGCAACGAGGACATCGTCCAATTGACCTCATTAGAACAAGCAAAAACAAAATCAGGAACGGAATCCGCTTTGAAATGCCATGTATTTTGAGAATTTTTTAAAACCGCTCCGCGATTTTGAGCCGTTATAATATCAATTTTAGCATTAGAACGCGAAGCCTTATCAATTAAAGTGATAATATTTTTGTTAAAAATCTGTTCTCGGTTTTGAAGTTCGCCCGTTGCCCAAACACATAGATTATCAGCAATAGTCAAATTAACGTCGTAATTAGCGAACTCAAAAAGAAACTCTTCGTTTCCGGAATGATTGATTTTGTCCCAGCCGTAAATATCGTCATAAACGGCAATCTGAGGATACCAATACGGAATAAACCATGAATTCTCTCTATATTTTCCGCCGCGGTGATGAGTGTTTGCAGCAATTTTATTTCTCCATTTAATATAAACGGTTACGGTTTCGCCCTCTTTCATTCGTCCGTTCAAGGTGATGAAAAGTTTCGTTCCGCTTATGCTCGTAAAAACGTCTGAGTTCTTTCCCGTTTTAAGAATCTGCTGAACGTCAAGAATTTCCATACCCTCGTCCGTAATATCCTCTACAGCACACTGACGAAGCCTCTGAACACCTTTTTTGTAAATATTGCGGTACAAATTAACCACCATAGTATTCGTCGGATAGCCGCTATTGTAATGATACAATATCGTTTCTTCGCCTTCAAGAATATGTGTTTGCGAATCAAACTTAGCATTAATCTTATACTCGGCAAAATTATTTTTATAATTTTCGCCCGGTACACCTATCAAAGTACGCGTTCCGTTTTTGACTGCAGCATAAAAATTTTTGCCCGGATATTCTGTCTGCGCTGATACCTCGAGACAAAAAAATACCGTCAATGATAAAACAATAATATTGAGTAATTTCATAACACAATTTTTTTTCTGAGGGGAAAATCCCGTTAAATAAAATCCCGTAAAAGTAGATATTTTTTTTAAATACGGCAAATAAAAAATCACCTGCCATTCCAAACAAGATTTTTTGGAAAAACAGGTGATTTTAGAAAGTATTTTTCTTTAACTTTTTGGGAGAATTCTTCAATTAAAAGAATTTAACCCTTCTGTCATCAATTTCAACCATCTGAGTGATAGCCTCAGGGATTTGATAATATGCACGGTAACGCAATTCGTCTTTCAACTGTTTTTGATCGGTAGTGTAGTTGAGAGGCTGAATTTGCTGTGAAGGCGTATACGATGTATTTTGCAATACATAAACCGCATTGTTACCTTTCACGGGAGCTGAAACCTGATTGAGTTGCAATGCAGAAGCAGCTGCAATAACTTTAGGTTCAAAACCGATACCGGGGATTTGTGTCATTTCAAAATTGATAGCCTGAGCCTCTTGAACGGGTTTACCCAATTGTGAAGCCAAAACATCAACAGAGGTAGCTCCTTGCATTTTCTCAGCCAATTTAGAAGCCTTCAAATCATTAACAACCTGAGCCTCTACCTGAGTTTTAACAGCGGTAAATGAAGGAATGCCTTTTGCATGAACGCCGACCAAAGCTGCAACAACGTATCTGTCGCCTAACTCCATAACCTCTGAAACTTCTTTAGATTTTTGTTCGTCGTAAGCCCAACGTACAAATTCTCTTGAATTTTCCAATCCCGGAATCTGATTTGTGTTAGCAGAAACGTTAGGAGCAATTCTACGGATAAGTTTCTCCTCTTCAATTGCTTTTTCAAACTGAGCGTTAGTACGGTTTTTACCTGCAAATTCGTTTGCTTTAGCGTATGCTGCCGAATATGTCGGACGGCTCGGACGAATTTCCACTGAAACGAAACCAACTTTTGCTTTTTTCTTAACAGCAGTTCTGTCAGTTACTTTTATAATGTGATAACCGTAACTTGTTTTTACCAAATCAATCTGACCTTTTGCAGTTGCAAAACAAGCATTTTTGAATTCGGGAATATATCCGATACCTTCGGTAACCCAATTAAGATTGCCACTATCTCTTGCCGAGGCTTGATCGTCAGAAACCTTTACTGCAAGAGCATTGAAATCAACGCCCCTTCTGATTTCAGTCATAAGGCTGTCGGCTTTAGCTTTCACTGAAAGCGAGTCAGCAGGATTTCTGAAAGCCAAAAGAATGTGTGAAACTTTTACAGAATCAGGACGGTCTACATAACCGGTAAAACGTGCGAGTCTGTAAAAACCTTGTTCAACGTAAGGTCCGTAAACGAAATCAGACTGATTAGCGTTAAAAATAAGTGAGTCCAAAACTTCGTTTTTGATTTCACCTTTAGAATAATTGTAATCAGTGTAAGGAATATCTGATTTTGAATTTATAAATGTAGCAAGATCTTCAACGTTTTCTTTTTCAAATTCGTCTTTGATAGCCTGTGTTGATTTCAAAATCGCAGCTGAATCCTCTTCGGTAGGAATTACATCAAAACTAACGTATGCAATATCCCTTGTTTCCTGAGAACGATAAAAACGTTTTTTGTTTTTTTCGTAATAATTTTTCAAATCGCTTTCAGTTGCGGCAACCTCGTTATCAGCAACCTCAGAAAGAGGAACTGAAACGTATTTGATGTCGCTCAACTGAGTACGACGTTTAAATTCTTGTTCAACTTCGGCTTTAGTAACGTAAAGACCTTGAGAAATCATCGAAAGATATTTATTATACTCACGAGCCTCTCTAAGTTCGTTTTCCAAAGTTTTCCAAATAAATTTGCTTTCCGGGTCGGTCTGAGACATATAAGCTCTAATCCTTGCCTCGTCAATTCTTCCTGTTTCAGGATTAGCAAAAGCCTGACGCATAAAAGGAGTAACGTTACCGGTCTGAATCATATATACAAGTTCGGCATCAGAGGCTTGAATACCCTGATCACTAAGGAATTTGCCGACAGTATTTTCTCTTACAAGCTGTTCCCAACAATAGTCGCGTACCTCGTTTGAAGACTGAGCGTCAAGAGTATTTCTACCGGTAGCAAGTTTCATAAACTGCTCCCTCGACTTAACGCGGTTTTCCATAAACTCTCCATAATCGACGCCCGTGCCGTTAATTTTAGCAATAGTAGTCTGACCTGAGCCCAAAAGCGTAGCCAAAATTCTATCGAAATCACCTAACACAAAGGCCAACAAGGCACCGCCAACACATATTGCTATGAGTTTGCCGTGACTTCTGATTTTTTCTAATGCTGCCATTGTCTGTTATAGTATGAATATTTCTTTTTTAATGTGTACCAAAACCAAAAAACCCCAATCCCGCTTGTGAATTGAGGGCTTTTTTAAATATCTTCAAGGATATAAAAACGCTTTATAATCAATTTAAGATATTATTTTTTTCTTGCGTAGGGTTTTTCATTCATGTGGTTATCATGATTGCTGTGGTGGTAGTGTCCCTTGCAAGTTTCTTCCGAAGATACGGTAAGTTTTTTTCTGCCTTTTTTGCGTCTTGCTGCTAAAACTTTTCTACCGTTAGCGGTTTTCATGCGCTCTCTGAAACCGTGTTTGTGTTTACGCTTCTTAATTGAAGGTTGAAATGTGCGTTTCATTTTCTCTACGTATTTTTTAAAATATGGTTTTTAATTAATTTTTTTAACTTTAAAACTTTGCGAAAAAACTACATTTTTTCGGTCTGCAAATTTACGGTTAAGTTTTGAAATTAACAAAAAAAAATGTCATTTTTTTTGTTAATTTTTTTCATACGTTTAAATAGCTAAGCAAGGCATCGTATCTTTCTTTCAACAAAGAGGAGTATTTTGAATCGCCTTGATAAACATTTTTTACCTTATAACCGTATCTTTCAAGCCCTTGGATAACTCCTGAGGTATCAGGACCGTTAAGTTTTATAACGGCATTAATACCCTTGTTACCATGCGGACGGGTCAAAAGACTCATAACTTTCATCGAGTTGTTTTCGGAAATTCCCGTAATCAAGGCCGCTGAATAATTCTGTGCATCTGTCTCAATTTCAATAATTCCGCCTTTTTGATTGGCCGAGGTCGCCTCCGCCATCTTATCGATTAAAGTTTGATGTGTTATAACGCCGAGATATTTTTCTTTTCGGCTCAAAACCGGCAAAAGTGGAATTTTCTCTTCCGAGATTACCTCCAAAACCTCTAAAATATGTCTGTCCTCGTCGATAAATATTTTCTTTAAGTCCCCGGCAAGATTCTCCACCAGAGATTTTTCTTCGTCCATATCAAGAATGTCATTTTCGCTGACAAGCCCCAAATATTCTGCATTTTCTTTTATTACAACCGGCAAATGAGAAACTTTGTACTCATCCATCAAAGAGAGCGCATCCAAGACGCTTTGTTGCGGCTCAAGAAAAGGCATATTTTTGTCTACAAGTTTTTTTAACGACATAATGACAGAAATTTTTTCCGATTGCAAAATAAATACTTTTTTTTCAATTACTCGAAAATGTGATAAAAATTTAATATTAAAAAAACATAAAAATTTCTAATATTGCACTCTGTAATTTAACACAAAAAGATGGAAAATAAAGTAATGTACGGCAGTTTAGGTGATAGTTTTTTTAGGGAAATAACCCTAAAAAAACCTCAGAGAATCGTAATAAAAGAAGATGAGCGTACAAAATTGGAATATTCTTTCGGTGTTGATGTACTAAAATTCAAATCCGAACTTATGGATTTTTTTTCAAAATGTCATGCCCTTAACATTAAGTGCGGAATTTCAACCGATTACCGTCACGAGAATATTCTTCACGCACAAGATGCAGGAGCTGATTTTGCAGAAATAGACTTTTCCCTTTATAATAAGAAAAAATATGATTATGATTTAGCATTAGAAATTGCTAAAGAACGAGGCTTTGAAATTGTTAAGAAAAATATCTAATATATTTAAATATGAGAACAGTCAAATCATTATTTATGCTGACACTTATATTATTAGTAAGTTTCAGCGCAGTTTTTGCCCAAGTTACGACTTCGTCCATGACGGGTACAGTTACAGACGGGAACGAAACTCTACCTGGCGCAACAGTTATCGCCGTTCACACGCCCTCGGGAACACAGTACGCAAGTATTACCAACGAAGTAGGACGTTACTTTATTCAAGGTATGCGCCCGGGCGGACCGTACAAAGTTACGATTCAGTTTGTAGGTATGAAAGCTCAGGATTTCGATAACGTATATCTCTCGTTAGGCGAAACTTATAAATTGAATGCAACACTTGGAGAGGATGTTAATGAACTTCAAGAGGTTGTTGTAGAGGCAAAAAACAAGTTTGATGCCAACAAAACAGGCGCATCAAGCCGCATAAGTGCCGAAGACCTTGAAAACATGCCTTCGATTTCGCACTCAATCGCCGATGCCGCAAGATTGAATCCTCAAATTGCAACTTCTAATAACGGTGCTATGAGTTTTGCCGGTGTTAACAACCGTTACAACTCTTTTCAAGTAGACGGCGCAATGAACAACGACGTTTTTGGTTTGACCTCTAACGGCTCTAACGGCGGACAAGCTGGAACCCAGCCTATTTCTTTGGAATCACTCGACCAAATACAAGTAAGCATTGCTCCCTTTGATGTTCGTCAAAGCGGTTTTACAGGCGGTTCTATTAACGCTATTACAAAATCAGGTACAAACGTTCTTCACGGAAGTGTATACGCTGACGGTCTTAATCAAAGCCTTATCGGAAGCCGTTATGAAATGATGAACGGAAAAAACAGCGAAAAATACGAAGACGAAATGGAATATCGCGCAGGTTTTACCCTCGGCGGTGCAATTGTAAAAAACAAACTTTTCTTCTTCGCTAATTATGAACACACCGACAAGGAATATCCCAACAATTACGGTGTCGGAGCAGCAGCATCAAAAGCTGATCCTGTGGAAGCTCAAAAAATTCTTTCTACTTTACAAGACTTAGGCTATAAAGGTGATTTGTCAAATCCTGACAGCTATGTTAAATCAGACAAAGCCGGTTTGAAACTTGACTGGAACATCAACACCAAACACAAAGCCGCAATAAGCTGGCGTATGGTCAATGCAAAACAGGTCAGCGGCAAAAGCTCGGCAAATTATCTTGACGCTTACGACTACGCTTACGATTTTATCTCAAAAACCAACACTTTTACGGCAGAACTTCAAAGTCGTTTTTCTGACAAAATTTCTAACGAATTCAAAACCTCATACGTCAGAGTTCGCGACCACAGAGAGCCTTACGGAATTTCGCCGTACATTGAAATCAAAGACGTAGGCAAAGGCTCGGCAGCTTTCGGAACTGAACGCTCATCCGGTGCTAACGCCCTCAATCAGGATATTTTCACGATTACCGACAACCTTACGTGGTACGCCGGCTGTCATACGGTAACTTTCGGTACACACAACGAATTTTACAAATTTGAGAACCTGTTCATTCAGGATTATTACGGCTCGTATTATTTCACGTCTCCTCAAAATTTTTACGATTTTGCCAACGGAAAAACCATTTCGTCTTCAACGGACGATGAAGGCAATGTAACGTATTTCAACACTCTTAACCAATACCGCTACGGTATGGCCAACGCTGCCGTAACAGGCGACAAACGCTGGGCTCCGAAATTCGGTGCGGCAGAACTTGGATTTTACGTTCAGGACAAATGGACGGTTTCCGACCGTTTTGACCTCACATACGGTTTAAGAATGGACGTTCCTCTGTTCTTCGACACCCCCGAAGAAAATGCTGATTTCAATGCATACGCAGAACAAAACGGCTGGAACGTAAAAACAAACCAGAAACTCAGCAGCAGTCCTTTATGGTCGCCGCGTGTAGGTTTCAGATACGAACTTGACGGCAAAGGCGATTACGTACTACGCGGCGGTGCCGGCATATTCACCGGCAGAATACCGTTTGTATGGCTTTCAAACAATTTCTCAAACACCGGTATACAACTTACAACGTATAATGTTTACGGAGGCTCAGATTTGACCGAAGACGGTTTTGTAATCAAAACCAACAACGACAAAACAAGAACCGTAACCAAAACCCCCGGCAATCTTAACGATGCAAAACTGATAATTAATCCTGACGGTCAGGCAGAAATGTACGAAACATTGAATGCTTCCGGCAGTCAGGTTGTTAACGTTTTTGCTGACGACTTCAAATTTGCGCAGAGCTTAAAATTCAATCTTGCATTTGACTTCACATTAGGTGGAGTTGACTTTACTGCTGAATGGCTTTTGTCAAAAGTGCTTAACGATGTTGTTTACAAAGACTTGACAAGAGATTTGACAGGCAAGACCGTAAACGACAAATTAGGACTTGACTTTGACGACCGCCCCACACTTGAAAAACCGCAATACGACGGAAATTATTACAAAACTCTTAACAACTGCTACCTGCTTGACAACACAAACAAAGGTTATTCAACAAGTGTTTCATTCAAAGGCAGCAAAAAGTTTAATTTCGGTCTCGGTCTTTCTGCATCATACACATTTACGAGGTCAAAATCGGTTAACAGTGCAACTTCAAGCGTTGCAGAGTCTAACTACAGATACAATTACACGTATCAGAATCCTAACGATCCGGAACTCGGATTTTCTGCATACAACACTCCGCACCGCATAACGGCAGCCGTAACATACTCAAAGAGTTACGCTGAACACTGGACATCAACGGTTTCTCTTATCTATACCGGAACTTCAGGACAGGCTTACAGTGTTTACTATTCCGGCGACCTTAACGGCGACGGTCAAAACGGTAACGACTTGATGTTTATTCCTACTGATGAGCAAATCGACAAAATGTCGTTTCTTTCAACATACGACGAAAAAACCAAAAAAGGTTACACCGAAGAGCAGCAGAGGGCTAATTTGAAAGCATGGCTTGCATCTGAGGATTACTTGAAAGACCACAGAGGCGAATATTTTGAGCGTTATGCCGCAAACGAAAAATTTGAAAACCATTTCGATTTTCATTTTGCACAGCGCTTCAATTTCAAGGTCGGCAACCAGACCCACGGAATCGAACTCTCATTTGACGTAATGAACATTTCCAACATGTTCAGCGCAAAATGGGGACGCTACTCAGGTACATCGGGTTATTATTCACCCGTTAAGTATGACAAGAGCGGAAAATATCAGTTCCTCCAAAAAGGTGATTATCAAATGCGCTCATACGCAGACTACTACTCTCGTTGGAGAGGTCAAATCGGTTTAAAATATATTTTCTAAACTTTAATTTGCAATCTTGATAAAATTAAAAACAGTGTTTAAACGATATTTTAATTCCGTTTAAACACTGTTTTTTGTTTACAAACTGCCCAAAATATACCGTCAAAAAACATGATTGTACGTGCAAATTCGATTAAACTTAAAAACTTACTGTTATTCAGTAAATTACTGCTAATATTTTTTGCGACTTTTATACTTTTTCCGGCAGAAGTTTTTTCACAATCTATTGAGACAATCACAAATTCAAGACCGATAACAATTGGCGGAAACGTTGCTTTCAACGATAATATTGAATTTTTTCCGATTCAAAACCGCTTACCGCCTGATTATGAAACACTTGGCGGATATTATTTCAGTGAAGACGAAGAGCAGTTTGTCGAAAAACTTTGAAAACGGAATTTCGCTTTCGGGAGCGTACACATACGCCGGTACAAAATCAGACACGCTGCAAAGTGCTGTTACAAATGTCAGAACGTCAGCTTCTTACGCTCTGTTCAAAAAGCATAATCTCGGTTTGACTTTTTGTTACATCCATAATCCGATGTCAAAAGCGTTAAAAAACAGGTACACTTTGAGCGTAAATTATAGTTACGGTTTTACAATAATAGGCGACAAGAAAAAAGGAGGTAATGAATGAAAAAATTTTTGCTAACATTTTTAATTTCGATTTTGACTTTTGTTGCATTTTCGCAAGGCTTAAACTCGGTAAATATCAGTATTTTGGGTTGTGGAAATTATTCCGCCAAACTTTCGGATTATTATTCGCCCAAAAATGCCGGAATGATAACTATCATCTTGAGAAACAACGATTTAAAAGAACCAGTAATCCCTGTACAATTGTACATGAGTGTTACAAACTTGGGCAAAACATATATCCAAACCAAAAGTCCAAATACGTCAAAAATCTTTCAACTCTATGCAGGAGAGACACTTACATTAACTGGGCAGGACTTGGAATGTATTTTTAATACGTATTATTTAAATTACAAAAAGCCAAATTTTCAAGACGGTCAAAACATCTTAAAAATCTACGCTCGTGACACCAGAACTGGAAAAATTGTTAGCAATACTGCACAGATTTTACTAAAATCCGTGATGATTGCACCGCCCAAATTGACAAGTCCGGACGAAAATTTTACAATCGAAACTGATAATCAATTTTTTAATTTTGCTTGGCGTGGTGACAACGGCGGTGCAAATATCGCTACCCGTTGCAACTACCGTTATAAATTTGAACTTTGGAAACAAAATTTTAGCGACAAAAACGTTGAGGCTCAGCGTCCTGCTGATTTTACTATGGAAAATTTGTTCGACGAAAAATATCAGTTTTTGCTCGCAACATTTCCTTTTGAAATCGGTCAAAAATATTGTTGGCGCGTTACGGCTTATGATCCGTTGGAAAAAGCTACGTTCCTTCAAAATGGCAAAAGCGAAGTTAGAACATTCATTTTCAAACATTTACCTGTACCTGTTACGGGCTTGAAGCACACAATCAACGAGCGAAACCGTCAAGCAACCGTTATATGGAACGCTGCCGAGGGACACACAAAATATTACGTAGAATATTACAATCCTCAGACTACCAAAACGATAGCTATGGAAAAAGACGAACCAAAATTTACCTTGGCATCAGCTCCCGAAAAAGAATATACAATT